>DASVSV010000001.1:0-4246 GCA_036387915.1 Thermoanaerobaculia bacterium
CGTCTCGCGAGAGCCATGTTTGTTGCCCCTCTCCCCGCGGTGAGCGGGGAGAGGGTGCCCGAAGGGCGGGTGAGGGGTCGTGCAAATTGCGCTAAGTTAAGGCCATTGGGATGACAGGGGCTGCTATCGCAGCGCGATGTCCGTGGCCCACGGAATGACGGTGAACACGAGGGCCGTGATCACGATGGCGGCGGCGAGGTCGAGGAGCAGGCCGCTGCGGGCCATCGCCTTCACGCGCACCAGTCCCGTTGCGTAGACGATGGTGTTCGGCGCGGTGGCCACCGGGAGCATGAATCCCGACGACGCGGCGAGTACGGCCGGAATCATCAGAAAGTAGGGATGCACGCCGATCGAAGTCGCCAGTGCCGCGGCGACCGGCATCATGGCCGTGGCCGTGGCCACGTTCGACGCGACCTCGGAGAGCAGCGTCACGCAGAGGCAGATCACCACGATCATCAGCACCGGCGGCCAGTCGCCGACGAACGAGAGTCGCGCCCCGGCCCACTTTGAGAAGCCGCTCTGCTCGAGCGCGTCCGCGAGCGCGAAGCCGCCGCCGAACAGGATCAGCACGTCCCAGGGGATCTTCTTGAACTCGTCCCAGCCGAGGAGCCGTTCGTCCTTCGACACCGGGAGGAGAAACGCGAGCAGGGCCATCAGGATCGCCACGGTGGCGTCGTTGATCATCTTCCCGGCGGGAAAGAGATTCGCCCAGCCGGGGATCTTTGTCGCGCCGAGGGAGATGTCGGCGCGGAACATCCAGAGCAGTGCCGTGGCCACGCAGACCGCCAGCGCCGTCTTCTCTCCGCGCGACATCAGTCCCGGCTTCTCGATCCCGAGCTGCTCGAGCGGAATGGCCGCGCCCTTCGGCACGCGCGCGGTGCTGACGACGACGGCCCAGCACACCGGCACGAGCACGATCAGATACGCGACGCCGAAGATCATCCACTGCGCGAAGGTGATGGTCGGCTCGTTCGGAAAGAGCTCGCGCGCCGCGCCGAGGAAGATCAGGTTCGTCGGCGTGCCGATCGGCGTCCCGATGCCGCCGAGCGACGCCGCGTACGCCACGCCGAGCAGCGTCGCTTCCGCGGTGCGCGATTCTTTGCCGAGGCCGCTCATGACCGCCACGGCGATGGGCGTCATCATCAACGTCGTGGCGGTGTTCGAGATCCACATCGAGAGAAACGCCGTCACCAGGATTACCGCGAACACGATCCGCCGCGGCTCGGTCCCGACGGTGCGCAGCGCGAAGAAGGCCATGCGCCGGTGCAGTCCCCAGCGCTCGAACGTCGACGCGACCAGGAAGCCGCCCATGAAAAGGAACACAGCCGGGTTCGCGTACGGCGCCGCGGTTTTCTCCATGCTGCTCACGCCCGCCAGCGGAAACGCGATCAGCGGAATGAGCGCCGTCATCCCCATCGGCACGGCTTCGGTCAGCCACAGCAGAGCCATGAGCAGGCCAATGGCGGCGGTGAAACGCACCTCTTTGGTGAAGTCGCCGCTGACCGGCAACACGAGCAGCAACGCCGCCACCGCGACGCACACCAGCACTTTTCGAAGTGAGACGGAATTGGACAACCGCGTTTGATTCTACAATCACCGCCGAGAGAGCATGCACAACGACACCCGCACTACGCGCAGCTCCGTCCATCTGCGCGAAGGAATCGAGACGTTCCTCCGCTACGCCAAGGGTCGCGTCTGGACCGAGGCCTCGCGGCGCGAGCGGTTGCACGCGCTGGCCGCCGCCGTTCGCCGCCCCGCGCTCGACGCCATGCGCGAGAGCGAGCGCCGCTACCGCGAGCAGGATTCGAAGCGCCTCTACTACCTGTCGATGGAGTTCCTGATGGGCCGCGCCCTCGGGAACAACCTGACGAACCTCGGCATCTACGACGACGCCAAGGCCGTGGTCGCGGAGCTCGGCGGCGATCTCGAAGAGCTGCAGCAGCTCGAGCCCGACGCCGCCCTCGGCAACGGCGGTCTGGGACGCCTCGCGGCGTGCTTCCTCGATTCGCTGGCCTCGCTCGACTATCCCGGCTTCGGCTACGGCATCAACTACGAGTTCGGCCTCTTCCGGCAGAGCTTCATCAACGGCTACCAGCACGAGAAGCCCGACCACTGGCTCGACGTCGGCTCGCCGTGGCTCATCGAGCGTCCCGACGAAGCGGTGATCATCCCGGTCTTCGGCTCGGTCGTGCCGACCACCGAAGGCGGCGCGTACGTGCCGAAGTGGGTCGACTACAAACTGATCGTCGGCGTGCCGCACGACATGCCCATCGTCGGCTACCAGGGGCGCACCGTGAACGTGCTGCGGCTCTTCTCCGCGCGCGCGTCCGACCAGTTCGACATCGGCATCTTCAACACCGGCGATTACATCCGCGCCGTGCACGAGAAGATCACCGGCGAGTCGATCTCGAAGGTGCTCTATCCCTCCGACACCATCGCCGCGGGCAAGGAGCTGCGCCTGCTGCAGGAGTACTTCCTGGTCGCGTGCTCGGTGAAGGACATGTTCCGCCGCTACCGCAAGCAGCACGAGTCGTACGGCGACTTCGCGAAGCACGTGGCCGTGCAGATGAACGACACGCATCCCGCGCTGACCGTGGCGGAGCTGATGCGCATCTTCGTCGACGAAGAGCGCATGCCGTGGGAAGAGGCGTGGGCGGTGACGGTGGCCGCGTGCGGCTACACGAACCACACCCTGCTGCCCGAGGCGCTGGAGAAGTGGTCGTACGAACTGATGAACCGCGTCCTGCCGCGGCACCTGCAGATCATCCAGGAGATCAATCGCCGCCTCCTGGCGGAAGTGGAGCGCAAGTTTCCCGGCGACATCCAGATGCAGCACAACGTGGCCATCGTCGCGGACGGCGAAGTGCGCATGGCCAACCTGGCCATGGCCGGCAGCCACTCCGTGAACGGCGTGGCCGAGTTGCACTCGAAGCTCGTCACGACGTCGCTCGCGCCGGACTTTTATCGCCTCCATCCGGAGCGCTTCAACAACAAGACGAACGGTGTGACGCCGCGCCGCTGGCTGCTGCACGCGAACCGAAATCTGGCGTCGCTGATCACGAAGACGATCGGCGATCAGTGGGTGAAGGACCTCGATCGCTTGCGCGAACTGGAGCTCTTCGTCGACGACGCGTCGCTGCTCGAGAAGCTCGACGGCGTGAAGCGCCGCAACAAGTCGTCGCTGGCGCGGCTGGCCAAGGAGTTGACCGGCGTCACGGTCGACCCGCTGTCGATGTACGACGTGCAGGTCAAGCGCATTCACGAATACAAACGCCAGCTCCTGAACGCGCTGCACGTCATCCATCGCTACTGGGCCATCGTCGAGGACGGCGAGATCCCGGAGCAGGCGCGCACGGTGATCTTCGCCGGCAAGGCCGCACCGGGCTACTGGATGGCCAAGCTGATCATCAAGCTGATCCACTCGGTCGCTGAAGTGGTGAACGCTCAGCCGAAGACGCGCGACCTGCTGAAGGTCGTCTATCTGCCGGACTATCGCGTCACGCTGGCGGAGGCCATCATGCCGGCCGCCGATCTGTCGGAGCAGATCTCGACCGCGGGGAAGGAAGCGTCCGGCACGGGCAACATGAAGCTGGCCCTCAACGGCGCGCTGACGATCGGCACGCTGGACGGCGCGAACATCGAGATCCGCGACGAGGTCGGCGAAGAGAACATTTTCATCTTCGGCCTCGAGGCGCCGGAGGTGACGGCGCTCCTCGCCAGCGGCTATGACCCGATCCGCCTCACGCACGAGCACCGCTGGATGCGCCGCGCCGTCGACTCGCTGATCTCCGGTCACTTCTCCCGCGGCGACAAGGACATTTTCCGCCCCATCGTGGCCAAGCTCCTTTCAACCCGCGACGAGTATCTGCACCTCGCCGACCTGCCCGACTACGTGAAGCGCCAGCACGACGTGGACCGCTGCTACCGCGACCGCAACGCCTGGAATCGCATGTCGCTCCTCAACATCGCACGCATGGGCAAGTTCTCCTCCGACCGCACGATCCGCGAATACGCCCGTGATGTCTGGGACATCCGCCCCGCCGTCATCGGCAACTTCGCTCAGTCGTTCTGATGCCGAACGTTCTCGGTGCGCGTGCGAAAGGGAACGACGAGAGGCCTCCGGACATCTGAGCCTCCGTGTCAAGTCAGGCGGCAGCCGTGGCGAGAGATGAGCCTCGCAGGGCGAGCTGCTTGAGGTAGCGAGTTTCGTCGTAGGCGGTGCGACTCTTCCAGCAGGCGTAAAGGA
>DASVSV010000002.1:0-8384 GCA_036387915.1 Thermoanaerobaculia bacterium
TGTCTCGCGAGAGCCATGTTTGTTGCCCCTCGCCCCGCGGTGAGCGGGGAGAGGGTGCCCGAAGGGCGGGTGAGGGGCGGTGCAAGTTGCGCTGAGCTCGCCGCCGCACTCCTAAATTTACGGCCCTCCGCCGGTCGTGTCCTCGCGGACGCTCTTCGGACGCATGTCGGTCCAGTGTTCCTTGATCCACTCGAGGCATTGCGACTTCGAGCCCTGCGTGCCGGCGTCGTTCCAGCCGAGGGGGTTTTCGCGGTCGGCGGGCCAGATCGAGTACTGCTCCTCGCCGTTCACGACCACTTTGTAGATCGTGCGGTCGTCGGTGTCGAATCCGGACATGGCGTGCTCCTCTTTCTTCTCGCGCGCGGCGACCACCATCGCCGCGGCAATGGCCTGGAGCAACAGCAGGGCCATCGATGCGCCGTGCAGCGCACCGAACCGTTTCCGGTCGGGATGCTCGCGGTCCAGAGAAGAGATCGCCACGGGCGACGAGAGGCGCATCGAGCGGATCTGCAGGTCGACGAACACCTGCACCGCCGCCAGGATCAGCGCGATGAAGATCACCGTCAGCGCGAACCGGCGCACGCGGCGCAGCTCGAATGCGAAGAGCGCCAGCGGCGCGGCCAGGGCGATGTAGTGCCAGCGATTGAGCATCGCCCCGACCACGTCCGCGGCCGCGGCCGGATTCGGCGCCGCACGGAACGCGGCCGACGCCGCCAGCATCAGAAAGAACGCGCTGCCCAGCCAGAGGGCAGAGATCAGGCGTTGAAGACGCTGCGTATCGCCTCCTCGTACGGCGCGCGCAGCACGCCGCGGTCGGTGATGATGGCCGTGATCAGCCGCGCCGGCGTGACGTCGAAGGCCGGATGCCGCACCGAGATCCCCTCCGGGGCCACACGCGAGCCGTTGAAGTCCACGACCTCTTCCGCGCTGCGCTCCTCGATCGGAATCGACGCGCCGCTCGGGCAGGCCGGGTCGATCGTCGACAGCGGCGCGGCGACGTAGAACGGTACGCCGTGGGCGTTGGCGAGCACGGCCACCGTGTACGTGCCGATCTTGTTGGCCGTGTCGCCGTTCGCCGCGATGCGGTCCGCGCCGACGATCACCGCGTCGAACTTTCCCTGCTGGAAAAAATGTCCCGACATGTTGTCGGTGATGAGCGTGACGTCGATGCCGTCGCGCTGCAGCTCCCACGCGGTGAGGCGCGCGCCCTGAAGGTACGGCCGCGTCTCGTCGGCGAACACGGCCACGTGCTTGCCGCCCGAGATCGCGGCGCGGATCACGCCGAGGGCTGTGCCGTAGCCGGCGGTGGCGAGCGCGCCGGCGTTGCAGTGCGTGAGGATCGTGGAACTGTTGCCGAGCAGCGCCGCGCCGTACGCGCCCATGCGCATGTTCGCCTCCACGTCCTCGCGATGGATGGCCTCGGCCTCGGACGTCGCACCGTTCGCGCGCAGCATCCGGTCCACGGCCCAGGCGAGATTCACCGCGGTGGGCCGCGCATTCTTCAGTTCGACAGCCGCGCCCGGAAGGTCATCGGCCATGGCCATACCGTACGCGGCCGCAACGCCGATCGCCGGTGCGCCGCGCACGACCATGGTCCGGATGGCGTCCGCGACTGCCGACGCCGTGCGGCACTCCACCCACGTCTCTTCACGGGGCAGGAGGCGCTGGTCGAGCAGTGACAACACGTGACCGTCCCATCGCAAAGGCGTGACGCCTGACTTGAGCTCGGCCGAAGGTTGCACGGACTTCGCACTCGGATTCACCTCGATATACTACCGCCCCGCAGCGGCGGGCCTTTTTGCCTGCCGCGGCCGTCGCATCTCTGGAGGCTGTTTCTCATGGTCAAGGTTGGAGTGAATGGGTTCGGGCGCATCGGCCGCAACGTAGTCCGCGCCGCGCTCGAGAAGAAGTACGACATCGAATTCGTGGCCGTGAACGATCTCACCGGCGCGTCCACGCTGGCTTATCTCCTCAAATACGACTCGGTCCACAAGACCATCACCAACGACGTCCGCTCGACCGAGACGAGCATCAGCATCGACGGCAAAGAGCTGCGCGTCTTCTCGCAGCCCGACCCGAACGAGATCCCGTGGGACCAGCTCGGCGTCGACATCGTCATCGAGTCGTCGGGACGCTTCACCACGAAAGACAAAGCGTCGCGACATCTCAAGAAATCGGTCGAGACCGTGATCATCTCCGCGCCGTCGAAAGACGCCGACGCCACGTTCTGCATGGGCGTCAACGAGGACGAGTACGACCCGTCGAAGCACAAGATCATTTCCAACGCCTCGTGCACGACGAACTGCCTGGCGCCGGTGGCCAAAGTGCTCCATCAGAAGTTCGGCATCACCATGGGCATCATGACCACCATCCACTCGTACACGAACGACCAGGAGATCCTCGACCTGCCGCACAAGGACCTCCGCCGCGGACGCGCCGCCGCGCTGTCGATGATCCCCACCAGCACCGGCGCCGCGCAGGCCGTCGGCCTCGTGCTGCCGGAGTTGAAAGGGAAGTTCGACGGCATCTCCGTGCGTGTTCCGACGCCGAACGTCTCGCTGGTCGACCTCACCTTCCAGACCGAGAAATCGACCAGCGTCGAAGAGATCAACGACGTCCTGCGCGCCGCGGCCGACGGGGACCTGAAAGGCATACTGGCGTACTCCGACGAGCAGCTCGTCTCCATCGACTTCAATCACAACGCGAGCTCCTCGATCGTCGACACGACCTTCACCCGCTCGGTCAACCCGCAGATGCACAAGATCCTGGCGTGGTACGACAACGAGTGGGGCTACTCAAACCGCATTCTCGATCTGATCGCGCACGTGGCGCGCGTGAAGAGCGGAGCGCTGGCAGCACGATGATCACCATCCGCAAGATCGAGGACCTGCAGCTCGTCTCCGGCTCGCGCGTGTTCTATCGCGTCGACTACAACGTCCCGCTGGAGGGGACGGCCATCAGCGACGCGACGCGCATCGAGGAGACGCTCCCGACGCTGCAGTTCCTCCGCGGCCGCGGTGCCTCCATCGTCATCGCCTCGCATCTCGGACGCCCGAAAGGCACGCGCAACGAAAAGTACTCGCTGCGCCCCGTGCGCGAGAAGCTCGCCGAGCTGCTGAAGATCGACGTGCAATGGAGCGACGACTGCGTCGGTCCCGATGCCGAGCAGAAAGCCGCGCAGCTCGGACCGGGTCAGGTGCTGCTGCTCGAGAACCTGCGCTTCCATGACGGCGAGGAAAAGAACAACCCCGCCTTCGCCGAGCAACTGAAGAAGCTGGCCGACTTTTACGTGAACGATGCCTTCGGCGCCTCGCATCGCGCGCACGGCTCCATCGACGCGCTGCCGCGACTCTTCCCGAAAGAGAAAACCGCCGGAGGGCTCCTGCTCGTCAAAGAGCTCGAGTTCCTGCAGAAAGTGACGAACATCGAAGAGCGTCCGTTCGTCGCGCTGATGGGCGGCGCGAAGATCGCCGGCAAGATCGAGCCGCTCGAGGCGTTGATCAACCTGGCCGACAAAGTGCTGATCGGCGGCGGCATGGCCAACACCTTCCTGGCCGCGCGCGGCGTGCCGATGGGCGGCTCGCTCGTCGACCAGGAATCGATCGAAGTGGCGCAACGCATCATGGAGACCGACGCGCGCGCGGAGGTCATCCTGCCCGTCGACCTCGTCGTCGCCGACTCGCTCGAGAAGCCGACCGAGATCGACTGGGACGCCGACGTCTCCGACGGCTACACCGACGAGGAGAAGGCCTTCGACATCGGCCCCAAAACGATTGCCATGTATGAGGCGGAGCTCAAGGACGCGAAGCTGGTCTTCTGGAACGGCCCCATGGGCGTGTTCGAGAAGGATGAGTTCGCGAAGGGCACTCTGGCGATGGCCAAGGCCGTCGCCAACGCGGACGCGGTCACCGTCGTCGGCGGCGGCGAGTCGGTCGAAGCGGTGAAGGGCTCCGGCTTCGCGGACAAGATCACGCACATCTCCACGGGCGGCGGCGCGTCGCTCGAGTTCATCTCCGGCGCGGCGCTGCCGGGCGTGGAAGCACTCAGGAGCTAATGGCCCAGGAAATCGAGATCAAGTTCGCGCTCAAGGACCGGCTAGGTCTCGTGCGCAAGCTGCACGAGCTCGGCGCGCAGCGCCTCTACGCCGAGACCTTCGAGGACAACATCGTGCTCGACCGCCGCGGCGAGCTGCGCACCAAAGGCACGCTGCTGCGCGTCCGCAAGTTCGGCCGCTACGCGCTGATCACGTTCAAAGGCCCCGTGGCGTTCGACGGAAACGTGAAGACGCGCGAGGAAGTGCAGACCGGCGTCGAAAGCTTCGAGCTGGCCATCCAGCTCCTCGACTCCCTCGGCTACAAGCCCACCTTCCGCTACCAGAAGTTCCGCGAGGTCTGGCGCATCCGCGAAGTCGAAGTGGTCCTCGACCGCACGCCGATCGGCGACTACTTCGAAATCGAAGGACAGCTCGACGTGATCCGCGCCCTGGCCGAGGAGCTGGGGATGAACCCCGATCAGGGGATTCGGCAGAGCTACGCCGATCTCTATCGCCAGCACCGCCGCACGCGCGCCGACCTCCCGGAAAACATGGTCTTCCCGCCGGAGCAGTTGCCGTCCGCATGATCAGTTCCTCGGAGTTCCTCGGGTTCCTCGGAGTTCCTCGGGGGAGCCGCGTCATGGTCGAGGAACTCCGAGGAACTCCGAGGAACCCCGAGGAACCGAGGAACTCATGAAAGGCATGATCCTGGCCGCGGGCTTCGGCACGCGTCTCCGCCCCATCACGCACACGCTGCCGAAGCCGATGGTGCCGCTGTGCAACCGGCCGCTGATCGCGTGGGCCGTCGAGTCGTTTCATGCCGCGGGCGTGCGCGATCTCATCGTCAACCTGCATCATCTGCCCGAGGCCATCGAGACGTATCTGCGCGCGACGTACGGCAACGTCGAGTTCTCGTACGAAGAGCAGATCCTCGGCACCGGCGGCGCGATCCGGCGCGTGCGTCCGCTGCTCGCGGATGACGAGGCGTTCTACCTGGTCAACGGGGACACGGTGCAGTTCCCGCGCTGGAGCGAACTGCGCGCGTCCCTCGGCGACAACATCGCCGCGCTCACGCTACGCCATCCGCCGGAGAACGATCGCTTCACGCCCGTTTACCTCGACGCGGGTCACGTCACCGGCTTCGGCAAAGGCACGGGCCAGCCGCTGATGTTCGCCGGCTCGCACCTGATCAGCACGCGCATCTTCGAGTCCCTGCCGGAAGTCGACGAGTTCGGGATCGTCGACCGCGTCTACCAGCCGCTGCTCGACAGCGGACGCGAACGAATCGCCGGTATCGTCGACGACGGACTCTGGTTCGACATCGGCACCCCGCAACGCTACGTCGGCGCCTCGCGCGGCCTCCTCGACGCGATGCTCCGCGGCGAGCTCGCGCCGCCGCCAGGCTCGCGCATCGACGGCGACTCGCTCGTGCACGAGAGCGCGCGCGGCCAGGCATCGCGCTCGGTCATCGGCGCGAACAGCGTCGTGAATGGCGACGTGCGCGACAGCATCATCTGGGACGACTGCACCATCGACGGCACACTGGAACGCTGCATCGTCACCCACGGCACGCGCGTGACCGGCGACCACCGCGACGAACTGATCGTAGGCGACGAGATCGTCCCGCTGGCGTAGCTATGGAGTGCGGCGGCCCAGCCGCCGCTTTTTTATTCGCGCGCAACCTGCCGAGACGCATCCATCCGGCAGGTGGCTACCGAATTCGAAAGCGGCGGCCAGGCCGCCGCACTCCATAGGGGTGTACCATTTCGCCACTCCCATGGCACCGCAGTCCGATCCCCAATCCGCGAGGCGTCGCGTCATCGCGGTCTTTCTCATGCAGGGGCTGGCCGGATTGCTGGTCATGTCGTGGCTCACGTTCCTGCGCCACGAGCAGACCACCACCATCCTCCGCTCCCTCGGCAGCGACGCCCCGATCCTGATCGGCATCTTCGTCGTCTTCGCCACCGTCCTGGCCCTGCTGAAGTTCGAGCTGACCGACCTGACCTACGTCGCGCTGGTCATCGTCGCGTACATGGCCATGTTCCCGCTCCTCGGTATCGTGCTGTCGTCGTGGCTGGCGGTGGCGGTCTCGATCGGCACGCGTCTGCTCGCGCTGCAGCAGATCGGTCCCGCGAAGATCGCGCGGCAGGATCCGGTCACCGACTACGTCAAAGCGTTCGGCCTCTTCGGAACGTATGGGATCCCGGTCGTCGTGGCCGCCAGCGTCTACGAGCTCCTCGGCGGGACGTTCCCGGTCATGGACGCGACGCCCGTCAACGCCGCGCGCATCGTCGCCGGCGGTGCGACGCTGATCGTGATGAACGCGCTGCTGATGTTCCTGCCGCAGCGCGCATACGGCTATTCGCTCCCCAAGATCCTGCGGTTTTCGCTGCTCGACAGCGGCATCTCGCTGGTCGCGCTGCCGTACGCGGTCGTGACCGCACTCTCGTTCGGCACGATCGGCTGGGGCGGCGTGGTGGCGCTCGCGTTCACCGGCTCGGTGGCCAACTACATCGCCCGCAAGCTCGCCCTGACCCGCTCGAAAGCGAACGACCTGTTGCAGCGCATCGCCTCGCTGACGAACATCGGCAAGACCATCTCCCTCCGCTACAACACGGACGAGCTGCTGACCGCGATCCACACCGAATGCCGCACGGTCATCGACTGCTCCTGGTTCAGCATCGCCCTGCTCAACGAGGCCACCGACGAGCTGCTGTTCGAGCTCGACGTCCGCGACAACACCTTCCTCCCCAAAGAGCGCATCCCCCTCGGTGAGGGTTTGAACTCCTGGGTGGTCAAGCACCACCAGCCGCTGCTCCTCGGCAGCACGGCGGAAGAGCGCCGTTTCGGAGTGAAGTCGCTCGCCGACACGAAGGCCTCGGAGTCCTGGCTGGGCGTGCCGATGGTCGCGCGCGACCGCGTCATCGGCGTGATCGCGGTCGAGAGCCATCGCAAGAACGCCTTCACCGCCGACGACCTGATCCTCCTCACCGCGATCGCCAATCAGGCCGCGGTGGCGATCGAGAACGCCTACCTCTATCGCGATCTCGAAGGGCTCACGTACGCGCTCGAGCAGCGCGTCACGGAGCGCACCAACGAGCTGCGCGAGGCGAATCTGCGCCTGATGGCCGCGGACCGCTCCAAGAACCAGTTCCTCGCCAACATGTCGCACGAGCTGCGCACGCCGCTCAACTCGATCATCGGCTTCTCCAGCGTGCTGATCGAAGCGGCGCGCGGCACGCTCGCGCCGCGGCTGCATCGCTTTCTCGAGAACATTCACGCGGCCGGCAATCACCTGCTCGAGCTGATCAACGACATCCTCGACCTCTCGAAGATCGAGGCCGGCAAGATGGAGCTGCGCACCGACATCTTCGACCTGCACGAGACCATCGCGGCGGTCGAGCGCGTGATGAAAGGCGTGGCCGCGGAAGCGAAGGTGCAGATCGTTTCGAAGATCGATCCCGCGCTGCCGCAGGTGCGGCTCGACGAAGGGCGGCTCAAGCAGATCCTCTTCAACCTGCTGTCGAACGCGGTGAAGTTCTCGCCGCCGGAGAGCATCGTTGCCATCACCTGCCGCCGCGTCGCTGCGAGCGACTCACCGCTCGCGCTGGACACGGTCCGCATCGACGTGACGGATCAGGGCATCGGCATTCCGCCGGACGAGCTGCAGCGGATTTTCGTCGAGTTCTACCAGACCGAAGACGGACGCCGCGCGCGCCGCGGCGGCACGGGACTCGGACTCTCGCTCACGCGCAATTTCGTCGAGCTGCATCACGGGCGCATCGAGGTGCAGTCGAAGCCGGGCGCCGGCTCGACGTTCACGCTCTACCTGCCGCTCGACTTCGCGGTGGCAGTCGCGGCCGCCCAGGAAAGCACTGCCGCGGGGGCGCTTTTGCAATAAGATTCGCGGCCCTATGGCATCAAGCACAACCAACCGCACCTTCACCATCATCAAGCCCGATTCCGTCCGCAAGGGGAACTTCGGAAAAATCATCTCCCGCATCGAGTCCGAGGGGTTTCGCGTGCTCGGCGTCAAAAAGATCGAGCTGTCGCAGCGCCAGGCGCAGGCGTTCTACGCCGTGCACAAAGAACGTCCCTTCTACGGCAGCCTGGTCGAGTACATGACCTCGGGGCCGGTGTACGTCGCCGCGCTCGAGCGCGAAGGGGCCGTGCCCGAGCTGCGCAAGCTCATGGGCGCCACCGACCCGACCAAAGCCGACGCCGGCACGATCCGCAAGGAGTTCGGCGAGTCGATCGAGCAGAACGCAATCCACGGCTCGGATTCGGACGAGAACGCGGCAATCGAGATCGCGTTCTTCTTCGCCGAGAGCGAGCTGGTTTAACGCCCCAC
>DASVSV010000003.1:0-8652 GCA_036387915.1 Thermoanaerobaculia bacterium
GGTGCAGGCCGCGTATTCGTACGTCCGCTCCAAGGCCCACGACCTCGACATCGACGACAAGAAGTTCAGCGACTTCGACGTGCACATTCATTTCCCCGCGGGTGCGATCCCGAAAGACGGCCCGTCCGCGGGTGTCGCCATCGCGACCTGCATCGCCTCGGTGATGGGCGATCGCCCTGTGCGCCACGACGTGGCCATGACCGGGGAGATCACGCTGCGCGGCAAGGTGCTCTCGGTCGGCGGCGTCAAGGAAAAGGTCATGGCCGCGCACCGCGCGAACATCAAGACCGTCGTGCTGCCCGAGGGGAATCGCAAGGATCTGCAGGAAGTGCCGGAGGAGACGCGCGGCGCGCTGGACTTCGTGTTCGCCGAGCGCGTCGAGGACGTCTGGAAGCAGTCCCTGATCCCGCTCTACCTGCCGCGCGACCACGACCGCAAGTACGACGAGGCGGAGTATCGCGCCGACAAGGAACGGGAGATCGAGCGGCATCAAGAGAAAGGTGATCGGGCCGAGAGGAGATGAAGCGCGGTTGTCTGAGCAACCTCCTCTTCGGAGTCCTGCTGCTGGCCGCGTTCGGCGGCAGCACGTATTTCTGGTTCACCTTCTTCGTCAAGGGACGTTCCCTGCCGACGCCGAACCTGATCGGCAAGTCCGTCGCTGACGCCCGCCGCATCACCCAGGATCTCGGCGTCCAACTCGCCATCGACGAGAACCACCGCCGCAACTCCGACAAAGTCCCGGTAGGGCACATCGTCTGGCAGAACCGCAATCCCGGCGCGACGAGCTTCATCAAGCGCGGCTCGACGGTGAAGGTGGAGCTGAGCGCGGGACCGCTGGTCCTGCGCGTCCCCAACCTGGCCGGCGAGACCCCCGGCACCGGCATGCTCCGCCTCGGACAGCAGAACCTGAAACTGGCCAACCTCACGTACGTGGAAACGGACGCAAAAGGCATCCTCGCCGCCGATCCGCCGCACGGCACCGTGGTCGGTCCGCAGAGCGGCGTCTCGCTGCTCGTCTCCGTGCCGCCGATGGCCGCGCGTTACGTGATGCCGGACCTGATCGACCAGCGTCTCGACCTCGTGCGCCCCGCGCTCGAAGCGCGCGGGCTGCGCGTCTCTCAGGTGAAGTTCGAGGGCTACCCCGGCATCCCGGACGGCATCATCATCCGCCAGTACCCGCTCCGCGGTGCGCCGGTCAGCAGCCGCGATCCGATCTCGGTCGTGGTGTCGCGGCAGGAAGAGACGGCCATCATCGAGGGGGCGGCGGCGCCCGTCACACCATGATCAGGATCGCGCCCTCGCTGCTCTCCGCGGATTTCGCTCGCCTGGCCGAGGAGCTGGAGACCATCGTCGACGCGGACCTTCTTCATCTCGATGTGATGGACGGGCACTTCGTCCCGAACATCACCCTCGGGCCGCCGATCGTCAAGGCGCTGCGCAAGCGCACGAAGCTGCCGTTCGACTGTCATCTGATGATCAGCGAGCCGCAGCGCTACATCGACGCGTTCCTCGACGCGGGGGCGGACATGATCTCGATTCACGTCGAGACCGAGCCGCACCTGCAGCGCGCGCTGCAGATGATCCGCGACGGCGGCGCGAAGGCCGGCATCGCCGTCAACCCCGCCACGAGCGCGGAATCGCTGTCGATGGCCATCGAGTTTTGTGACTACGTGCTGGTCATGACCGTGAACCCCGGCTTCGGCGGCCAGAAATTCATAGAACCTGTGGTGCCCAAGATTCGTCATATCTCCAGACTCATCGCCGAGAGGGGAGTCCGTGTGGAGATCGAGGTGGACGGAGGGATCGACGCGAAGACCGCCCCGGTCGTGGTCGCCGCCGGCGCCTCGATCCTCGTCGCGGGCTCGGCAGTTTTCGGCCAGCCGGACCGGAGTGGTGCAATTCAAAGGATTCGTGACGCTGTTACGGGCGCAAAGGTATGAGGTACGAGGCATGAGGGACGAGTCGGCGAAGCCCCTCATCCCTCATCCCTCATCCCTCATGCCTATTTCCGGAGGATTCGTTGAAGCTTAGAACCGCAATCGTCATCACAGCTTTGCTCGCGATCGTGAGCTGCGCCCGCGGGCCGCGCCAGTACCAGCCCGTCATCGACCCCGAGCTCGTCGCGCTCAGCAAGGAGCAGGTCTTCCAGCGCGCGGAGGAGTACTTCGCGAAGGAGCGCTGGCAGCGGGCCCGTTCGTACTACACGCACGTCTACGAGACCTACCCGAACGACGCCCTCGGGCGCCGCAGCCTGCTGCGCATCGCCGACACGTTCTACTCGCAGGGCGACGCGGTGAACCTGGTCGAGGCGCAGTACAAGTACCGCGACTTCATCAACCGCTATCCGACCAGCGAGCAGACCGACTACGCGACGCTGCAGATCGCCATGTGCTCGTACAAGCAGATGGAGAAGCCGGACCGCGATCAGCAGAAGACGCGCGAGGCGCTCGAGAAGTTCGACGACATGCTCCGTGCCTACCCGAACAGCGAGCTGAAGGCCGAGGCGGAAGCGCGGCGGCAGGAAGTGCTGGACCGGCTGGCGCGGCACGAGCACGTCGTGGCCCGCTTCTACATGAAGCGCGGCAGCTGGAACGCGGCCTCGCAGCGGTTGAACGGCCTCATCGACTCGTACCCGAACTTCGTGCAGCGCGACGCGGTCTTCTTCGACCTCGGCCAGTCGCTCTCGAAGCTGGGACGCAACGGTGAAGCCCGCCTCTACTTCGAGCGCGTCATCACCGAGTTCCCGAACAGCGACTACGCCGAACCGGCCAAGCGCCGCCTGACCGACCTCAAAGCATGAAGAAACTCTGCGTCGCCGTCGCACTCCTCGCCGCCGCCTGCTCGTCGACTCGCATCGAGCCGGACCTCCCGCCGACGGTGACGCAGAACGCCGCACCCGATCCACGCGTCGGTGAGATGCAGACGCAGCTCACCGAGCTGCTGGAGCGGATCGACGTGCTGAATCACCGCATCGCGCGGCTCGAGGAAGGACAGCCGGCCACGCCGCCCGTCGTCGTCGCCTCGCGTCCGGCGCCGGTGCAGCCGCAACAGCAGCAGCAAGCGCCGCGCCGCGTGCAGCCGGCACCGGTGCAGACGCAGCAGCCGGCGCAGCCGCAGCAGCGCGCGCTCGCCGGCGCCGACATCGCCGAGGACTACCGGCAGGCGATCATCCTGTTCGGGCGCGGACGGCACGCGGAATCGCGCCGCGGCTTCGAGGCCGTGTACGAGGCGGATCAGAGCGGCGACTTGGCCGACAACGCGCTGTTCTGGATCGGCGAGACGTACTTTGCCGCGAAGGACTACACGAACGCCGCGCGCTACTACATGCGCGTCGTGAACGACTATTCGACGCAGAACAAGGCGCCGGACGCGCTGTTCAAGGCGGCCATGGTGCAGGAGCGCACCGGCGACCTGGCCCTGGCCCGCCGCACGCTGCAGCAGGTCATCGAGCGCTACCCGTATTCGAGCACCGCCTCGACCGCCAAGTCCGAGCTCGAGCGGCTGAAATTCTAGGGCGCAGGCAGCAGGGGGCAGGGCGCAGAAGTCGTGTCTCCTGCGCCCCGCGCCCTGCCCCCCGCGCCCTCCGGCTAGAATACGCGCCGTATGGCTGAAGAAACTGAAAGCGGAGCGACGCTGCTGGCCCGGCGCGAGTATGCGCGCGCGGTCCCGCTGCTCAAGCGCGAGCACGAAAAGTATCCGTCCAATCCGCGCATCCGCCTGCAGTACTCCGACGCGCTCGCCGGCGCCGGGATGATCGACGAGGCGGTCACGCAGTACGAGGCCACGGCCCGCTACTACGAGGACAACGGTCTCACCGTGCAGGCCATCGCCGTCCGCAAGAAGGCGGAGAAGGCGCGCGAGCAACTGCCGAAGGCAGCGGAGGAGCCGGGGAAGAACGAGCCGCTCTTCTCGCGAACGGTTCCAAAGAGTCCTCTCTTCGAGATGCTGCCGCAGACCGAGCGCGACGCCGTGATCGCGGAGATGGAAGTCGAGACGCACGACGAGGGGAGCGTGATCATCACCGAAGGGGATCCGGGCTCGTCGATGTACGTCATCGCGTCCGGCGCGGTGAAGGTCTACACGCGCGGCACGGCCGGTACGCTCTACCTCGCGCAGCTCGGCGAGGGGGATTTTTTCGGTGAAGTGAGCGTGTTGACCGGGAAACCTCGCACGGCCACCATCACCGCGGCGCAGCGCACCGAACTGCTGCGCCTCGACAAGGTGAAGCTCGACGGCGTCCTCTCGAAGTATCCCGGCATCCGCAAGGTCCTGGACGACTTCTACAACAAGCGCGCGGAGCACACGGTCGAGGCCATGATCGCGAGCCTGAAGAAAAAATGATCCTGCCGATCCGCAAGTACGGAGACGACGTGCTCCGCGTTCCCACCGAACCGATCGCGGAGATCGACGCGTCGATCCACCAGCTGATCGACGACATGATCGAGACCATGTACGCCGCCCCCGGCGTCGGTCTGGCCGCGAATCAGGTCGGCGTCTCGAAGCGCCTGATGATCATCGATCTCTCCGTCGGCAAGCGCGCCGGCCAGTGCTACGTGTTTATCAACCCGGAGATCATCGACACGACGGGGGAGATCACGGAGGAGGAGGGCTGTCTCTCGATCCCCGACTTTGTCGAGATCGTGACCCGCCCCGAGCGCGTGAAGCTCCGCTATCTGGACCGCAACGGCCAGCAGCGCGAGATGTGGGGCGAAGGCCTCATGGCCCGCGCCATGTGCCACGAGATCGACCACCTCAACGGCACTCTCTTCGTCGACCACCTCCGCGGCTTCAAAAAGGACCGCATCCTCAAAAAGATCGCCAAGCTGGCCAAGTCCGGCATGTGGTTCTAGCCGCGCGCCTGCCCGGGAACGACGAGGGGCCTCCGGCGGGCCGGTACGACCGGCGGCGCTGCTTGGCCTAGCCTGAACGCACGCCTGTCGACGTAACACGTGTTTGCGCGATGGACTGGGCTCACTAAGCGCCGCCGGTCGCACCGGCCCGCCGGAGGCCTCCCGGTCGCTCTCCCGGACAAGCGGTGGGCTACAATCCGCGCGAGATGCGCCACAAAGCGATTGTCACGGAGCTCCAGCCGCTAGCGCCGAGCGTTTTGCAGGTCACGGTTTCGTTCGAGGACCAGTTCTCGTTTCAGCCGGGACAGTGGGTGAACTTCCGGTTTCCGGAGGGTGTGTCGCGGGCGTACACCATCGCCTCGGCGCCGCAGCGGCCGGAGGCCGTGCAGATCTGCGTGCGGGTCGGGCCGGGGAAGGGTGGGGAGGCGTTGCGCAGCCTCGAGGCGGGGGCGGAGATCACCGTCGACGGACCGTACGGCGACTTCCTGCTGCCGGATGGCGACAAGCCGGTCGTGTTTCTGGCGGGCGACGTCGGCATCGCGCCCATTCGCAGCATCGTCCTGCACATGCTTGCCGTCGGTGACTCGCGGAAGATCTGCGTTCTGTACGAGCCCGACGCGCGGAACATCCTCTATGCCGGCGACTTCGATCCGCTGGCGCGCGCGGGACACATCACCCACGAGAGCGGCTCCATCGAGACCCTCGTCGAGCGCAACCGCACCGGCATCAAAGAATCGTTGGTCATGGCCGCGGGGTTCGATCCCTTCCTCGAGCGCGCCCGCAAAGCGATTCAATCCATCGAAGCCGATCCCGACGCGATCATCAGCGAGACCTTCGGCCCGCAGCCGGTGTGAGCGCGCGCCGGTGCCGGCATCGCATCAATGCCGCGTAACACGACGACTGTCATCCCGAGCGTGAGTCGAAGGACCTGGGCGGGCGGGGGCGCGCAGCGTGGCCTCGGGCTCGGGTATGGCGCCTCCACCCACCCAGGTCCCTCGACTCGACGCTCGGGATGACAGTCGTTACCGCAACCAGCCCGGCATCACACCCGCGCGACGTGCATCCTCGCGGAACTGCTGCCACGCGCGTTCCGCGCGCGTGACTTCCAGCTTCGCGTACGGGATCTGCTCCAGCGTGCGCGCGAGTTGCGTCGTCTGATACGTGAACTGGCGGGGCTTGTAGCCGAGGCTGAAGAACGAGTTGATCTGCGACTGCAGCTCCGCCGCGCGCGATTCGAGCAGGGCGACCTCCTCCTGTGCGCGGCGGACATTCTCCTCGTGACCGCGGGCCTGCGAGCGCCAGTACTGCTCGTCGTTCGGCTCGGGCGCGGGGGCGGGCGGGATGTCCGCCAGTCGCGGCGGCGGAGTGTTCGACGGCGTTCCGGAATGATTCCGTTCCAGCTCCGCGATCAGGCGCTTCCGCTCCTCGTCCGAGACGCGCAGCTTCCGGCGCGGCTTCTCCGCCGGTTCGTCCTCGGGCTGCTCGACGCGCAGCACTTCCTCCGCCGGGAGCGAATAGAGCAGCCCTCCCTGGCGGAACATCACCACGCCGTTGTCCTCGCGGACGTCACCTTCGACGGCGATGCGGTCGCCGGAGTGCAGTACGAGCGTCACCGCAAGCAGGAGCGCGTTCATGGTCATTAGATTACTCTGGCGCCCGCGAATATGCCCAACTGGCCCCATCTCGTCACCAATCTGATCTACCACCTCAGCCTGGCCATCTGGATCGGCGGGACGCTCGTGCTCGGCGCATTGGTGGCGCCGGCGCTTTTCCGCGCGCTGCCGCGGGTGCAGGCCGGCGGCATTTTCGGGCCGACGCTGCGGCGGTTTGCCCGTCTCCGGCTCGGCGCGCTGATCGCCGCGATGGCCGCCGCCGCGATCAAATTCGCGGTGTGGGAGCGCACCGCCGGCGTCTGGATCGCCGTGCGCTGGGGCGCGCTTCTGTTCATGGCCGCGGCCCTCGTTTACGAGATCGCCGTGCTCGAGCGGGCTCTGGAGGCGCGCCGTGTGCATCTCACGCCGGAAATGGGCGAGGATCATCCGGAACGTCGTGCCTTCAACGTGCTGCACAAGCGCGCCGAGGGATTGCTGAAGGCGAGCGTCTTCGCGGCGCTCGTGGCGCTCTTCTTGTCATGAGAGAATCCGCCGGACCGCATGGGAAGTAGCGTCGAGCACTGGCACGTCCACTGGATCGTCATCGCCATCCTCAGCGGGGTGCTCTACCTCATCTTCGACTCACTCCGCTCGTTTGCCCTGCAGCTCAACCCGATCCGCCTGCGGCATCTGAGCACCGACGCCGAGGACCGCACCTCGCGCTGGACCCAGTTCGACGCCGAGGACTTTCAGTTCGTCAGCGGGGCCATGCTGCACGTCTCGCTCGTCATCGGCGTCGGCGCCACGACGATGCTCTTCGACGAGCACACCGTCGGCGGCGCCGTCCTGAACAGCGTCCTCTTCTGGATCGTCGCCGTGCTGGTCTGGAAGTTCATCCTGGCCCTCGTCCCCGAGTCCACCGGCGAGATGGTCCTGCGCGCGCTGATCCCCGTCGCCCGCACCGTCTACTACATCTTCTGGCCGCTGCTCTTCCCGCTGCGCAAGCTCCTCGAGCGCCTCAGCCGCCGCGACGACGCCGAGGATGACGAGGAAGAAGTCACCGACGAGGACGTGCAGGCCTACATCAACGTCGGCGAGGAAGAAGGGATCATCGAGGCCTCGGAAGGCAAGCTGCTGCAGTCCATCGTCGATTTCGGCGACCGCCTCGCGCACGAGATCATGACCCCGCGCATCGACGTGCAGGCCTTCGACGCGCGCCGCGGCATGGCCGAGCTGGCGAAGCTCTTCAGCGAATCGAAATACGCACGCATCCCCATCTACGAAAAGAGCATCGACCAGATCAGCGGCATCGTGCACGTGAAAGACGTCCTCGACGCGGTGCTGAAGAACGAGGAACGTCTCGTCTCCGCCATCGCCCGCCCGCCGGTGTTCATCTCCGAGACGAAGAAAGTCTCCGAGCTGCTGCGCGAGTTCCAGAGCGAGCACCTGCAGATCGCCATCGTGGTCGACGAGTACGGCGGCACCGCCGGCATCGTCACCACCGAGGACATCGTCGAGGAGATCGTCGGCGAGATCGGCGACGAGCACGAGGACGAAGAAGCGACCGTCGTCGACGTCGGCGACGGCACCTGGCTCGTCAGCGGCATCCTGCGCGTCGACGCACTCGAAGAGAAGCTCGACGCCAGCCTCGAGGGCGACGACTACGAAACCGTCGCCGGCATGATCTTCACCACCCTCGGACGCGTCCCCGCGACCGGGACCGTCGTCCCGAAGAACGGCTGGCTGTTCGAAGTCGAGCGCGCCGACCGCCGGCGGATCTATCGCGTGAAGGTCAGCAAGGATCCGATTTGGCGCACGGACGAAGACGAGGAGGACTATGGGGATTGAAATTGAGGATTGAGAATTGAGGATGACGCCCGGTGGTGCCGTTCATCCTCGATCCGCAATCCTCAATCCTCAATCCGCGACGCAAGATGAGCACCCCAACGAAATTCGGCGGCGTTAAATTTGGGACAGTCGCGTTCGTCGGCCGCCCCAACGCCGGCAAGTCGACGCTGCTCAACCGCGTCCTCGGGCAGAAGGTCTCCATCGTTTCGGCGAAGCCGCAGACGACGCGCAATCGCATCGTCGGCATCTTCAATGACGAGCGCGGGCAGCTCGTCTTTCTCGACACGCCCGGCGTGCACAAGCCGTTGCACCGCCTGAACGTGCGCATGATGGATCACGTCCGCTCCGCGCTCAGCGAGGCC
>DASVSV010000004.1:0-11721 GCA_036387915.1 Thermoanaerobaculia bacterium
AGATCCTGGTGGACCGTGTCGAGGCGCGTCAGGCCAGCGTCGGGATCGTCGTCGGCGTCATCGAGCCGGCCGGCCGCCGCGTCGTCTCCTACGGAAAATTCGCGAAAGACGACGACAAGCGCGCCGTGAACGGCGACACCGTGTTCGAGATCGGTTCGGTGACGAAGGTCTTCACGGCGCTGCTGCTCGCCGACATGGCCGCGCGCGGTGAAGTGGCGCTCAGCGATCCGGTGTCGAAGTACCTCCCGCCGGACGTGAAGGCGCCGAAGGTCACGCTCGAGCAACTGGCCACGCATACGTCCGGCCTGCCGCGTCTCCCGTCGAACATGGCGCCGAAAGAGGTCGACAATCCGTACGCCGATTACACCGCCGCGCAGATGTACAAGTTCCTCTCCATCGCGGCTCCGGCCCCGGATCCGAAATACGACTACTCCAATCTCGGCGCCGGTCTCCTCGGCCACGCGCTCGCGCGCCGCGCGGGCATGGATTACGAGACGCTCGTGCGCACGCGCATCCTCGCGCCGCTGGGGATGAAGAGCACCAGCATTACCCTCGACGCGGCGATGAAGGACCGCCTCGCCCTCGGCCACGACGCGGAGATGAAGCGCGCCGCGAACTGGGACATCCCCACGCTTGCCGGAGCCGGCGCGCTGCGCTCGACCGCGAACGACATGCTGACCTTTCTCGCCGCGGCGATCGGGATGACGAAGTCGCCGCTGGCGGCGCCGATGGCGTCGATGCTCGCCACGCGCCGTCCCGCCGGCGGTGGCGGTCACGAGGTCGCCCTCGGCTGGCACATCTACACCGCCAACGACCGCGAGATCGTCTGGCACAACGGCGGGACGGGCGGCTACCGCACGTGGGTCGGCTTCGAGCCGAAGAGCCGCACCGGCGTCGTGGTGCTGTCGAATGCGTCGACCGGCGCGGGCGTCGACGACATCGGCCGTCACCTGCTCGTCCCGGCGCTGCCGCTGCTGCCGGCGCCGACAGTACGCAAGGAAGTCGAGGTCGATCCGAAACTGCTCGACCGCTACGTCGGCCGCTACGAGCTCGCGCCGAACTTCATCCTCGACATCACACGCGACGAGAACCGGCTCTTCATCCAGGCCAGCGGGCAGCCGCGCTTCGAAATGTTTCCGTCGGGCAAGCACGAGTTCTTCCTGAAGGTCGTCGACGCGCAGCTGACGTTCGAGCTGCCGGCGGAGGGGACGGCGACGAGTGTGACGCTGCACCAGAATGGGGCCAGCCAGCCGGCGAAGCGCCTGGCCGGAGAGCCGCCGCCGCCACCGGCCGCGCCGAAGGAAGGACCGTCGAGCCGAAACTCTTCGACGGCTACACCGGCCGCTACGAGCTCGCGCCGACGTTCGTCCTGACCGTGACGCGCGAAGGCGGCCAGCTCTTCGTCCAGGCCACGGGCCAGCCGAAGTTCCCCGTCTTCCCGACGAGCGAGCGCGAGTTCTTCTACAAAGTCGTCGAAGCGCGCATCACGTTCGTCACCGACGACACCGGCCGCGCCACGAGTCTCGTGCTCCACCAGAACGGAGCGGACATGCCCGCGAAACGAATCGAGTAGCGACGGGGGGAGTCACCGGTTCGTGGAGTAGGCTGAAAGCAGGGAATGGCGCTCACCGCAACGATTCATCAGTTCTCGACGCAGCTCGCCGACATCGATCGCGGCGTGTACGAAACGCTCGAGCTGCGCATGGCGCGGCAGCCGTCCGAGACAGTCGAGTACATGCTGATGCGCTTCTTCGCGTACTGCCTCGAGTACACCGAGGGGATCGAGTTCACGGAAGGAGTCGCGGCGGGCGACCTGCCGGCGGTGATCGTTCGCGATCTCACGGGCCGTCTCACCAGCTGGATCGAAGTCGGCGCGCCCGACGCGGACCGGCTCCATCGCGGCAGCAAGCAGGCCGAGCGCACGGCCGTCTACACGCATCGCCCCATCCGCATGGTCCTCGGCGAGCTGGCGGGCAAGAAGATCCATCGCGGCAGCGAGATCCCGATCTACGCGTTCGAGCCGGCGTTCGTCACCGCGCTGGCGGGCGAGATCGACCGCCGCGTCGACATCGCCATCTCCATCACGGAACGCGAGCTGTACGTCGACGTGGGCGGACGGACGTCAACGACGACCATCGTCGAGCATCGGCTTCCGTAGCGGGTCGTGAGTCGTTGCCCGGCCGAGGTGCCTTCTGGCGAGACGGCACCCCAGCCGAACGACGGGGAAACGAGAAGCGTTGCGTTACGCGGCGGCGATCCGTTTGGACCTTCCGGCCACCTTGGCCATCGTGCGCAGCAGCTCGGCGTGCTCGTACGGCTTGAGCAGGAAGCCCACATTCGGGCGGGCCAGCAGGTCTTCGATCTTGGTGCGGTCGGCGTGGCCGGTGGAGAAGATCACCGGGACGTTGTCGAGCGCGGGGCCGAGGGTGGTGAAGACCTGCGTGCCGTCGATGTCGGGGAGGCCGACGTCGAGAATGACCAGATCGGGGACGACGCGGCGGAGGATGCTGATCGCTTCGGCGCCGGTCTTGACGAGCCGCACGGCCATTCCTTCGAGGGCGAGGATGCCGACCAGTCCCGTGGCCACGATCGGATCGTCCTCGACCAGCACGACCAGCTTCCCGCTCGAGACCGACGGCACGCGTGCCATGTCGCGCGGGCCCATGATCACCTCCGGCACGGCCAGCGGCAGGAAGATGTGGAACGTGGTGCCGACGCCGAGCGTGCTCTCGACGAACAGCTCGCCGCCGTGCTTCTGGACGACCTGCAGCACGACCGGCAGGCCGAGGCCGGTGCCATTGCGTTTGGTGGTGAAGAGCGGCTCGAACGCGTGGCGCAGCATCTCGTCGTTCATGCCGCAGCCGTTGTCGCGCAGGATGATGTGTGCGAACTGATCGGCGTCCGTGAGCGCGAAGGGGAGCTTCGCGGAAGCGTCCTCGTGTCGCAGCTCGATGGTCACGCGGCCGCCGCCCGGCATGGCGTCGCGGGCGTTGAGGATCAGGTTCGTGAACACCTGCTGGAGCTGGCCGGCATCGGCGCGCACGTTCAGCGGCTCGCCGCACGTGACGAGGTCGATCGTGTGTCCGGCGGCGAGGATCGGCTGCGCTTCCTCGATCACCATGCGCAGCCAGCCGTCGAGCAGGAGGTCGGCGCGGGCCGGCTCGGCGGGCTGCGTGAAACGAAGGATGTCCTGCGTGATGCGCCGCCCGCGCGCGACGGCGCGGCTGATGTGCTCGAGGGCCGTCTCCACGCTCTTGCCGCGGCGCATGACGTCGACGAACGGCGAGATGCCCATCAGGACGTTGTTGAACTCGTGGGCCACGGTGGCGGCGAGCTTGCCCAGGCCGGCGATGCGATTGGCCTGCTCGAGCTTCACCTGCAGCGTGCGCCGTTCGTGCTCGGCATGCCGCGCCTCCGTCACGTCGCGCGCGAAGCCGTGGATGGCCACGACGACGCCGTCGTGCGTCCGGGCGGTCATGGAGAGCTCGAGGGCGACGGTGCCGCGAGGGGTCTCGACGACCGTCTCGGCCACGAACGGCCCGCTGCTCGCACCGCGGATGAGCACCGGGTCGATCAGCGCCTCCGCGTCCGGATTCAGCTCGTGCACGGAACGGCCGATCCAGTCGCTGACCCGATAGCCGGTGATGCGCTCGAACGCCGGATTGAGCGTGAGCAGACGGCCGTCGGCCGTCATGGTGAAGATGATGTCGGTCGCGCTGTCGACCACTTCGCGATAGCGGTCTTCGGAGGCGGCCAGCTCCTGCCGCGCGCCGTCCCGCTCCAGCGCCTCGGCCAGGATGTTGGCCAGCGCCTCGATGAACATGATGTCGTCGTCGGTGAACGTACGCGGCGCACGCGTGTGCGCGGTGAGGATGCCGGCGCAGCCATTTCCGCTGGCGACCGGGACGACCACGCCGCTGCAGACGCCGCCGTCGAGCAGCGAGCGCGCCGACGCGAAGCGCGTGTCGCTCGCGTAGTCATCGACGATCACCGGCTCGTTCCTCGCCACGCACTCGGCGCCCTGCGATGTCGCGGTGAGCGGCAGCGTGAGCAGGGAGTCGGGAAACCAGCGGTTGCCGGCGCGGAAACGCAGCTCCTGCGACGCCACGTCGAGCTCCCAGAAAAGGGAGTGCTCGACGCCGACGCGCTCGATGATCAGGTCGCAGGCGCGGGTGAGCGTGCGTCCGTCGATCGGATTGACGGCCAGGCGGCTCAGCTCCGCGATGGCGCTCTGCTGGCGGATGCGTACCTCGAGCGACTCCTCGGCGCGCTCGCGGACGATGGCCTGTCCGAGGATCGCCGCGACGGCGCGCAGAAAATCGGCGTCGACGTCCGTGGCCCGCACGGTGACGTAGCCCCACGGGTCGACATCGCCAGCGTGAATCGGAACCGAGAAGTCCGCATCGCGCGATTCGCCGATCGCGACGTCGTCGGTTCCGACGTGCTCCGCGATCACCGCGACGGCCCGGCGGAACAACGTGCCGAGAGAGTCGCAACTGAGTGCGAAGTCACCGAGAAATGCCACGGCGGCAGTGGAAGTCATATTGAATTTTCCGATTGACGCGTTTGGACCCGCGCGCCGGAAGTAAAGATAGAAGGCAGGCCTGAATCGCGCCATCGGACGAACGGCAAACGAACGTAGGAGGGGTCCTACAGGTCTGTCACTGTTCGGACGTCAGAGCAGACTGGCGCGGATCGCGTACGCGACCAGGTCGGCGTTCGTGCGGAAGCCGGTCTTTTCGAGGATGCGCGTGCGGAACGTGCTCACCGTCTTGACGCTGAGGTTGAGCGCCGCGGCGATGTCGCTGACCGTCTCGCCGCGCGCGAGGCGGAGGAAGACGTCCAGCTCGCGCGGGGAGAGACGCTCGTGCGGGACGGCCGGATGCCCGGAGGAGAGCTCGTGCGCCATCAGCTCCGAAACGCGATCGCTGACGCTGGTGCGGCCCGCGGCCACGCGCTCGATCGCAGCGAGGATCTGATCGGCGGTGGCGTCTTTCTGGATGAAGCCGCGCGCGCCGGCGCGCAGCGCGGCCACGGCGTAGTGCTCTTCAGACTGGGAGCTGAGCACCAGGATGGGGAGCGAGGGATGCTCGCGGCGAAGCCACGGCAGGATCTCCAGCGCGGAGGCGTTGCGCAGACGCAGGTCGAGCACCAGCACGTCGTACGCCTCCCGCGGAAGCAGGTCGAAGAGCTGCTGTGTATCCTCCGCCTCCGCTGCAATCACCCAACCGGGCCGCCGGCTGACGATGAGTTGAAGACCTCTGCGGATGATCTGGTGATCGTCCGCGACGACGATTCTCATCCGAGAAGCCGCCGCGCCAGACTCCTTGTCCGTACCACCGCTCCATCCTTCCGCCCTTATGAACTTTCGTCATGGCTACTGCTTCACAACGGCGTCGGTGATGAGGCGCACCAGCCGGCGACCGTCTTCGTCAGCGGATTCCCATGTGCGGCAGAGGGTTCGGATTTCCGCGGGCGATGTCCCTTCCGGGACAGTAAAGCCGGCCGCTGGCGGAGTGGCGTCACGTGTCGGCGTCTGCTGCCAGCGGCCGCCGATAAAGATGCAGCGAATATACCCGGAGCGCAAGGTCGCCGTCTCTTCGTCCACCGGTTCGTCGTTCCAGCCGTGGAGATTCGCGACCCACTTGCGGAGGTCGCGATCCAGCAGATCGGTGAGCGTGCGCTCGAGCACTTCGTGCGACGAGCGGGCGACGGAGACGAAGCGCAGCCGCGACTCGAACTCCGTGTTTCCGCCG
Source organism: Thermoanaerobaculia bacterium (assembly GCA_036387915.1). Taxonomy (GTDB): domain Bacteria; phylum Acidobacteriota; class Thermoanaerobaculia; order Gp7-AA8; family Gp7-AA8; genus QHVT01. The sequence goes on from DASVSV010000004.1 coordinate 5,757, forward strand.
AGGGACGCGACGCGCGAGGCCAGCACCTCGGCGTTCGCTTCGAAGCGCTGGCCGCGCCACTCGAAGGTGACGCGCACGTGCGCGCCGCGCTGCACCGGCGACGCGTGACGGATACGCGCACCGTTCGCGCTGAGATCGAGAAGCGTGCCGGAGCCGCGTCCGATCAGCGCGGGCAACGGCTGGCCGACGTTGACGCGCGTGAAGCGGCGGCGATCGGCGCCGGCGCCGGCGGGAAGAGTCGGGAGAAAGTCGGCAGTGATGGTCATGAAGTTCGTTCCTTTACGCGGCGTCCAGCCCGACTACCTGGTGGGGAGGTGTGCCGACCCGATCGCGCCCGCCGCTCTTGGCGGCGTAGAGGGCGCGGTCGGCGGCGGCGATGAGTCCGTCCACGGTGGTGGCGTGGCCGGGGGCGAGGGCGATACCGGCGGACAGCGTGATCGCGCCGAGGAGCTGGCCGTCGAGGTGGACCTGCATGCGGCGGCTCTCTTCGACCAGACGCTCGCTGCTCGCGCGAAGCAGGTCGAAGTTCGTGTCCGGCATGACGATCACGAACTCGTCGCCGCCGAAGCGGCAGACCACGTCCTCTTCGCCGAAGACGCGCTGCATCAGCCGCGCGAGCTGTTGCAGCAGCGCGTCGCCGCCGGCGTGGCCCCAGGTGTCGTTGTACTGCTTGAAGTGGTCGACGTCGGCCACGATCACGCCGATGCGGGTGTCGCCGCGCGAGGCGCGCTGCAGCGTCTCCTCCATGCAGCGGCGGTTGAACAGGCCCGTGAGCGAGTCGCGGACGGCGCGTGTGCGCAGCGTTTCCTGCAGACGGAGGTTGGCCAGGGCGAGCGCGATCTGGTCGGCGAAGGCGCGCGCGAAGAGCTCGATCTCATCGTGGACGCGGGTCAGGTCTCGCGCACGCAGCGTCAGCACTCCGATCGCTTCGCCGCCGGCGAGCATCGGCACGCACACCACGGCGGTGGGGGAGAAGTTGTTGTGCCGGCACGCGAGCTCCGTGGTGTCGGCGGAGATGACGTGCGCATGCGCGCGCCGCAGCGCCCAGCAGTCGGTCGCGGCGAAACGCGGCGCGAGCTCGACGTCGCCCCACGACGCCGCCCGCTCGAGCGAGCCGGCGCTCGTCCCAACGACGTAGAGTGCGCCGTCGAACGCGGGGAAGAGCCGCTGCGCGTACGGCGGCAGGATGTCCGCCGCCTCGTCGAACGTGGTGCTGAGCTGCAGCAGCTCGCTCATCTCCGTGAGCAGCGTCAATTGCCGCGAGCGTTGCTGCAGCTCTTCGACCCGGCGCAGCAGGCGGTCGTTGACGATGGCCAGGAGCGCGATGGCCACCGCGCCGAGGGGCCAGTCGTACCAGCCGGCGACGGCCGCGGCCACGGCGGCGAAGATCATCGAAATGCGTGTGGGCGTGTGATTCATGACGCTGCCGTTCACGCCGCCACCCGCGTGTCGCGCCAGTGCGACACCGCGTCCGGTCTGCCGAAGTGATATCCCTGCGCGAGCTCGATCCCGAGGGAGGCCGCGGCGCGCGCCGTCGACGCCGACTCGATCCCTTCGAGCACCGTGCTGCATCCGAAGTCGCGGGCCAGCGACACCACGTGTTTGACGATGCGGGCGCGCGTTTCGTCTTCCTCGAACCCCGTTCCGAAGGACTGGCTGATCTTGATGAACGACGGGCGGATGACGTTGATCATCGACAGATGCGAGTACGCCGAGCCGTGGTCGTCGAGGGCGAAGCGGACGCCGTCGGCACGCAGTTCGTCGAAGGTGCGCGAGTGCGCCGCGTCGTCGCCGAAGCCGGAGCGCTCGGTGATCTCGAGGACGATCCGCGACAGCGGAAACGCCGCGCGTGCCGCGGCGGTGCGCAGCGCGGCGGCCAGCTCGCCCCCCTCGAACACGAGCGGATCGATGTTGATGAACAGCGCCGCGTGGTCGGGCAGGCATCTGCCGTCCGCGACGGCGCATTCGAGCGCCGCCAGGTTCAGGTCCGCGAGGCGCGCGCAGCGGGACGCGTACTGGAACAGCTCCGCCGGCCCGCCGCCCGGCCAGTTGCCGCGGATGCGGGTCAGCGCCTCGAAGGCGAAGACGCTCGTGTCGCCGAGGCGGACGATCGGCTGGAAGGCCGCCGAGAGCAATCCGCCGTGCAGCACGTCTTCGATCGGTGCGACGCGTACCAGCTCGTACGCACCGGCGCCGTCATGCGATGACGCCAGGGCGGCCTCGAGCTCTTCGTAGCTGAACGGCTTGGCCAGCACCGCCGAGGCGCCGAGGCCGAGGGCGGCGGTGCGGAGCGTCTCCGTGGCGTGGCCGGTCATCAGGACGATCCGGCACTCCGGCCGCTGCGCGCGGATCCGTGCGAGAAAGTGCAGTCCCTCGAATCCGAACGCGCCGGAGAACTGCACGTCCGAGACGACCTGCGTCACCGGATAGCGCGTCAGGATGATCTCCGCCGACTCGACGTCCGAGCAGACGATCGTCGTCCGGCCGTCGCGCTCGAGCAGCAGCGCCAGCCCCTCGGCCACACTGCGGTCGTCGTCGATCACCAGGACGTGCTCGCGGGCGCTCATGCGGACAGCTCCACCACCACGCGGCCGGCCACAAGGTCGTGCGCCTCGAGGTAGAAGCGGACGTCGTACGCCATCAGCGCGTAGAGCACGCGGTCGCCGCCGCGCGCGGTCGCGCTCAGGACCCCGGTGCCGTCGTCCCGGATCATCAGCACGTCCCCGTTGAACTCCTTCGGCAGCGCGGTCAGGAGATCGAGAAAGTCGTCCGCTGCCCCGGCGCGATCGACGATCACGCGACCGATGTCGAGTCCGACCTCGGTCACCGCGGTCTTGAGCGCGTAGCGCAACGCCGTCACGGACTCGATGAAGGCGACCGACGTCCGTCGCGGCGACGCCGGATTCCAGTCCATGGCCGGCTTCTCGTTCTCGCGAGCGATCAGCGTGACGCGTCCGTGGCGATGCATCGGCGTCACCTGTTTCACAGCAGTCCCGCGGCGATCCCGACGACGAACGCCGGAACGCTCAGCAGCAGCAGCACGCGCCAGCTTTCGCGGCCGTCGCGGAGGTCGTGGATGGTGCGGTGTACGAGCTCGCTCATGGTTATTTCTCTCCTTCGGTCGATGAGGTGGGGAGGGTGATCCAGCGGAAGCTGAAGCCGTCGAGCGGGCTGACGCCGTCCTCGAGAGGAAGCGTGCGGCCGTCGACGGAGTAGGTGGTGACGCGCTTGAGCGAGATGACTTCGATGAAGCCTTCGCGCCCGATCGTGAAGGTCTCGCCGGCATAGCCGAACTTCTGCCCCGGCTTGCCAGCGAAGTGGTAACCGACCGTCTTGATTCCGCACGTCACCTCGGGCGCGTTGCGCTCGTGGCGGCGTACGAGTGCGCCGAGGTCGATCTCGAGGTTGATGCCCAGCGTGAGTGCGGCTGCAAGGATGATCATGGCAGCCACCTAGTCCAAACGCTGCACCACGGTGCCAGTTCAGTTCAAGTCATGGACAGTATTGGGTTTAGCTCGTTTCCCACCCTGAACGGTTGTGTTCAGTATTCGAACATGTGTATGATTCGCCGCATGTCGGAGCTCAAAAATCGCGTGCTCATCGTGGATGACGACCCTCAGATCGTCAGCGGACTGGCCGTTTTGCTGGACGAGGAGTGGGAAGTGCGAACGGCCTCGACGGGGCGGGAGGCGATCGTCAACTTCGCCGAGTTCTCTCCGGACGTGGTCCTGCTGGACGTCAATCTGCCCGACGCCTCCGGCATCGAACTGTTGCATCAGTTCAAGATGTACGCGGAGACGACCGCGGTGATCATGATGTCCGGAGCCGGGACGCACGAGGGCGTAATCGAGACGATGAAGCTCGGTGCAGAGACGTTTCTCCAGAAGCCGTTCGATTTCGGGACACTCAGCGCAACTCTCGAACAGGTCACGCGGATGCTGGCCACGCAGCGGGAACTGTTCGCCCTCAGGCGCGGCGAGACGAATGTGGAGCGGCTGCCGGGCGTCTCGCCGGCCATCACTCATCTGAACGACATCCTGGGCAACATCGCCCGCGCCCCCTCGGCAGTGCTGATCGAAGGGGACTCGGGGACGGGCAAGGGCATCATGGCCCGCCTGCTCCACAACCGGTCGCTCCGCTCGCGCGCGCCGTTCGTCGACCTCAACTGCGCCGGCCTGTCGAAAGAGCTGCTGGAGTCGGAGCTCTTCGGCCACGAGCGGGGCGCGTTCACGAACGCGACGAACACGAAGCCGGGCCTGTTCGAGATCGCCGGCGACGGGACGCTCTTCCTCGACGAGATCGGCGAGATGGACATCACGGTGCAGGCGCGGCTGCTGAAGGCGCTCGAGGAGAAACGCTTCCGCCGCGTCGGCGGCATCCGCGACCTCGGCGCGAACTTCCGCCTCATCGCCGCGACGAACCGCGACCTGCAGGCGGAGGTGGCGGCGGGGCGCTTCCGCGGCGACCTCTATTACCGTCTGAACGTCGTCCGCCTGCGCATGCCCCCGCTGCGCGAGCGCCGCGAGGACATCCCCGTGCTCGTCCACGAACTGCTTCGCCCGCTGGCCAAGGAGATGGGCCGCCCCGCGCCGCGCGTCAGCGCGACGGCCCTCAAGAAGCTGGAGAGCTACCCCTGGCCCGGCAACGTCCGCGAGCTGCGCAACGTCCTCGAGCGGGCCCTGATCACCCTCACCCGGGACGAGATCCGCAGCGAAGACCTCTCCCTCGAATCCTCCGAGGTGCTCGCGCCGACCTCGAACGGCGGCGAGCCCGCCGAGGAGTGGGAAATCCGTCCCCTCGACGACGTCATCGCCTCCTACGTCGCCGCCGCGGTCAAGGCCACGGAAGGCAACGTCCGCAAAGCCGCACGCCGGCTGCAGATCAGCCCGTCGACGTTGTACGCGCGGATGAAGACGAAGTGACGAGACGGCGCAGCCTTCAGTAAGGAAATGTCGGGTGAACTCGATCGCGTGCGTAGCACGCTGGAAGAAAATAGCCCCCGGCTTCCAGCCGGGGGACCAAGCGTGCCCTTGGTTCCAGCCCGTGTAGCGGGCGACAGATCACCGTTCGCCGCGCTCACCTGAAGGACATCGCTCCCAAACCGCCGCGATCCGTTCGACTTACAGACGCTCCGTGAGGATGGTCTTGGCGATCGTGGCCAGCTGCATGTTGCTGGTGCCTTCGTAGATCTGGCCGACCTTGGAGTCGCGCCAGAACTTTTCGACGGGGTACTCCTTCGTGTAGCCGTTGCCGCCATAGAGCTGGACGGCCAGCGACGTCACTTTCTCGGCGACCTGGGAGGAGAAGAGCTTGGCCATGGCGGCCTCGCGGAGGAACGGCTTGCCGGCGTCCTTGAGGCGCGCGGCGTTGTAGACCATCAGGCGTGCGGCCTCGAGGTCCGTCGCGGCCTGGGCGATCTGGAACTGCACGCCCTGGAACTCGGAGATGCGCTGGCCGAACTGCTTGCGCTCCTTGGTGTAGGCGATGGCGTGCTCGAGGGCGCCGCGGGCGACGCCGAGCATCTGCGCGCCGATGCCGATGCGTCCTTCGTTCAGCGTCTCGATGGCGATCTTGTAGCCCTTGCCCGGCTCGCCGAGGACGTTCTCTTTCGGGACGACGCAGTCTTCGAGGATCAGCTCGCAGGTCGAGGACGCGCGGATGCCGGTCTTGTCTTCCTTCTTGCCGACCTGGAAGCCGGGGAAGTCGCGCTCGATGAGGAAGGCGGTGATGCCCTTGTAGCCGGCGTCGGGATTCGCGTTCGCGAAGACGATGAACACGCCCGCTTCCGCGGCGTTGGTGATCCAGAGCTTGCGCCCGTTCAGCACCCAGTGGTCGCCCTTGTCCTCGGCGCGAGTGGCCAGCGCGAACGCATCCGAACCCGATCCGCCCTCGGAGAGCGCATACGCGCCGACCGTGTCGGAGCAGAGCAGGGCCAGGTACTTCGACTTCTGGTCGTCGTTGCCCC
>DASVSV010000005.1:0-10200 GCA_036387915.1 Thermoanaerobaculia bacterium
GTAGCGGGACGAATCCTTCTTCTTAGTATCGCGCCGCACGAACCCTTTTCTCCTGATCGGCACCCCTCGGACATTTCTCTTGGGGCTGAGGGAGAAGCGGGGAAACGGCAGGAACAGCTATAGGCGGGCCGGTACGACCGGGACGTGAAGACGCCGTCCGCGCGACTCCCAGCCGATGGGGATCGGTGCCTGAGCCGGTTGGAATCAACGCCGGCGGCGATTCGGATCGATGCCTTCGCTGACTGCGGTCGAATCGGCCGTCTTCACTCGCGAGCTCTACGATGCGGCAGCAGCGGCATCCGCTCGCATCGGCACATGCAATAATCCCTCAGAGATGCCGGGACTTGTCCACAAGCTCAATTACACGTACGCCGAGTATCTCGGCTTCGAGGCGTCGAGCAACGTCAGGCACGAGTTTTTCGACGGCCAGATCTACGCGATGGCGGGCGGCACGCCGGAGCACGCGGCGCTCGCGGCCGCTGCCATTACCTTGCTGGGCCCTCAACTCCGCGGCGGCGAGTGCCGTCCGTACAATTCCGATCTGCGTGTTCGCACGCCGACCGGTCTCACCACGTACCCCGATGTCACGATCATCTGCGGGCCACGTCAAATCGATGAACTGGACTCCCTGGCGATCACGAATCCGACGCTGATCGTGGAAGTCCTGAGTCGCAGCACCGAGGAGTACGACTCGGGCGAAAAATTCGAGCACTACAAAACGTTTCCGTCTCTGCGTGAGTACGTGCTCGTGTCCCACCGCGAGCGCTCCGTGGAAGTCAGGTCGCGCGGCGAAGATGGCTGGCGGACGACCGTCGTTCACGAAGGTGCGATCGCAGAACTTTCGATCGGCGCACGGCTCGACGTTCGCGAGCTCTACGAGTCGGCAGCAGAGCCGTCCGCGTAGTACTCCATTCGCTAAATTCCGTTACAGACCGCGTGAGCGCCGCGGTGTCGGATGCGAGGCGGAGCGACGAGGCGATGCGGGGATATCGGTGAGGTGCGACAACGAAGCAAACGGCGCCGAATCGAGTACTGAGTCTCGGCCCGCGGGGTGGCGCCTGGAACGCCGCAGCAAGAGCCGGTCGAGCAACCCGCGACGTCTGGCGTGACCGCCCCGGAGGGCGCTGGCTAATGGGAAGGGTGGGGGAGCCCCCGCCCTCCCAAAGCGGCAGCTCGTTCGCTGCCGCACTCCTGCACTACGACTCGAGCTTGGCGTCCATGGTGATAGTGGCGTTGAGGAGGCGGGAGATCGGGCAGCCGGTTTTGGCGTTGTTGGCGGCGGTGTCGAAGGCGGACTGGTCGATGCCGGGGACGCGGGCGGTGACTTCGAGGTGGACGCCGGTGACGGTGAAGCCGGCTTCGAGTTTCTCCATCGTCACGGTGGCCTGGGTGCGGATGCTTTCCGGCGGGGTGCCGACGGTGGTGAGCTGGCCCGAGAGGGCCATGGAGAAGCAGCCGGCGTGGGCGGCCGCGATCAGTTCTTCGGGGTTCGTGCCGGCGCCATCTTCGAAGCGGGTGCTGAACGAGTACTGCGTGTCGCGCAGCACTCCGCTGTCCGTCGAGATGGTGCCTTTGCCGTCTTTGAGTCCGCCGTTCCACTGCGCTGATGCTTTGCGATTCATCTTCATGGCGCCGACTCTATCGCAGGCGGTTCGTTCCTGCGCGGACGCTGCGCGCCGGGAAGCATTAGCATGCGCGCATGACGGCTTCCACCACAGTGAGCGACGCAGAATTGCGCGCGGAAATCCTTCGCCTCGGCCCCTGGCATTACGACATCGAGATCGCGCCCGGCGTCCGAACCGGCGCGCCCGTTCCAGCGGGGACGTATCCGCCCGAGCTCGGGACGCCGAGTGTGATCCCGGCACATTTCGTGGCGAAGATGCTCGAGGCTGTCTTTCCCGGCGGCCTGGCCGGACGATCGATGCTCGACTGCGCCTGTAATGCCGGCGCTTACCTCTTCGAGGCGGCGCGGAACGGTGCCGGCCGCAGTTTCGGGTTCGACGTACGCGAGCACTGGATCCGGCAGGCGCGCTTTCTCAGCCGCTACCTTCCCAGCGAGAACATCGAGTTCGCGGTTCGCGACCTGATGACGCTGCCGCAGCTCTCGCTCGAACCGTTCGACATCACGATCTTCTCCGGCATCCTCTATCACCTCCCGGATCCGGTCGCAGGGCTGAGGATCGCAGCGGATCTGACGCGCGAGCTGATCATCGTCAACACGGACGTCCTTCCCTCACGGATCGACGGCCTCGTGCTGAGCCCGGAAAGCACCGTCGAGGTGATGTCAGGGGTGCACGGACTGGCGTGGCTGCCGACGGGGGAGCGCCCCCTCCGGGCAATGCTCGCGTCGTGCGGCTTCCCGCATGCGCGACTGATCTTCGATCGGTCCACGACTTACGGGCGGCGCCGGCTCGGGATCATGGGGGCCCGCGACGCCGCGACCTTCCGCCACTGGGACCCGGCGTGGGAAGCGGCGATGCGACGGCCGAGGTGGCGCGAGCGAATCCTGCGCGTTTTCGGCCGGGCGGATCGCCCGGCGGCCGGGCAGACGCCGACGTGACCGCTGGCGTAGCAGCGTCCCGAGGTCAGCTCACCACGCCGTCTTCGACGTTCTTCAGGTAGAACGAGAGGGACTCGAGGTTGATGCGGAGGTCGACGCTTTTGACCTTCACGCGGTCGCGGACTTTGAGCTGGATGGGGGCGAAGTTGAGGATGGCGTGGAGGCCGGCGTCGGTGAGGGCGTCGTAGACCGTCTGCGCCCCCTCGGCCGGGACGGCGATGATGCCGATGTCGACGCGGTTGCGGCGGACGATGTCCCGGAGGTGGTCCCACGGGTGGACGGGGATGCCCTCGCGCGAGGTGCGGCCGGTCTTGGACGGATCGCTGTCGACCATGGCCACGATGTGGAATCCGTTCGAGTTGAAGCCGGCGTAATCGGCGAGCGCCATGCCGAGGTTGCCGGCGCCGACGATGACCACGCTGCGGGTGCGGTCGATGCCCAGGGTCTCGACGAGCTGGGACTTGAGGCGGGAGACGTCGTAGCCGACGCCGCGCGTGCCGAACTCCCCGAAGCAGGCCAGGTCCTTGCGGATCTGCGCGGAGTTGAGATGGAACCGTGTGGCCATCTCGTGCGAGGAAACGGTCTTCTGCCCCTGCGACTCGAGGAACGTGAGGCAGCGCAGGTAGACCGACAACCGGCCGGTGGTCAGCTCCGAGATGGGTTCACGTTCATTCGAGGACATGCATTCGGGGTCATTGCTGCAACAGCACGCGCGCCGCGTTGCCGGCCGCCTGGAACAGCGGCGACGGATAGAGACCGATGGCGATGATGCCCACCACGGCGATCATCAGCGCGCCGGCGGCGAACACTCCGCCGTGCGTCGGCACGATGTCCGCCTCGGCCGGCTCTTTCATGTAGAGATAGTAGACGACGCGCAGGTAGTAATAGACCGAGACGATGCTGGTCAGAATGCCGATCAGGGCGACGGTGATGTGTCCCGACTCGATGGCCGTTTTGAAGATGTAGAACTTCGAGATGAAGCCGGCCGTCGGCGGCAGTCCGGAGAGCGAGAACATGCAGAGGGCCAGCGCGAAGCCGTAGAACTTCTTGCGGAAGCCGAGACCGGCGATGTCGTCCAGCGTCTGCGGGTCGTTCTGATTCTTGATCAGCAGCGACACGACGCCGAACGCGCCGATGTTCATGAATGCGTAGACGATCGTGTAGACCGCCACCGCGGCCACACTGTCGTCGCGCACGGTGAGCATGGCGATCATCATGTAGCCGACGTGGGCGATGCCGGAGTAGGCCAGCATGCGCTTGAGGTCACGCTGCACGATGGCCACGGCGTTGCCGACGATCATCGAGAGGATGGCCAGCGCCGCGACCATGTTCATCCAGTTCACCTTCGGCAGCACCGGACCCATGGCGTCGAAGAGGCGCACCAGCGCGATCAGGGTGGCGGCCTTCGGTGCGACGGAGAGCCAGCCGGCGACCGGCGTCGGCGCGCCCTGGTAGACGTCCGGCGCCCACGGATGGAACGGCGCCAGGGCGAGCTTGAAGCCGAAGCCGGACATCATCAGGATGAAGGCGACGGTCAGCAGCGGCGTCGCCTCGTTGCCGGCGAACCAGCGGGCCATGACGGTGATGTTCGTCGACTGCGTGGCGCCGTAGAAGAGCGCCGCCCCGTAGAGGATGAAGCCCGTGGCGAACGCGCCCATCAGGAAGTATTTGAGACTGGCCTCGTTCGACACCGCCAGGCGGCGGTGGTAGCCGAGGAGGACGAAGATGCAGATGGAGAGGATCTCCAGGCCGAGGACGATGATCAGGAGGTCGAGCCCCTTGGCCATCATCATCATGCCCACCGTGCCCCACGCCAGCAGCGCGTAGAACTCGCCCCCTTCGATGCCTTCGCGATCGAGATAGTCGCGCGCGAAGAGAATGGCCAGCATCCCGGCGAGGAGGAAGGTCAGGTCGAACAGCTTCGTGATCGGACTGATCTCGTACGTGCCGCCGAAGAAGACCGCCGACTCACGGAAGAAGTTCTCAGACCAGGCCGCGGCCAGGAAGATCATCAGCGCGAGCGGCCCAAGCGCGCCTTTTGCGCGCGGCGCAAAGGCGTCGAAGAGGATGAGCAGCATCCCGCCCGCGCAGAGCACGAGCTCAGGGAGGATGGCCAGGTAGTAGCCGGGCTCGAGGAGGGGCTGGAGGTTCACTGCTGCACCCCCGGCCCGCCGGTTCCTCGGAGTTCCTCGGTTCCTCGGGGTTCCTCGGGGGGCGTCCACTCAGCTCCCCGCGGAGCTCCGAGGAACTCCGAGGAACCCGAGGAGACCGAGGAACTACTCTTCGCCATCATCACTTCACCACCGGCTTCCCCATTCACCCTCGCCATCAGATGCTTCACCGAGGGCTCCATCTTCTTGAGGAAGGTGTTGGGGTGAACGCCGATCCAGACCATGAAGATGACCAGCGGGATCATGGCGGCCACCTCGTTCCAGGCGATGTCGGGGATGTTGCGGTTTGCTTCGTTGGTGATGGGGCCGAAGAAGACGCGCTGGACGAGCCAGAGCAGGTAGATCGCGGCGAGGATGACGCCGCTCGCGGCGATGGTCGCGGCCACGGGGTGCGTCTGGAACGAGCCGGCCAGGATCAGGAACTCGCCGATGAAGCCGTTCAGGCCCGGCAGTCCGACCGAGGAGAGGACGGCGATGACGAAGAAGATCGTGTAGATCGGCATCGTCCGTCCGATGCCGCCGTAATCGGCCAGCAGGCGCGTGTGGCGGCGCTCGTAGACCACGCCGACGAGGAGGAAGAGCGCGCCGGTCGAGAGGCCGTGGTTGACCATCTGCAGGATCGAGCCTTCGATGGCGGTCTGGGTCATGGCGAAGATGCCGAGGACGCAGAAGCCGAGGTGGGAGACCGACGAGTAGGCGACGAGCTTCTTCATGTCCGGCTGCACCCAGGCCACGAGCGCGCCGTAGATGATCCCGATCACGCTCAGCGCAATCATCAGATTCGCCCACCGCGCCGAGGCCTCGGGGAAGAAGGGAAGGACGAAGCGGAGGAAGCCGTACGTCCCCATCTTCAGCATCACGCCGGCCAGGATGATCGAGCCGCCGGTCGGCGCCTCGACGTGCGCGTCAGGGAGCCACGTGTGCAGCGGGAAGAGCGGCACCTTGATGGCGAAGGCCAGGGTGAAGGCGAAGAAGAGCAGCAGTTGCGCGGTCGCGGTGAGCTGCGTGCCGTAGAGCTCCTCGACGGCGAACGTCGGCAGGCCGGTCTGGTGATAGTTCTGGAAGACGAAGTAGATGATGCCGAGAAGCATCAGCAGCGAGCCGGCGATGGTGAAGAGGAAGAACTTGATCGCCGCGTAGATGCGGTTCGCGCCGCCCCAGACGCCGATGACCAGGTACATCGGCAGGAGCATCAGCTCGAAGAAGATGTAGAAGAGCAGCAGGTCGGTGGCCAGGAACGCGCCGATCATGGCCGTCTCCATCACCAGGAAGGAGATGACGTACTCCTTCGGGTGCTTGTGGATCGAGTTCCAGCCGGCAAGGAAGACCAGCGGGGTGAGGAAGGTGGTCAGCAGGACCAGCCAGAGCGAGATGCCGTCGATGCCGAGTGAGTAGCGGATGCCCCACTGCGGAATCCAGTCGAGACTCTCGACGAACTGCATGCCGGCCTGGTTCTCCCAGCCGCGCAGCACGCCGAGCGAGACCACGAACGTGATCACCGAGACGGCCAGGCCGAAGGCCTTGACGGCACCGGCCGCGGCGCGCGGGAAGAAGGCCAGCAGGATCGCTCCCGCGAGCGGCAACCAGAGAAAAGTGCTCAATAGCGGCATCAGGTTCCCTTAAACGAAGAATGCGACGAACACGAGCACGCCGATGAAGAACATCAGCGCGTAGTTGCGGACGTTGCCGGTCTGGAAGAAGCGCATGATCTCGCCGAAGCCGCGCACCACGTAGCCGAGCATCGCGGCGATGCCGTCGATCAGCGCGTCGACGCCCTTCCAGAAGAAGCGCGAGATGCCGGCCAGCGGACGGACGATGGTCGCGCCGTACAACTCGTCGACGTACCACTTGTTCTCGATCGCGCGGGCCAGGCCCGGCGAACGGTTTTCGAAGGCGACGTCGGAGGCGGTGCCGCGATCGCGGTAGAGCCGCATGGCGAAGAACCAGCCGGCGATGGCGATCAGCGTCGATAGCCCCATCACCAGCCACTCGACGGACGAGGCGATGTGGAGCTCACCGTGCGTGCCGGCCACTTCCGGGATGATCGGGTGCAGCCATTCGGCGAGGAAATTGTGGCCGATCACGTGCGGCAGCCCGAGGAGGCCGCCGAAGACGGAGAGCGCGGCCAGGATCCAGAGCGGGATCGTCATCGTGGCCGGCGACTCGTGCAGGTGATGCTCCTGCTCGTGCGTCCCTCGGAACTTGCCGAAGAACGTCAGGTAGACCAGCCGGTACATGTAGAACGACGTGCAGAACGCGGCGATGGTCCCGAGGATGTAGATCAGTTTGCCGACGCCGGGAAAGTACGGTGTGACCCAGGCCGAGGCGAGGATCTCGTCCTTGGAGAAGAAGCCGGAGAGCGGCGGGAAGCCGGCGATGGCGATCGTGGCGATGAGGAACGTCAGGTACGTCTGCGGGATCTTCGACTTCAGGCCGCCCATGTTGCGCACGTCCTGCTCGCCGCTCATGGCGTGAATGACCGAGCCTGAGCCGAGGAAGAGGCAGGCCTTGAAGAACGCGTGCGTGACCAGGTGGAACACACCGGCGCTGAACGCGCCGACGCCCACGCCGATGAACATGAAGCCGAGCTGCGAGACGGTGGAGTAGGCCAGCACTTTCTTGATGTCGAACTGGCGCAGGCCGATCGTGGCGGCGAAGAGCGCGGTCAATGCGCCGACGATCGCGACGACCATCATCGCGGTCGGCGAGAGGCGGTAGAGCACGTTCGAGCGCGCCACCATGTAGACGCCGGCGGTGACCATCGTCGCGGCGTGGATGAGCGCGGAGACGGGCGTCGGACCGGCCATCGCGTCGGGGAGCCAGACGTAGAGCGGGAGCTGCGCGGACTTGCCGGCCGCGCCGAGGAAGAGCAGCAGGCAGATCGTGGTAATCACGCCCGTGGCGATGCCGCCCGCGGCCGCGACCTGCTGCACTTTCGCGAAATCGACGCTGCCCATGTAGGCGAACATCAGGAACATGGCCACGAGGAAGCCGAAGTCGCCGATGCGGTTGACGACGAACGCTTTCTTGCCGGCCGCGGGGGCGTAATCCGTCTGGTAGTAGAAGCCGATCAGCAGGTAGGAGCAGAGTCCGACGCCTTCCCATCCCACGAACATGAACAGGTAGCTGCTCCCGAGGATCAGGATCAGCATGGCGGCGAGGAACAGGTTGAGGTAGGCGAAGTAGCGCCAGTAGCCCTCTTCGTGATGCATGTAGCCGATGGAGTAGACGTGGATGAGGAAGCCGATCCAGGTCACGACCATGAGCATGACGATGGAGAGGGGATCGAGCTGGAAGGCGATGTCGGCGCCGATGCCGCCCGAGTTGAACCACTCGTAGACGACGTTGAGGTGGCGCTCGCCGTGGTGATAGGCGGCGTTGTACTCGACCACGGCCATGGTGCCGAGGACGGCCGCGGAGAGCGAGCCGAGGAGGGCCACGGCGGTGACGAATCCCTTGCCCGCGCGCTTCCCGAACAGGCCGTTCAGGAGGAAGCCCACGAAGGGGGCGATGGGGATGAGCCAGAGGGTGTTTAGCATGCGCGTCAGGCATGAGGGACGAGGCATGAGGCACGAGGCGCTCCGCGGAGCGGCCCACTCGTACCTCGTACCTCATCCCTCATCCCTAGATCTCCTCACGTGGCCGCGAGGAGAGCCCCGCGCGCCTAGTCTTCGTTACGAATGCGGTCCTGGTAGTCTTCCGACGACGCAGGATCGAGCTCCCACCGCTTGTGATCGCGGCTGCGCTCTTTTTCTCCGAACTTCAGCTCTTCGTTGTCCTGATACGTCACTCCCATGGCCCGACCGATGTCGTCGACCACGTTCTGCTCCGGCGTGGTCATGCTGCTCACGGCCGCTTCGTCCCCGGAGAACTGCGCCCCTTCCCACTGCGCGTCGACGTCGCCCCCCGTGATCGTGGGATCGGCGAGAGAGTCTTCGTTCAGCCGGTGAGCGAGGTTCGCGGCGCTGGCCGAAATATCGACGGCAGGCGGCTCGATGTCATCGCTCAGACCGTTGCGGTTGCGGTCCTTCCGTTCGTTCTCTTCCCAGTCAATGAGCTTTTCGGTTTTATCCATGTTCAGGCTCCTGCCTGAACAATATTGCGACTGTTGTGCCGTACTCGGGAGGAAAGAGAAAAGAGGAAAGGTAAGGCTGACGTCGCCGTGGGGCGGGGGCCCTCTTTTCTCTTTCCTCTTTTCTCTTTCCTCCCGATTCACTACCAATGCATCAGATTGGCTTCATCCACGTCGATCGTGTCTCGGTGGTGGAACAGCGAGATGAAGATGGCCAGGCCGACGGCGGCTTCGGCGGCGGCGATGGCCATGATGAAAAAGACGAAGATCAGGCCGTGTGTCTGGCCGAACTGTTTGGCGTAGGCGAGGAAGGTCAGGTTCACCGCGTTCACCATCAGCTCGATGGACATGAAGATGGTGATGCCGTTGCGGCGGGTGAGCACGCCCACCACGCCGATGGTGAAGAGGATCGCGCTGAGGATCAGGAACCAGTGCGTCGGGATCATCGCAGGTTCGCTCCTGACTCGGAGGCCGGCAGCTTCGACTGTTCGGTGCCGATGCTGGCCCGCGTCCCGACCGCGCGGCCGCTGAGCAGCAGCGAGCCGACGATGGCCGAGAGCAACAGGATCGACACCATCTCGAACGGGAAGACGTACGACTCGAACATGGCCATGCCGATCTGGTAAGCGCTGGCGCGGAACTCGGCGGTGGGCGGCCCCAGCACCGCGTATTTCAGGATGAAGTAGACCAGCGCGATGCCGAACGCGGCGCAGGTCGTGTAGCCGAGGAACTGCTGGATGGGACGCGTGGGCGGCTCGTCGACGTGCTGCAGGTTGAGCAGCATGATCACGAAGAGGAACAGCACCATGATCGCGCCGGCGTAGACGATCACCTGCAGCGCGGCCAGGAACGGCGCCTCGAGCAGGACGTACATCACCGCCAGGGCGAAGAACGACGCCACCAGCGACAGCGCGCCGACCACCGGGTTACGGTGCAGCACGACCACCAGCGCGAAGATCACGGCGATGGCGGCGAAGACGAAGAAGACGATGAATTCACCCATAGGTTCTTCTCAACTCTGAGCGAAGCGAAGAGTCGATGGAGCCTCCATGCCGATTGAGCCTTTTGCGAGAGGGCTCCGTTGATCCTTCGCTGCGCTCAGGATGAAGTGAGGCATCAGATCCACCTCGCCGCGACGAACGCGGCCACGATCAGAATGTTCAGGATGGCCATCGGCAGGAAGAACTTCCAGCCGATGCGCATCAGGATGTCGTACTTGAGGCGTGGGATCGTCCAGCGGATCCAGACGAAGAAGAACATGATGAAGGACCACTTGGCCATGAACGCCAGGAACGAGAGCAGGAACCCGAGGAACGTGGCCGGCTCGTTGTACCAGGGAATGTCCCAGCCGCCCAGGTAGAGCGTGGTGATGAGCGCGGCCATCGTGCCCATGGCCA
>DASVSV010000006.1:0-12177 GCA_036387915.1 Thermoanaerobaculia bacterium
CCCCTCACGAGGGGAGAAGGGCAACAAATGGAGCGTCTGGCGAGAGCCATGTTTGTTGCCCCTCTCCCCGCGGTGAGCGGGGAGAGGGTGCCCGAAGGGCGGGTGAGGGGTCGTGCAAATTGCGCTAAGTTAAGGCCATTGTGCTGTCATCCCGAGCGTGAGTCGAGGGACCTGGGGGGCGGGTGGCGCCACGCCTGGGCCACGAGCTGCGCGCCCCCAACCACCCAGGTCCCTCGACGGAAGCCTGCCCTGAGCGCAGTCGAAGGGCTCAGGATGACAAACCCTGGGCAAATGCGCCGAAGAGGAGCGCGCGCGTGACCCGCACCGTCATTGAGATCACAAACCTGGTCAAGGTCTACAAACTCGGTGAGGTCGAAGTGCGCGCGCTCGACGGCGTCGACCTCCGCATCGACGAGGGAGACTTCGTGGCCATCATGGGTCCGTCGGGCTCGGGCAAGTCGACGCTGATGAACATCATCGGTTGCCTCGACCGCCCCACCAGCGGCTCGTACGTCCTCGACGGCAGCGACGTCTCGGCGCTCAGCCGCGATCAGCGCGCCATCATTCGCAACGCCAAGATCGGCTTCGTCTTCCAGTCCTTCAACCTGCTCGCTCGCACGTCGTCACTGGAGAACGTCGAGCTGCCGCTGCTCTACGCCGACGTGACTCTGACCCGCTCGCAACGGAAGGAAGCCGCGCGCGAGGCGCTGCATCGCGTCGGACTGGCGGGACGCGAAGGCAATCATCCGTCGCAACTTTCCGGCGGCCAGCAGCAGCGCGTGGCCATCGCCCGCGCCCTGGTCACCAGTCCGGCGCTCCTGCTCGCCGACGAGCCGACCGGCAACCTCGACTCGCGCACGTCGGTCGAGATCATGGGCATCTTCCAGGACCTCAACGACGAGGGAAAGACGGTCGTGCTGATCACGCACGAGCCCGACATCGCCCAGCACGCGAAACGCATCGTGCACGTACGCGATGGACTCATTCAACAGGATGAACGCATCGAGCAGCACCGCGTGGAGCGGCAGGGGATTGCCGCGCCCGTGGCACCCGTTAAACGATGAGCTATCGATTTTATCCCGCGCGTAGACGCGGGATCTCCGGTGATACCGGCAGGGTCTGTGCTCGCGGGCATGCTGGATCCGGCGGCACCAAAGATCCCGCGTCTACGCGCGGGATAAACTCATAAAAGCTGAAAACACCATGCGCAACTCCCTGACCCGCCTCGGCAACATCACCATCGTCGGATTGAAGTCGATCCAGCGGAACAAAATGCGCTCGCTGCTCACCGCCCTCGGCGTGGTCATCGGGGTCGCGTGCGTGATCGTGTCCGTCGCGATCGGTGCCGGCGTCGCGCAGTCGGTCTCCGAGATGATCAACTCCCTCGGCTCGAACTACATCATGATCATGCCCGGCGCCGCGACGCAGGGCGGCGCGCGCATCTTCACCGGACAGTCGAACCTGACCGAAGAGGACGCCGAGGCCATTCGCCGCGAGGCGCCGGCCGTTGCGTATGTGTCGCCGCAGAATCGCACCGCCGCCCAAGTCGTGGCCTCGGAGCTGAACTGGTCGACGCAGATCTTCGGCGTCGGCGTGGACTGGCCGTTCATCCGCTCGTGGAACGTCGAGGAAGGCGGCTTCTTCACCGACCAGGACGTCAAGTCGGGAGCGAAGGTGGCGGTGCTCGGCAAGACCGTGGCCGACAACCTCTTCCCCGCCGGTGATGCGGTCGGCTCGACACTGCGCATCAAGAACGTGCCCTTCAAAGTCGTCGGCGTCCTGGAGAAGAAGGGCGGCAACATGATGGGCAGCGATCAGGACGACGTCATCGTTGCCCCCTTCACCACCGTGCAGAAGCGCCTGCAGGGACAGGGCTCGCGCATCGGCATGATCATGGTCTCGGCCGCGTCGGCCGAACAGGTCGGCGAGGCGCAGGATCAGATCGACGCGCTGCTGCGCCAGCGCCACCGCATCCCGCCCGGCGGCGACGCCGATTTCATGATGCGCTCGCAGGAAGAGATCGCGCAGGCCAACCAGCAGCAGGTCGGCCTGATGCGCAACCTGCTCCTCGGCATCGCCATCGTCTCGCTCTTCGTCGGCGGCATCGGCATCATGAACATCATGCTGGTCAGCGTGACGGAGCGCACGAGAGAGATCGGCATCCGCATGGCCATCGGCGCGCGCGGCCGCCACGTGCTGCTGCAGTTCCTCTTCGAGGCCATCGTGCTCTCGGTCTTCGGCGGCCTGATCGGAATCCTCCTCGGCGTCGGCGTGGCCACCGCCTTCGCCCGCCTGGCCAAATGGCCGATCGTGGTCAGCCCGATGGCCATCATCGTCGCCTTCGCCGTCGCCGCCACCATCGGCATCTTCTTCGGGTTCTACCCCGCCCGCAAAGCGGCGCGGCTGGATCCGATCGACGCACTCCGGTACGAGTAGCTCCTCAATCCTGAGCGGAGCGAAGGATCTCGGGAGCCCCTGCAGGACGAACCCACAAGCGCGAAACTGGGGAAGTAAGCCGCTACATACGCCGTTTGGCTGTTCGTCCGGAAGAGCAGCGCCCGTGGAACGAGCGTCCAGAGGGCTCCGGAGATCCCGCGTCTCCGCGCGGGATAAACTGAGAGGCCAAACAATGCGGGGAACTCACGGCTGGGCGGAAGTGTCGCGCGAGCGGAAGCGCGAGATCATCGAAGCGATCGCGGCCAACCGGCCGACGAAGGGGCCGGTGCATGTCGAGCTCGACCTCACCGACCGCTGCAACGTGGCCTGCTACTTCTGCAACCAGCAGGACCTGCGCACCAAAGAGTCGATCCCACTCCCGAAGCTGACCGACCTCGTCGACGAGCTGGTCGAGGGCGGCCTCAAATCCGTCCGCCTCTCCGGCGGCGGCGATCCGCTCTTCCACCGCGACGTGCTCAATGTCATGGACTACCTCGCGGCCAAGAACGTCATCATCGACAACCTGACCACGAACGGCGTCGCCCTGACGACCGAAGTGGCGAAGCGGCTCGTCGAGGGGAAGGCGCGCGAGGTCATCTTCTCGCTCAACGCCGCCGACGCCGGCGACTACGCGCGCATGATGCAGGTCAAGCCGGCCCTGTTCGACAAAGTGCTGGCGAACATCCGCAACCTCATCGCGGTGCGCGGCGACTCGATCTTCCCGTCGATCGTGGTGCAGTTCCTCATCGACAAGACCAACGTGCACCGCCTCGTCGACATGTACGAGCTCGGCGCCGACCTCTCGCCCGACCGCGTCGGCATCAACGCCGTGCTCGAGATCCCGATGGAGCGCATCGACCAGAACGTGCTGCTCGAGAAGAGCGACCGCGACGCGGCCATGCCGCTCATCGAGGAGATCCTCCGCCGCGACAAGGATCGCGGCATGCTGCAGATCGACTTCGCCGTGGAAGGGTGGAACGAGATGCTGTGGGTCGTGCGCGACCGCGTCGGCACGCCCGCCCACAACGCCTACCCGCAGTCGCCCGAGTTCAAGAACGAGAACGGCGGCTGCTTCTTCGCCTGGTACACCGCCGCCATCACCGGCAACGGCGACATCCGTCCCTGCTGCCTGCTCCTCAATCCGACCGTCAAGCCGCTCGGCAACATCCATGACGGCCAGACCTTCACCGAACACTGGAACGGCCCGAACTTCACCAAAATGCGCGACGAGATGCGCGAAGTGATGGTGATGAAGAACAAGGCCCCCTACACGCCGAAGCGCTTCAAGATCCTCAAGGAACAGTGCGTGACGGACGGCCTCTGCTGGCTCAAGAACATGTACTTCCGCGAAGACGGCCAGTTCTACGCGGAGCTGGGCGCGAAGATGGACGAGGTCCGCAAGCGCGAGCTGGTCGGCAAACGCCGCGCGATCTACTACATCGAGACCCACCCCCGCGCCAAACGCCTCTACGACTGGGGCCGCGAGCACAGCCGCCCCCTCCGCGCCTTCCTCAAACGCCGCCTCGGCGTAAACCTCACCGACTCGGTGTAGGTTTCAGGAGTGCGGCGGCGAATGAAATGAGTCGCCGCTTTGGTGTACCCGTGCGAAGCCGCCGCCCGCCCACACCAAAGCCGCTCGCTCCCCGCCGCACGCAAACGCATGACCTTCAGTCAAGGAAAGTCGGGTGTACTCGATCGCGTGCGTAGCACGCTGAAAGAGAATAGCCCCCGGCTTCCAGCCGGGGGAACAAGCGTGTCCTTGGTTCCAGCCCGTGTAGCGGGCGACAGATCACCGTTCGCCTGTTGAACGCGCTCGGGATTTCACGGACGAGAAATACCTGTGGGCGTGATCTGTCGCCCGCTACCGCGGGCTGGATAGGTGGGCCGTGTGTTCCCCCGGCTGGAAGCCGGGGGCATTGATCCGCGCGTTACCGAACACCATTGCTCCTAGACCCAACCCAGAATCTGGTCGATCGTCCGATACGACACCGAGTGGTACATCGGGCGCGCTTTCGCGTAGATGGCGCGGGCGCGGGCGAAGCCGTCCGGTGTTTCGGCGAGTTTCTGGTAGAGCGGCTTGAGGAACTTGCGGCGTCCCTGGCGGAGGAGGAAACGTTCCAGCGCGGCGTACGCGGGCTCGTATTTGTGATCAATGGCCTGCAGCAGCCACTCGTGCAGGATCTCGGAGTTGCCGCTGCCGGTGAGGCCGAGGGCCGCGTCGAGGTCCGTCAGTTCCGCGAGCGTGAGGGACTTCGGGAGGTGGCGGAGGAAGTGGATCCACTCGTGCGTCGACCACTCCTTCGTCGCAAGCTGCGCGGCCGGCGTCCCCTTCTCGAACGCACGCACCTGCTCTTCGACCTTCTCGAACGCATCCGACCGCACCACCGGCGCGTTGTCCGGAATGCCCGGACCGTTGATCCACACATTGACGTCCACGCCCAGCTCGGGAAACGCCTGTCGCAGCTCTTGCACGAACCCGGTGGTGGTCATCGACTGGAACGCGTGGCGGTCGAAGTAATCGCGCAGGAACGCGTCCCACGGCGCGCGGCCGGCCTGCTCCTCGATCAGGCGCAGCAGGAAGTAGCCTTTCTCGTACGGCAATCGCGTCGCCGCTTCGTCCGGATCGCGGCCGGTGAGATCGAGATAGAGATGCGTGTCGCGCTCGGGCAGCTCGGCCACGGTGGCCTCCAGGTCCTGGCGTCCGAGGAGGGCCAGCATCTCGGAGTAATCGCGTCCGGAGACCTCCTCCATGATGCGGCGCTCGAAGTAGACCGTGAATCCCTCGTTCAGCCAGAAGTCGTTCCACGTCGCGTTGGTGACGAGGTTGCCCGACCACGAATGCGCGAGCTCGTGCGCGACCAGGTTCACCAGCGAGCGGTCGCCCGCGAGGATGGTCGGCGTCGCGAACGTGAGCCGCGGATTCTCCATCCCGCCGAAGGGAAAGCTCGGCGGCAGCACCAGCACGTCGTACTGGCCCCAGCGATAGGGTCCGTACAGCTTCTCCGCGGCCTCGATCATGCGCGGCGTGTCCGCGAGCTCGTACGCCGACGCTTCGATCATCGGCTTCTCCGCCCAGACGCCGCTGTTGTGGCTGAGCGAACGGAACTCGAGATCGCCCGCCGCGAGCGCGAGCAGGTACGACGGAATCGGCCGCGGCATGCGGAAGTGATAGACGCCGTCCGCGCTGACTTCGGTCGAGTTCTCCGCGCTCATGATGGCCATCAGTCCCTTCGGCACGCGGATGGTCGCCTCGTACGTCATGCGGATCCCGGGCGAGTCCTGACACGGCACCCACGTCCGCGCCAGGATGGCCTGCGACTGCGTGAAGACGAACGGATGCTTGCCTCCCGCGGTCTGCTCGGGCGAGAGCCATTGCACCGCCGCCGCGTCGGGCGCCGACGCGTAGTGGATGGTCACGGATTTCGTATCGGCATTCACCGGGATCGTCAGCGGTGCGCCGAGGGGCGGCTTGGTGTCGCCGATGACAAAGGCGGCGAACGTGCCGTCGTCGAGGGTGACGCGATCGACGGTGAGTCCGTTCGTGTCGAGCACCAGCTCGCGCGCGCCCGGCGCCACGTCGACGTGCAGCGTCGCCGACCCGTGCAGCCAACGGCGTTCGAAGTCGACGGTGAGCTCGAGCGCGAGATGACGGACCGCGGCCTGATCGGGCCGCGCGAAGGAATGAATGTCGTTCATTGAGCGCGATAGCATATGCGCGTGCCCTGCGACCACAAAGGCGGCCCCGAGCTCATCGAGATGGCGGAAGAGCACCTGCGCGCGCAGGGCATCGAGGCCACGCATTGGGACGGCCTGCGCTTCCGCTGGGCCGAGAATCTGACCGACTCGATGTGGGCGTCGGTGGTCGTGGAGATCGAGCGCCGCTGCGGAAACTGGATCGTGACGCGCCTGGACCGCAATCGCGACGCGGTGGAGGAGACGGGGTTCCGCGCGTTGTGATCCGCGTCACGGGGTTTGCCGCGTTTGGCTTACAACTTGAACGCTGCCGGACGAGCTTCCTCAAGATGCTGACCCCTCCCACGCGCCGCCGTCTGGACCACGACAACCCGGTCGATCAGCCGTCGGTGCGGGTGCTGCTCGTCGACGACGACGAGAACTTCCGGGCCTGGCTCACCCAGCTGATGCGCCGCCTCGGCTTCGCCGTGCAGACGGCCATGGACGGCGAGCACGCGCTGGCGCTGCTGCGCGAGTCGCCGTTCGACCTGCTCATCTCCGACTACCAGATGCCGCGCATCGACGGCTTCGATCTCATCCGCGCCGTCCGCGCCGACGCGGAGCTCTGCGATCAGTACGCGGTCATGCTGACGTCGCGCGACGACGTGGAATCGAAAGTCGCGGCGCTGACGATCGGCTACGACGATTTTCTGGCCAAGGGCTGCACGGAAGTGGAGGTCATCGCCAAGGTGGTCGCGGCGAAGCGCGTCGTGTCGCGGCAGCGCATCCTCGAAGTGGCCGCGCGCGAATGGGAGGCGCTGGCCACTCGCGACGAGCTGACCGGCATCGCCACGCGCCGCGCCATGTTCGACCTCGCCCAGCGCCATCTCGACGCCGGCCGCCCTCTCGGCCTGGCCATCCTCGACCTCGACGACTTCAAGCCGGTCAACGACACGTTCGGCCACCTCACCGGCGACCGCATCCTCCGCGACCTCGGCGGTCTGTTTCTGTCGCGCACGCGCGCGAACGACCTGATCGCACGCTACGGCGGCGACGAGTTCCTGCTCCTCGTCGTCGACCTCAATCTCGAAGACCTCACCGGCGCCGCGGACCGCCTCATCGCCGAAATGGAGTCGCTGCACTGGACCGCCGGCGACGTCACGTTCCACATCACCGCGACCTCCGGCGTCGCCCACTCCGACCTCATCCCCGACGCCACCCTCGAACAACTCCTCGACGCCGCCGACCGCGATCTCTACGCGAAGAAGTGGGTAAAGAAACACCCCGGCGAACGCGCGGAGCTCTACGAATACCCCGGCCGCGCCAACACCGGCTCGATCGTCGCCATCCCGCAAGGGGACGCACCGATCGCGCGCGCGGCGAAAGACGAGTAGGGATTTACGCGGAGATCGTCACCCGAATCAGCTCGCCGGGTTGTACGGTTTGAATCGCGGTGCGCAGTGAATCGACCGCTCGTTCGATAATCGCGAGCTGCAGGCGTGGCGTGACGATCACGACGACGCCGATGCCGAACGCCGTCAGCTTCTGCTGGTACTGCAGCCTGCGGTCGGCGGTGAGGAACACGTCGAATTTCCCTTCGGCGCGTCGCAACAGATCGCCATTCATGAAGGAACCCCATCCTTCTTCCTGCACAGTCCTGATGTCGAATTCAGGGAGTCTGCGACGCAGCAACCGCGGGAGGTTCTCGTCGAAAAGAACGCGCGTCACGCGATCTTTGCGACCAGTGCTCGACTGGCTTCCTCGAGAAAGGCGAAGACCTGCTCTCGGCTGACGCCGGGATAGTTCTCGAGAAAGTCCTCGATCGTGTCGCCACCCTCGAGAAAATCAATCAAGGCATCGACCGGCACTCGCGTTCCGGCGAAGACGGGGGTGCCGCCGAGCGTCTCCGGATCGGAGTGGACGATCTGCTTCGGGTCCATGCGAGGAGGATACCTCGGCAGGGTTGCGCGACCAAGCCACGGTTTCCGCCCACGACTCCGCTGTCATCCCGAGCGTCGAGTCGAGGGACCTGGGCGGGTGGGGGCGCGCTGCATGAGCTTCGGGACACGCTGCGCATCCCCGCCCAGATCCCTCGACTCACGCTTCGAAAAATCTCCCGTATCTGTCGCCCGCTAACGCGGGCTCGTCAGGTGGTACGTACGAACCCCAGGCTGAAGGGCTTGTTGCCCAATCCCACGCGGAGTGATTTCTGCGCTTCCCAGGTGCACAGAATTCGCGAGGCGTCCCACGAACACGTCGCCGCTGCGCAATAGAGCTCGATTTTGACACTCCAAAATCGTCCGTGTCGCGAAACAGGAGCTGAGCAACACGCCCTGAAGCCGGGGGCTATTTTCTGGAGCCGCCTACCGCGGCTGACTTGCCCGCGTAGCGGGCTTCAGGAAATAGCCCCCGGCTTTCAGCCGGGGGAATGGTTCGATCATTCATCCCAGCCCGCGTAGCGGGCGACAGGCACGCACCCGTTTGTTTCCGCACACGCTGCGCATCCCCGCCCACCCAGGTCCCTCGACTCACGCTCGGGATGACAAACCACGCCCTACGTTTTCGGCACGGCGCGCAGGACCGGCTCGGGGCGCGGTCGCTTCTTCACGCGCCGGAAGGGGCGCGAGCCGAAGTTGCGGCGGACGTGGGCGAGGAAGGCGAGCGAGGCGTCGCACATCGCGGCGTGCTCGGTGGCGGAGACGCGGTACGACGGGAGCGGCTCCGTTCCTTCGACGAGCTCGCGGCTTTCGTCGAACGCGCCTTCCCATCGCTCCAGCGCTTCTTCGAGCGCGCTCATGAAGGAGAGGTAGCGCACCCATTTGTGATTGCGCCAGTCGAAGTCGTCGCGGAGCTTGCGTCCTGCTTCCGCGCCGCGGCCGGCGACGTCGGCGATCGTGGCCTCGTCCATCGAGAGATTGAGGCCGCCCTCCTGCTCGTCGAGCAGCACGTGCGCGATGCGGTCACGCTGCCCGGGCAGGCGCAGGAGCATGTTGTCGCGCCAGTTCTGCATCGTGGAGACGATGGCCGATACGAACCCGGCCAGGTCGGCGAACGGCGTCCACCATTCCAGCAGGCCGCCTTTGTTCGTGCGCGGCATGTACGTGAGCTGCGCCGGGTCGTGATAGCGCGGCGTGCGCGGCGCGAGGTTGATCGCGAACGTCGGCCGGCTCGGAATCGGCGCGTCGAAAAAGTGCACCGGGAAGTTGCTGGTGATGCCGCCATCCGAGAACCAGCAGCGCTCGTACGGCTTCTCCTCGTCACGCGTCCCGAAGTCGACCGCCCACAGCGGCACGGCGCTGAGCAGCAGCGGAAAACTGAGGCTCATCCGCGTGGCCACGACCACGGGCAATTCGTCGGACGGCAATGAGTAGAACCGCTCGCGCTTCGGTGCTCCCGCATGCGCGATCATCCAGTCGACGATGCGCGTCGGGAAGAGGCCGCGCATCTCGTCCTCGACGAAGAAGAACCTCTTCCCTTCGAGCGGCAACCGGTACGGCCGCCCGTGCGTGAGGTTGGTGGTCATCATCTCCAGATTAAGCCCGGCGCCCTGCAGATCGCCGAACGTGAGCGGCTTCCCGGTCACGCCGGCCACCAGGTCGATCTCGTCGGCGAGCCACGCCGTCAACGCGTTTCCCTCGCTGATGCCGAAGCCGTTCCGCGGCAGCGTGCGATTCGCAAAGACCAGCGCCTCGACCGCTGACGCAATCACGACCGCACCGGCGGTGAGGATCGCAATCGCGGCGATGACGATCACGATGGCGACGTGATCCGCCGCCAGCACGGCCACGACCATCAGCAGGACGCCGATCGCCGCGGCCATGCTGCCGAACGCGGGAAAGCCGCGCAGCAACGCGCGCACGACAGCAGTCCAACGCTTCGTCTCGATGTACGCGAGCACGAGGTCGAACAGCCGCGCGGTCTCACCGTCCGGCTGGAAGAAGCGCAGCAATCGCGAGCGTCCGTCGACGTTCTCCGCCAGCCACGCCGGCATCTTCGCGAGCGTGTCGAAGCCCGCGCTGCCGCCGCCGCGCTGGCGCCGCAGTTCCGCCGCCGCGGTGAGCGCGGCCGCGATCGCACCCGCGGAAGTGCCGCCGATGTTCGCGAATTCGTAGTCGCGCGACAGCTCCAGCACCGCGCCCGGATAGACGATGCCGCTGGTGATCCCGCCCTTCATGACGAGGTCGCACTTCTTCATCGCGGCAAGGATGCTGCACTGTTGTGTCCGGTGAAAGAGGAAAGTTTGTTAGGAGATTTCTTTCGATTCTTCTGGTGATCCTGCTCGCCGTCACGACGACGACCTAAAGGGAACGACCAGAGGCCTCCGGCCTCCCGGTCGATTTTCCTTTAGAACGACGTCCCGACGGTGATGCCGAGGTGGCGGCGTTCGACGGCGAGGAGTGTGATGGCGAGCTTCTTGTGCACGTACGTCGTCGAGAGATGCGTGTGCACGCCGTCGTTCATCACCATCGCCGACCAGGCTGGCGTGAGCGCCACGTTCGCGCCGAACGGGAAGAGAAACGCGTCCGCGTGGCCGCTGTAACTCACGCCCGCGTACGGGGCGATGCGATTGCCGAGACTCTTGCTGACCGTCGCGTAATACGACTGGCCGGAGGGCGTGCCGATGCGATCGGAGCTGGTGCCGAACATCAGCGCCGGGCGTCTGTCTGTTTCGGAGATAGCGCGCCAGTTCGCGACCAGACCGAGCTCCTGCTCCAGCGCGTTCCACTCGACGCCGGCCTTGAGTGACGGCGTGAGGCGGTGCATCACGATCGTGCGATGAGTGGCGCGGTCGATCACCCCGGCGATCCAGCGGTGCGAGACCTCCCAGCGATGCGTGTCGGAAGCGGTTCCCCGAACCGCCAGGCCTTCGCCCGGTCAGCCGGGTCAGCTCGGGACGAGCGACTCCGCGCGCGGCTTCGCCACCGCGAGCCCCTCGGCCTGCATCTCGAGCAGCGCGTCGTAGAGTTGCGCGAAGCGCTCCGGATCGGTAAGAAACTCATCGCGGCAATCGGCGAAGCGGAACGCGTACGTCCTGCCCCCGTACGTCGTCGTGATCTCGCTTTTCGCGACGACACACTCCTCGGGCGAGTGCAGCGTCGCCAGGAGCAGCAGCGCGGCCAGCGTCACCGCGCCAGCGCCTTTTCGATCGCGGCGTGCATGGCCGCGCGATCGGCCTCGCCGCCGAAGCGCTTCGCGATCCTGCCGTCGCGACCGACGAGCACCAGCGACGGCAGCGCGTTGACCTTGTACGCGCTCCAGACCTGCGGCGTGGCCTGCACGATCGGGTACGTCAGCTTGGCCGTGGCCTTCTTCACCAGCGCCGGACGATCGTCGACCGTGACGCCGAGGACCACGAAGCCACGTTGCGCGTTCTTGACGTGCAGCGCCTGCAGCTCAGGCAGCGCGGCCATGCACGGCGGGCAGAACGTCCCCCAGAAATCGAGCAGCACCACCTTGCCGCGATAGTCGGCCAGCGACACCGCGCGGCCGTCGAGCGTCTTCAACGTGAACGCCGGCGCCGGCTTCCCCTCATCGGTGACCAGGAACGCCTGCGGGTCCTTGAGGAACTCGACCTTGCACTTCAGGCTGCAGAACGCGTACTCCTTCCCCTGATGCGTCGCCCGCGCCTTGACCGGCTCGAACCCCGAGCCCTCGCGCGGACCACACACCGCACAGATGGCCTGATCAGCGGCAAGCGCGACGAAGGCAAAGACGACAAGCAGAAGGACAGTCCCGGTTCTGAGCATGCGCAGTCATCAACCGGCAGGAGCGCGTGTGAGATTCCGTCAGCGCGGAGTCTGCACCCGCGCCTGCCGGATCGGCTCCCACACGGTCATCGTGTAGCATCACGCCGTGATTCTCGTAGCTGATCTTCGGGCCATTGCACACGCGCGACTGAAGGATGCTGAGGTTCTGATGGGAGCGAACAGAACCGACGGAGCTGGATATGTTTGCGGTTACGCCGTCGAGCTGGCTTTGAAAGCACGAATCTGTGAGACGTTGAACTGGGCCGGATTTCCCGAGAACCGGCACGAGTTCCATAATTTTGCAAGCTTCAGAACACACAAG
>DASVSV010000007.1:0-7279 GCA_036387915.1 Thermoanaerobaculia bacterium
GCGAGCGGCGGCGCCGAGCCGTGCACCGGCTCGAACATCGCGACGCGGTTCGGATCGGAGGCGTGCACGTTGGCGCTCGCCGCCATGCCGAGCCCGCCCTGGAAGGCGGCGCCGAGGTCGGTGACGATGTCGCCGAACATATTGTTCGTCACGATCACCTCGAACATCTCCGGCGCGCGCACCATCTGCATCGTCAGCGCGTCGACGAACATGTGGAAGTGCTCGACGTCCGGATAGCCCTGCGCCACTTCCTCGAACGTGCGCAGCCAGAGGTCGCCGCCGAAGCGCATGACGTTGTTCTTGTCCGACATGCAGACCGACTTGCGTCCCGTCCGGCGCGCGAACTCGAAGGCGTGACGGATGATCCGCTCCACGCCGCGGCGCGTCGAGACGTCTTCCTGCACCGCGATCTCGTCCTGCGTCCCCTTCTTGAAATTGCCGCCCATGCCGACGTACGCACCTTCCGTGTTCTCGCGGAAGATCACGAAATCCACGTCCTTGGCCGTCTTCTCTTTGATCGGGCAGAGGCGCTCGTCGAGCAGCTTCACCGGGCGGTAATTGACGTAGAGGTCGAGCTGGAAACGCATGCCCAGGAGGATGTCCGCCGCGTGCTTCATGTCCGGCACGCGCGGGTCGCCGAAAGCGCCGAGGTAGACCGCGTCGTAGTTCACGCGGATGTCGTCCATCGCCCCCTCGGGCATGGAGACGCCGGTGCGCAGGTACTCGTCCGCGTTCCACCCGAAGTGCACGAACTTCAGCCCCAGGCCGCCCGCGCGGTCGACGTGCGCGAGCACGCGCATCCCCTGCTCGATCACCTCGGGGCCGATGCCGTCGCCCGGCACGACGGCGATTGTCTTCGTCATTCCTGCTCCCTCCGCACCGACGTGCGGCCGCTTCGAACCGTATCATGACCGCATGCAGCGCGCGACCGCGGTGAGCCTCGGCGCCTGTCAGGTCACGAACGCGGAGTACGCGCGGTTCGTCGATGCGACGGGACACGCTGCGCCCCCCTTCTGGCAGCAGCCGGCGTTCCACGATCCGCTGCAACCCGTGGTCGGCGTGTCATGGTTCGACGCGGTCGCGTACTGCGCGTGGCTCGGTCCGCGGTTCCGGTTGCCGGCGGAGGCGGAGTGGGAGTGCGCCGCACGCGGCGGAGTCGAAGGCGCGCTCTATCCCTGGGGCGACGACCCGCGCACCGACTACGCCATGCGCCCGATGACCGGCCCCGCCCTCGTCGCCCAATCGCCGCCGAACGCGTACGGCCTGTACGACATGTGCGAGAACGTCCACGAGTGGTGCAGCGACTGGCACGACGTCACTCGCACGCGCCGCGCCTCCCGCGGCGGCTCCTGGCGCCACCAGCTCAAGATCACCCGCTGCGACGCCCGCTCCAGCCTCCCGCCGCACCTGCGGTACGCGGATTACGGGTTCCGGATCGCGTGGGATGGATGAGTTGAACCGCGGGCCCGCGTGCTTCGATGTGAGGACCATGAAACGCGGAGTTGCACGCTCACCATCAGCGTGCCAGACGTAGGGCGTGGCTTCAGCCCGCCCACCCCGGGAGGGGCGGGCTGAAGCCACGCCCTACGTTGAACAGCCTCGGCCCTCCACTTGCACCCTCCGCGCATCATGAAACGTTTCATCCCTCTCCTCCTCCTTCTCGCCGCGTGCGGCGGCGGCTCGTCGCAGTCGGGCATGACCTCTGTTCCCGGACAGGGCGCGATCGCCGTCTCCGTCGAGCCGAACCCGATCCGCGCGACGCAGGTCTCCGGCAACACCTACGACTTTCCGTTCGAGGTGGTCATCCGCGAGACGGGCGGACGTCCGCTGAACGTCACCCGCGTCAGCGTCAACGTCACCGCCCTCGGCGGCATCAGCGTGCATCGCGAGTCGTGGGACGCCGATCGCATCCGGGCCATGGGCCAGTCCACCGCCATCGGCGCGCGCAGCGAAGTCCGCTACCGCTTCGCCCCGCGCAAGGAAGTCCCCGACGAGCGCCTGTTCGGCGGCGTGAACGCCGAGCTCACGGTCGACGCCGTCGACGACACCGGCGCGCAGACCTCGGCCACCACGACGGTCACGGTCACGCGCTAAAAAGCTGTCATCCCGAGCGTCGAGTCGAGGGACCTGGGCGGGCGGTGGCGCGCTACGCGTGCACCGGCAGCGTTCAGCGCCCCCACCCACCCAGGTCCCTCGACTCACACTCGGGATGACAGCTCTTATACTCGCGCGATGCAAAGAGCATCGCGCATCGCACTCGTCCTCGCGCTGGTCGTCCCCGCGTCGCTGTTCGCGGCGACGCGGCCGTCGAAGCAGTACACCATCGAGCAGTTCATGAACACCGTCGCGGTGAGCGGCGCGTCGTTCTCTCCGGACGAGAAAGAGATCCTCTTCTCCTCCGACGAGAGCGGGATCCGTAACGTCTACACGATCCCGGTCAGCGGCGGCAAGGCGCGCGCGCTGACCACGTCCACCACCGACACCACCACCGCCGTCTCCTACTTTCCGCACGACACGCGCTTCCTCTACACGCGCGACCAGGGCGGCAACGAGCTGCATCACCTCTACG
The DNA here is from genome assembly GCA_036387915.1 of Thermoanaerobaculia bacterium. Taxonomy (GTDB): domain Bacteria; phylum Acidobacteriota; class Thermoanaerobaculia; order Gp7-AA8; family Gp7-AA8; genus QHVT01. The sequence continues at coordinate 2,570 of DASVSV010000007.1, forward strand.
TCCGCGAAAAGGACGGCACCGAGCGCGATCTCACGCCGGGCGCGAAGCTGAAGGCGTCGTTCGAGGGCTGGAGCGGCGACAAAAAGTCGTTCTTCGTGGCCACCAACGAGCGCGAGCCGAAGTACTTCGACGTCTACCGCTACGACACCGCCACCTACGACCGGAAGCTGCTCTTCAAAAATGACGGCTACGAGCCGCAGGTCATCTCGCGCGACGGCCGCTGGATCGCCGTCGCCAAACCGATCAGCACCGCCGACAACCATCTCTTCATCCACGACGTCGAGAAGAACGTCACGAAAAAGATCTCCGACCACAAGGGCCGCTCCGAGTTCTACGGCTCCGACTTCGATCCTTCGTCGAAGTGGCTCTACATCCGCACCAACGACGGCTCCGAGTTCCTCCGCCTGCGCCGTTACGAGCTGGCCACCGGCAAGACCGAAGACGTCCAGAAAACCGACTGGGACATGACCTCGGCCTGGTTCTCCGAGACCGGCAAATACCTCGTGACCGTGCTCAACGAAGACGCGCGCTCCACGGTGCGCATCGTCGACGCGAAGACCGGCAAGCGCGTCGCCATGCCCAGGCTTCCCGCCGGCAACATCAACAACGTGCGCTTCTCCGCGAGCGACCGCCTGATGGCGATGTACGTCGACGCCGACCGCGCGCCGTCGAACCTGTACGTTCACGATTTCAAGACCGGCAAGACCACGCGCCTCACCGACACGCTGTCGAAAGAAGTCGACCCCGCGGACCTCGTCGACACGGCCGTGGTCCGGTTCAAGTCGTTCGACAAGATGGTCGTGCCGGGCATCCTCTACAAGCCGCATCAAGCCACTCCGAGCGCGAAGGCGCCGGCCATCGTGATGGTGCACGGCGGCCCGGGCGGACAGGCGCGGCGCGGCTACAAGTACTCCGCGCAGTTCCTCGCCAATCACGGCTACGTGGTCTACGACATCAACAACCGCGGCTCGTCGGGCTATGGCAAAACCTTCTTCACCGCCGACGACCGGAAGCACGGACGCGAGCCGCTGTGGGACTGCGTCGAAGCGAAGAAGATGCTCGCCGCGCTGCCCTACGTCGACGGCGAGCGCGTGGCCATCATGGGCGGCAGCTACGGCGGCTACATGGTCGCCGCGGCGCTCGCGTTCCAACCCGAGGTGTTCGACGTGGGCGTCGACATCTTCGGCGTGACCAACTGGGTGCGCACCCTCGAGTCCATCCCGCCCTGGTGGGAAGCCGGACGCCAGTCGCTGTACGACGAGATCGGCAATCCCAACACCGAGCTGGAGATGCTCAAAGCCACCTCCCCGGTCTTCCACGCCGACAAGATCCGCAAGCCGCTGATCGTCATCCAGGGCAAGAACGACCCACGCGTGCTCAAGGCCGAGTCGGACGACCTCGTCGCCGCCGTGCAGAAGAACGGCGTCCCGGTCGAATACGTCGTCTTCGACGACGAAGGCCACGGCTTCACCAAGAAGAAGAACCAGGTGGCGGCGTACGGCGCCATCCTCGCCTTCCTCGACAAGCACCTGCGAAAGTAGTTTTAGCGCTTATGGAGTGCGGCGGCCTTCGCCGCCGCTTTCATATTCGGGCGCAACCTGCCATTCGGGTGCGGCTCGGCAGTGCCGGTCATGAATACAAAAGCGGCGGCCAGGCCGCCGCACTCCATACGAGGGAAGTCGGCGCGAGGCTACTCCACCCATCGCGCGATGAAGAGGTTCGTTTCGCGTCCCTCCGGATTCGAGCGGTTCGAGGCCCATACGAACCATTTGCCGTCGGGGCTGAACATGGGGAAGCCGTCGAAGGCGGCGGCGGTGGTGACGCGCTCGGGCTCGCCGCTGCCGTCTTTGTTGAGGATGAAGATGTCGAACTCGCGGCCGCGGGGGTCGAGCACGTTCGAGGAGTAGATGACGCGTCTGTTGTCGGGCGTGAAGTAGGGGCCGAAGTTGGCGGCGCCGTTCTTCGTGATCTGTGTCGCGTTGGAGCCGTCGGCCTTCGCGACCCAGAGCTCCATCTTCGACGGGCGCACGAAGCCTTCGGCGAGCAGCTTCTGGTAATCGGCAAGCTGCGCGGGGTCGTCGAAGCGTGAGGCGCGCCAGACGATCTCGGTGCAGTCGGCGTTGTAGAACGCGCCGCCGTCGTAGCCCGGCGTCGACGTCAGACGTTTGACACCGCCGCCGCTCTCGTTCATCTCGTAGAGCTCGAGGTCGCCGTCGCGCACGGAGGTGAAGATGATCTTTCCTCCCTTGTGGCACCACGTGGCCTCGGCGTCATAGCCCGGCGCGCTGGTGATGCGCTTCGCATCGCTGCCGTCGGCTTTCGCGACGTAGACGTCGAATGACGGATAGATGCCCCAGATGTAGCCGCGGCTGCGATCCGGCGGCGGCGGGCACGCGGCGTCCACCGCCTCGGTCGACGAATAGAGGATGCGATCGCCCGCCGGAAACGCGAAGTAGCCGCAGGTCGTGCGTCCCTTGCCGCTCGAGACGAGCTTCGTCTCGCCGGTGGTCAGGTCGAGGACGTACTGCTGATCGCAGCCGCCACGCTCCGACGTCGACTGGTAGATCAGCTTCTTCCCGTCGGGGCTGAAGTACGCCTCCGCGTTCTCGCCGCCGAACGTGAGCTGGCGGACATCGGCGAAGTGCTTCTCGCCCTCGAACTTTTTGTCGAACGGTTTGCCGGCGTTGACGGTCATCGGCGTCGCGGCTCCGTGCGTAGCCGCGACGGGTTGCGCGCCGCGCGAGCCGAGCGTCGCACGCAGCGTCATGCGCTGGCCATTGCGCAGCACGACCACGTCGATGGTCTCGTTCGGCTTGTGGTCCTGCAGCGCGTACGTCATGTCGTAGAGGTTCTCGATGCGCGTGCCGGCCATCTCGACCAGCGTGTCGCCGCCCTTGATCCCGGCTTTGTCGGCAGGGCCGCCGGCGCGGACGTCGGAGAGCTTCACGCCGCCGCCGGTCGCCTCCATGGCCGTGAAATCGGGGACGGTGCCGAGGTAGGCGCCGTAGCCGCGGCTGTCGCCTTCCATCGCCGGTGCGGCGGCGGCGCGGGCGTACGTCGGATTCACGTCGCCGCGCGCGACCGCGGCCGCGACGCGCGCCGTCATCTCCGCGACATGCGCGACGCCGCCGAAGTTGATCGCGTCGGCGTCGTCGTCCGGCGTGTGATAGCGCTCGTGCGTGCCGGTGAAAAAGTGCAGCACCGGGATCTGCTTTGCATAGAACGACGTCTGGTCCGAGGGGCCGTAGCCGTCGCCGCCGGAAGAGAGGTTGAGCTTCAGCTCCGCGCCGGTCGCGTCGAGCAGCGCCTTCCATTCCGGCGCGGACTCCGCGCCGAGGGCGACGACCTTCTGCTCGCGCATCGCGCCGACCATGTCCAGGTTGATCATCGCGCGCACGTTGTGGACGGGCACGGGCGAGTTCGCGACGAAATGCGCGGAGCCGCCGAGGCCCATCTCTTCCGCGGAGAAAAGCGCGACGACGATCGTGCGGCGATCCTGCGCGGTGGCGAGCGACTCGCGCAGCTTCTTCGCCGCGACCAGCACCGCCGCGGTGCCGGAGGCGTTGTCGTCGGCGCCGTTGTGGATGGCGTCGTCGTTCGGCCGCATGGAGCCCTTGCCGCCGCGCCCGAGGTGATCGTAGTGCGCGCCGATCACGACCGCTTCGTGCGCGAGCTTGCCGCGGCCGGGGATGATGCTGGCCACGTTGATCCCGTCCGCGAACGTGGCCTTCACGTCGACCGTGCCGGAGAGCGTGGTGTCGAGCACGCGCGAGCGCGGCTTCAGATCGGCGTCGACGTCTTTCTGGAACCGGGCAATGTCGATCCACTTCTGCGCGGTGGAGGTCTTCACCTGAATGACGGGGATGCCGGCCGGCGACTCCGGTCCGTCGTTGGCGAGGGCGGGCAGCTTGTCCTTCCCTTCATCCTGCAGCGGGCCGGTGACGAAGACCACCGCCACCGCGCCGCGCTCGCGCGCCTGCATGGCCTTGTAGCGCATGGCCGACCAGCGGCTGGGACGCTTGCCGTCGAACGGAGACTTTTCGTCGCGCTCCTGCGGCTCGTAGCGCAGCATCACCGCGACCTTGCCTTTGAGGTCGATCCCTTCGAGCTCGCGATAGTTCAACGGCGCGGCCTCGATGCCGTAGCCGACGAACGCGATCGGGCCGGAGAACGTGCCGGAACTGGAGAACCCGAGCGGCGTCCACTCGTGGCTGCTCAAGCCGTTGATGTTGTTGTTTGTGCCGAGGGAGACGCCGATCTTCACCGGAAACTTCTGCCGGTACGACTTCCCGAACGCCGGCTCCAGCTTCGCCGCCCGCAACTCTTGCTCGATGTAGTCCGCGGCTTTGTCGAGACCTTTGGTACCGAGTCCGCGACCTTCCATGGTGTCGGCGGAAAGGGTGCGGATGTGGCGTTCGATCCGTTGCTCGTTGGTGGGTGCCGGTTGAGCGGCAATCGACGAAATGAGGAGGGAGCAGCAGGCGGCAGCAAGGAGCGATCTCATCGCTCTCAGCCTAGCATGCAGCGGTACGCGTGCCGCCGCTCCCCTTATGGAGTGCGGCGGCCTTCGGAGGGCGTCTCAAATACCTCCCGCTGAGGGCGGAGCGACTGGGTGGGCATGCACGGACTGGGACAAGCACCGGTCAACAGAGTGCTAACAGAAGGTGCGATCCTGATGGTTCGGCCAGTCGACCGCGAGATTCGCGCGCA
>DASVSV010000008.1:0-5045 GCA_036387915.1 Thermoanaerobaculia bacterium
GGGCGGGCTGAAGCCACGCCCTACGTTCAAACGTTTTCACCCCACCTTCGCAACAACGGCGTGCGTTCTCTCATAAACCACGTTCCATGACCGCTCAGCCTTCCATTGGCGGCCTCTCCCAGACGTATCCGAACGGGACTCGATGCAATACGGCAAAGCGGCGATGGCGATCAGGGCCCCAACAAACCCACTATCAAGGCGAGCCGGCAGCATGAGACCCGCGGTTCTACGACGGACGATTGAGCGACGCGTCGGCCGAGGGCGGCGCTGGCGACCAGAAGGCAATCGCGCGCCGCCCTCGCCCGAAATCACTTCGCCATCAGTGACTGCACGGCGTTGCCGGCGACGTCCTGCTGGTTGTTGAGCACGGCGTTGTTCGTGAACCCGATCACAGTGCCGCCGGTGTTGGAGATGCCGGTGGCGTTGCTGAAGATCGAGCAGAGCCGGCTGCGCCGGGGAACATCGACACTGCCGTGGAGCTGTTGGTGAAAGTCGTATCGACGACATGCACGTGCGTCGGCACCGTCCCGGTGACGAAGACGCCGTAGCCGCTGCCGGAGGTCGAGAAGATCTTCAGTCCGCGCAGGATGACGGTCTTGCTGCCGTCGTTGCCGTTCAAGTCGATCGTGAACGCGTTTCCGGAGGAGTACTGCACGGAGGCGAACTCGCCGCCGCCTTCAATCGTGATCGACTTGTTGATCGTCACTGCGCCGAACGAGCCGACATCCTTCACACTGATCTGACCGCCGGCCATGGTCTTGACATAAGCGCCGGCGAACGTCCGGCACGGCGCGGTAAACGTACATGGATTCACATCATCGCCAACGCCCGACACCCTCGTCCGCGAGGCATTGGCAAGGGCATTCACTGCAAACACGAATACAAAAAGACACACCACGACTCGCGACACACGCATAGGAACTGCTCCTTCTCGATTGTTGAATGCGTGCAATCTAGGCGGGCTGCTTACGTGCCGCTTACGGCGACCGCCAGGTACGGCGGCTTCGGATGGTGAGTGGCCTGGTTCGACGTCACGCCGTGTACCGAACGAACTGCTTCGACATGATGCGCAATGTCACGCACATCAACGTTCGCAACAGGCGACGTCACGATCGACGTGCATGGACATCAATCACGAGCTCACCGCTACCAACTGAAGTACGGCACAACGACGCTGACGTCTGCGAACGCCATCGTCAATGTCGGCTACATCGATGTCGAGGTGCCGGGGATTCGCTCGTCGTCATGCGAAACGAAGCGATGACAGCTGATCGCCGAACGTGCGGGAGACCGTTCCCCCAACGAAGACGAGATCCGGCGGAGGGACGACGACCGTGATTGTGCCGGCGGGCTCGCTGACGGGAGCTTTCGCATGGAGATCGCGGACGAGCGAGTACAACTCCCGTCCGATGGTCAGGTCGAACCGCCCGACGTCCGCATCCTGATCGCTCGCGTTGAAGCACTGTACGGTCCTGCGGCGCGGTCCGAGGACGATGACGGAGCTGAGATTGTCCTCGGCCTCCGTATTCGTCCAGCCGAACAGGAAGCCGGCCCAGTGCGTCTTCAGCGTCACGTCGTTGAAGTCGTCGAAGCCGTTTGACGAATCAGCGGCCCGGAACTGCACGTGCGGCTGCGCGGCAAGCGCACTGGCGAGCTCTCTGAGGCCGAGGAGAAAGAGGGCCAGGTCGGCGATCGAAGAGAGCGTGGAGAGAGTCGACTCCAGTTGAGCGAGCGTCTCACGGAACTCGTCCGCACTGTGCAGCGGAGAGTTGTTGGGGACGATGATGAATGCCGCGCCTTCACTGTCGCCGCTGACGGGCGCAAAGTTCCGGTGCAGGAAGAAAACGACAGCCGTCGGAATCGGAATGGCCGGAACGTTGACCGGGATGGGGGGCAGCGTGACCGTCACCGTCGTCGTTCCCGCCGTCAGTCGTACCGTCGCCTCGATGAAGAACTCGGCGATCGAGATTCTCGGAGGCTGCGTCAATTCAACGGTAGGTGCCGAGAAGATGAACGCCACCTGGGGCGATGTCGTCCCATTCAGCGCGGTAAAGCTGGCGGGATCGGCGGGACCGAAGGGGAAAATGCCGACGGGCACGACGATCCGTTCCAGCACCTGCCAGACCACACTGACATGAACCGGCACCTGGACGGCCACCGGGAACGTGCCCGCGAGCTGCGCGATCGTGCCGGGAGTGCCGGACAGATTCTCCGTGGCGACGATCGTGCCGGGCACCGGCACGCGCGCGGGCATGCCGCCCGTCAGAAGAGAATTGATCGTTGCCAGACCGACCGGATTGCCACTCATCGACGTTTCGGTCGTAGAAGTCGCGAACCGGACGTCTTTGGTGATCCAGGTGAGACTCACCGGCGCATCGATCAGATCGGTGGCCTGAAGGCCGGCGCCGGATGAAGGCACCAGTCTGAATCCGACCGGCTGCCCTGCTTCGACCAGCTGAGGCCCGTCACGGACCGCGGTGAACGTCGAGGCGAGAGACTGGAGGGTTTCGAGCGGGATTGCCATACTCGAGTAGTGACGGCAACCGGCGAAACGTTACACCGCGGACGATGCGATGCGAAACCGCGGTGAACCTGTGTTGGCGCTGAAACGCACGACAAGCAGAATCAGAGACTCGCAAGGTACCGGTCTCGGGAGCGGATTCTTGCGCGCACCGGCCACCGCCGGTCGGAGGTGCCGCGAATTGCAGCGTGCGCACGCGAACTCGACGACGCGGTGTTAACCATCAGGCCGCGCGCGGCGCATTACCTGTACGACTCCAACCACCAAATCTCCAACCACCAAATCAAGGAGAGTAGACATGCGCAGATACGCAGCCAACCTGTTCCGCGTCGTGACCATGGCCATCGCCGCCATGTGCGTCGCGGACGCCAATTACTTCATCCCCCCGACCACGCTCGACCTCGGCGTCGGCACGGCGCTTCTGGCGAGCGACTGTCCCCCGACCATTCAGGCGACATCGCCGCCGGGATTCGACCCCTGGATCACTCCGAACGGACCCGGGGTCAGAGCTTCGTTCTTCTCAGGCAGTCGATAAGATCAACGCTTCCAGCCGAGAGCGCGAAAGAACGAAGCTGTGACCCTCTTTTTTCCGCCCCGAAGAACGAAGGTCTGCCCCCCACCACCTACCAGCAGTCACATGGTCGCCCGACCGCTTGACGCTCGCCGCGTCGACGACGGCGAAACCGCCTTCCGTCGAGATGGAAGCGACGCGCCAGTCCGCCGCCGACCGCGAAAGCGCGTGCCATTGATCGAGCGTATGATGCGTGTAATCCATTACGAAATGTCACAGCGGAAGGGAAAGCTGCACTTCTTCTGCGGAAAGATGGCTGCGGGCAAGTCCACTCTGGCGCGGCAGCTCGCGTCGCAGGAGGACGCGGTGCTGCTGGTCGAGGACGAGTTCCTCGAGCGGCTCTTCCCGGATCAGATTACGGATCTCCCTGCCTACGTGAAGTGTTCATCCCGCATCAGGGATGCTCTTACGTCGCACGTCATTGCGCTGCTCTCGATCGGCGTCTCGGTCGTGCTCGACTTCCCGGGAAACACGCTCCGGCAACGAGCGTGGTTTCGCCGTCTAATCGACGATTCCGGCGCCGAGCACGAGCTCCACTTCATCGACGCCGCGGACGCGCTGTGCGTGCGCCAACTGCAGGAGCGAAGCAAGCACCTGCCGCCGGACAGTCGATGGACTGGAGAAGCCGAGTTCCACGCGGTGACGGCGTACTTCCAGCCCCCCGCGATAGAAGAGGGGTTCCACGTCCTTCGACACGAGCGATAAGAACAACGGGCCGAGCCGGGGTCGAGGGATCGCGAGCCGGGCCGGGGTCAGAGCTTCGTTCTCCTCAGGCAGTCGATAGGATCAACGCTTCCAGCCGGGAGCGCGAAAGAACGAAGCTCTGACCCTCTTTTTTCCGCCCTTGACCCTCTTTTTTCCGCCCGGTGCGTGCCGAAGCTTCGATTCGTTCAAGACTCGCGGGCGGTCCGTCACTAACCTGTCGAACGGAGGATCTGCAATGTTGAACAGACCAGGGACTGGAGCTCGGGCGTGGGTTGGCGGTGTTGCGGTGGTGTTCACTCTGATGCTCGCGAGCGCGGCGCCGGCCTCGCCGGTCGATGACGCGCGGAAAACCGAGGTGACGATTCCGGCGGGCGACGTCGTCCTGGCCGGTACGCTGTATCGGCCTGCCGGCGCGACGGGGGATCTTCCGGCGGTCGTGCTGGGCCATGGATCGGGCCGGGTCACTCGTGAATTCAATCGCTTCTGGATCAATGCATCGGTGGCCACCGGCGTGGCGGTGCTCGTCTACGACAAGAGAGGCACCGGAGGCTCCACCGGAACGTTCCTGAAGTGGGAGCTCGAGGAAACACCGGCCCTCTTTCAGACACTCGCGGCGGATATGGCTCATGCCGTCCGCTGGCTTGCGAAGCAGGAGGGGATCGACCGGAATCGGGTCGGGTTGATGGGGGGCAGCCAGGCCGGCTGGATCATGCCGCTCGCCGCATCGCAGGAGCCGATCGTCAAGTTCGTCATCATCGGCGAGGGCGTGCCTCTCCCCGCCGGCGTGGAAGAAGCCCACGGCTACTACCTCGACAACGTGAGCAAGGAGGGGGAAGGGAATCCCTCGATGCGGCATGTCGCCGCCGCCGATGCCCTGGCTCTCGAGTACGCCGGGCCGAGCGGCTTCGATCCGGCCCCGGTCCTGGAGAGCTTGACCATCCCGGTCCTCTGGATCTTCGGGCTCTACGACGGGGTGATCCCGGTGCGGCAATCCATCGACCGGATCGGCCAGCTGCACAAGGCGGGGAAGCGCAACCATTCCATCCACGTCTTCCCGTTCGGAGATCACAACTTTCAGAATGTCTTCACGAAAGAGCGGTACAGCGTCCCCGAGGCCAGTCGCCAGTGGTTGCAGAGCATCGGAATTCAGCGTTGAAGCGGTGACGACTCACCGCGGCGCTTCATCCTCTCGAGAGGAGGAGCGCGCGCTCCTTCCGCACGTGTAGCGGCGTACGGTCCAGCAGCGAA
>DASVSV010000009.1:0-27489 GCA_036387915.1 Thermoanaerobaculia bacterium
AGATGAAGTAACGATCTCGCGACGAACGAGCAAACGTAGGGCGCGGCTTCAGCCCGCCCCTACGTTTCCACGTTCACCGCGGGCGGCACCAACGCCTGTCATCCCGAGCGTGAGTCGAGGGACCTGGGTGGGTGGGGACGCGCTACGCAACATCGGGCGCGTCGATCGACGCTGGAGATGAAGTAACGATCTCGCGACGAACGAGCAAACGTAGGGCGCGGCTTCAGCCCGCCCCTCGCGTGGGCGGGCGGCGGCGCGCCCTGCGTTCGCGCATCCTTACAGCGGCCGCACCCGCACGCCGCCGCCCGAGGTGCGGAGGGTGAGCTTGGGGCCGCCGCCGTTGATCTGGCCGCGGATCTCGTCGTCTTCCTGCGTGCCGACGACCGTCACCGGCACGTCGGAGCGCACGCCGCCGCCGCTGGCGCGCGCGTCGAGGTCGACGCGGATCGAGGGCGCGAGCGACACCGTCACCGTTCCGCCGGACGTCGAAAGCTTCGAGTCGCCGCGCGGCTGGCGTGAGATGCGTGCGTTGATCGAGCCGCCCGAGGTGGACGCGTCGACCGAGCCGGCCGCGTCTTCGATCCTGATGTTGCCGCCCGAGGTGCGGGCCACGACGTCACCGTCGATGCGGGCCAGCGTGATCGAGCCGCCGGAGGTCTTCGCCTCGACTGGTCCCTTCGTGTCGCCGATGGAGATCGAGCCGCCCGAGGTGTGCACGTCCAGCTTCGCATCGGCGCCGTCCACGGAGATCGAGCCGCCCGAAGTCTTCAGCGTCGACACACCGGCCAGCCGGCCCGTCTTGATGCTGCCGCCGGAGGTGCGCGCGTCGACCGTGCCGCCGATGTTGGCCAGGTCGATCGAGCCGGCCGAGGTCTCCACCTGCACGTTGTAGCGCGCGGGCACGCGGATGTTCCACTGCACCTCGTAGTCGTCGTCGTCGCGCCAGTTGAACCAGCCGGAGTTGCGGTCGTCGTCGAGCTTGCTGTCGATGACGACGTCGTTGCCCTGCTGCGAGAAGGAGATCTTGTGACTGGCCATGCGCTGCTCGGCCTTGTTGCCGTGAGCTTCGCGCGTGATCTCGATCGCCACGCCCGTGCCGCCGGTCACCACTTTGATGGCGCCGTACGCGCCGTCGAGGCGCAGCGTGCCGCCCTGCGACACGTTGAATCCCTTGCGGATGACGTCGTCCGCCGCGCTGGCGGCGAAGGTGATGCAGAGTGCGAGTGCGGCTCCTGCGATGCGGCGCATTGGTGAGTCCTCCGTTTGCTGCTTCATACGCACCGTTGCGTCAAAAGTTTGAAGTAAGATCCGCCCGCATGCCGATCGACGACGGGCTGTTCAAGCTGGCCATGTCTCACTTCGCCAGCGGCGTCACGGTGGTGACGACCGAGCACGAGGGGACGCTTTACGGGATGACCGTGGCGTCGTTCGCGTCGCTCTCGCTCGACCCGCCGCTGGTGCTGATCTGCGTCGAGAAGAACGTGAAGTCGCACGACGCCATCGCCAACTCGGCGAAGTTCGGCGTGAACATGCTCGCCAACGACCAGGCCGAGGTGTCGGGGCGGTTCGCGTCGAAGAAGATCGACGACAAGTTCGCCGGCGTCGCCTGGCAACCCGGCAGCGACCTCGGCGTGCCGCTGCTCGACGGCGCGATCTGCGCGATCGAGTGCCGCCTGCACGACCAGTTGCCCGGCGGCGACCACACCATCTTCGTCGGCGAAGTCGTCAACGTGCAGACCACCGAAGCTCCTCCCCTGGTCTATTTCCGCAGCGGGTATCGCGCACTTGCGTGACATGAGCGACACCCTGCGCGCGACGTTCCGTCGCGTGCTGAATCTTCCCAACCGCCGCGCCGTCATCCGCCCCGGACGTCTGGAGCGCTTTCCGTTCGAGTCGCAGCTCCTCGGCAACACGCGCGAGATCACGGTCTACCTGCCGGCCGGCTACGACGAGCGCGACGACCGCCGCTATCCCGTCCTCTACATGCACGACGGGCAGAATCTCTTCGATCCCAATCGCGCCTACGTGCCGGGCAATCACTGGCGCCTGCAGGAAGCGGCGGATGCGGCGATCTTCGAGCGCACCGCCTCTCCGATGATCATCGTCGGCATCGACCACACCGGCGCGTCCCGCATCGACGAGTACACGCCGGTCAAGGACGCGAAGCACAACGGCGGCGGCCGCGCGGCCGAGTACGCGCGCTTCCTGATCGAAGAGCTGAAGCCCGCCATCGACTCGCGTTACCGCACGCTGCCCGACGCGGAGCACACCGGCGTCGGCGGCTCGTCCCTCGGCGGACTGATCTCGCTCTACCTCACGCTGAAGCATCCCGACGTCTTTCGCCGCGCGGCGGTGATGTCGCCCTCGGTCTGGTGGAGCGACCGCGCCATCCTCGCCGACACCGACGCGTACGACGGTCCGCCGCCGGTCATGTGGCTCGACATCGGCGGCCGCGAGGGGATGGAGGCGCTGCGCGACGCGCGTGCGCTGCGCGACCGCATCGCCAGCAAGGAATGGAGCGATTTCTCGTATTACGAGGACCGCCGCGGCGATCACAGCGAGCGCGCGTGGGCCAAACGCGTCCGGCAGGTGCTGGAGTTTTTGTTCCCACCGGCGTAGTTTCGTGAGCGCCATGGACGCCCTCGGCCGGCCGCTGCACGACCTGCGGATCTCCGTCACGGATCGCTGCAACTTCCGCTGCCCCTACTGCATGCCGAAGGAGGTCTTCGGCCGCGACTTCGCCTTCCTGCATCGCGAGGAGCTGCTGACGTTCGAGGAGATCGCGCGCCTGACCCGCCTCTTCGTCCGCCACGGTGTCGAGAAAGTGCGCCTGACGGGCGGCGAGCCGCTGCTCCGCCGCGACCTCGAGAAACTGATCGAGCAACTCGCGGCGATCGAAGGTCTGCACGACGTCGCACTGACGACGAACGGCTCGCTGCTGACGCGCGAGAAAGCTCGTTCGCTCAAAGCCGCGGGACTGGAGCGCGTGACCGTCAGTCTCGACGCACTGGATGACGCGATCTTCCGCGCGATGAACGACGTCGACTTTCCGGTCGCGCGCGTGCTCGACGCGATCGACTTCGCGGCCGAGGCCGGGCTGGCGCCGGTGAAGATCGACTGCGTCGTGAAGCGCGGCGTGAACGAGCCGGAGGTCGTCGCGCTGGCGCGGCGCTTCCGCGGCACGGGCCACATCGTCCGCTTCATCGAATACATGGACGTCGGCAACTCGAATGGCTGGCGGATGGCGGACGTCGTCTCCGGCCGCGAGATCCTCGACTTGCTGCAGCGCGAGTGGCCGCTGATCCCGGCCCAGCCGCAGTATTTCGGCGAGGTCGCGGAGCGCTGGCGCTACGCCGACGGCGCCGGCGAGATCGGCATCATCACCTCGGTCACGCAGCCGTTCTGCGGCACGTGCACGCGCGCCCGTCTGGCCGCGGACGGCAAGATGTATCTCTGCCTCTTCGCCAGCCTCGGCCACGATTTCCGCGCGCTGCTGCGCGGCGGCGCGAGCGACGACGAGATCGAGAGCGTGATCGCGAAGGTCTGGCGCGGACGCGACGACCGCTACTCCGACCTGCGCTCCGAGGCCACGCCGGGACTGCGCAAAGTCGAAATGTCGCACATCGGCGGCTGAGCCTCCAACGTTTCGGCGTCGCGTGCGTATGAACGTTCATGCGCACCATGATCGCGGTCCTCACGCTCGCCCTCGTCACGCCCGCCGTCGCCGGCACCCGAGTCTCCCGCACCGAGAACGTCAACGGCAACGAAACCCGCCTGCTGCACATCATCGAAGACGACGGCACCCGTTACGCCACCTGGCAGAACAACGGCGACCGCTATCGCACAGAGGATCCGGGCGTGCTGGCGGAAGTGGAGAAAGCGCTTCGCCCGCAGCGGGCGTACTCCGGCAAGCACTCTGACCTCGGCCGCAAGCACGCCGAGCTCGGCCGCGAACACGCCGCCCTCGGACGTGAACACGCGAGACTCAGCCGCGAGCACGCGCGCGTCTCGCGCAGCTCGACCGCCGACGTCGAAGCCCGCCATCGCGAGATCGAGCGCATGCAGCGCGACCTCGAGCGCAAGCAGAACGACCTGGAGCGCCGCCAGAACGACCTCGAACGCCAGCAGCAGGAGCTCGAGCGCACCCAGAAACACCACGAGCACGACACCGACGCCCAAATGGACGAGATCTTCCGCCGCGCCCTCAAAGCCGGCAAAGCCCGCCGGTTTTAACTATGGAGTGCGGCGGCCCGGCCGCCGCTTTCCTATTCGCGCGCCTACCTCCTATTGCGCGCAAATACAAAAGCGGTGGCCTTGCCACCGCACTCCAAACTATTCGCGCCCCCCGTTGTACTTCTCTTCCGCCGAGCTCGGCACGGTGGAGAGGTCGACGGCGTTTTTGGTGCTCAGGTTCGACTTCGGGCCGAACGGCTGCAGGCGGCCGGACCAGACGCGCTCGCGCATCGCGCGTCCTTCCTTGATCTGCTGGATCTGGCTCTTCTTCGTCATGGAAGGTCAGAACTGCGACAGTCGCGCCATCCCCTCGACGAAGAGGTTCTTGCCGCCTTGTGAAGGATGTCGCACTTTGTCGTGTGCAATATCCAGCCGCTGCAGGGACGCCGAGGCGTGATTGCCGATGGCCACGACCCGCTCGATGGGAAACAGGCGCAGCAGCCTTTCGATGAACGGCTGCCCGATGGCCAGCTCGCCCGCGGTCGGCGCGCGATTGGTGTCGGGGTCGCCCGCGTGGAACGGGTGAAACGGAAAGGCGTTCCAGAGCAGCGGCAGCGGCTCGATGTCGCGGATCGTCGACCAGACCATCGTCGCACTAGCCTCGGTCGAGAGGCGCGGACCGGCAGTGGCCTTGCGAAAGCCGTGGTCCGCGCCGAGGACGTGGCCGCTGCGCGTCTCCACACCGCCGAGCATCACGCTCTCGCTGACGAACGCGATCCCGGTGAGCCTTCCGCCGCGATAGCTGACGGCCTCGCCGATGAGCAGCATGCGCGGACCGATCGCGTCGAGCTGGCTGAGGTAGAGGCGGAGATTGCGGCGCCGGATGGCGTTCGCCTGCAGGTCGCCCGTCGTACGCGACCATTGATTCACCGCGCGGTCGGACACTTCCACCGCGCCGAGCTCATTGAGGAACGAATCGAACTTTCTCACCAGCCCCCGCCGCCCCCGCCGCCCGAGCTCGACCCGCCGCCACCGCCCCCGCCGCCGCTCGACGAGCCCGGCGACGCCACGCCCGCCGCGACGCCTGCCGCGGCCACGGCCCACGAGCCGGTGGCGCCCGCGCCGCCGAACGAGCCGCCGCCGCCCGTCCACGAAGACGACGAGGACGACGAGCCGCTCCAGCCCGAAGACGAAGACGACGACACGTGGGACGCCGCGGAGCCGAAGGCGCGGAACCAGCGGTCCGCGTTCTTTCCGAGGCCGAACGCGAGCAGGTACGGGAACCATTCATCGCGCAGTGCGGGCTGCGGCTTGCGCAACTCCTGGACGAAGAACTTCCGCAGCGCGACGACGCGGTTGCGCATGGCAATCACGTTGCGCGGCTCGCGGATCTTCAGCATGTCCAGCGCGAGACGCACGATCGCCAGGACCCACAAGCCGATCCCAATCGTGAGCGGCAGGCTGATACGGCCCATCGGCAGCGCGCGCGTCGCGGACGACCAGAAGATCAGGATGGGAATCGCCAGCAGCAGCGCCGGCGCGAGGAACGCGCGGCCGAGCCGTGCGATCGCACGCGACCTGAGGTACGCAAGGAGGCAGGCGAAGAAGCCGAAGACGCCGCCGAAGCAGAGCGCGAGCAGCATCGCCGCGACGCTCTCTTCCTCGCCGAGCAAGGCGATGCCGGCCAGCAGCAACGCCGCACCAGCGAGCGTGACGACATGACTCATGCGGCGGAAGCGGCGCGTCTTCGCGTTCCAGCCCGGCAGCACGTCGCTGATGGCCGTTTCGATGCCCGGTGTGATCTCTCCGGCCGGATCGAAGCCGCTGTTTTTGTAGCGCTTCTTCAGCCGCTTCGTGTCCATCGTGTCGTTGCCGCCGAAGATCTTCGCGACCAGGTTCCGCTCGTACCCGGTCATGCCGCTCGGCGAGACATTGAGCTTCATGTGCAGCACTTTCTTCTCGACGCGGGTGGTGATCTTTCCTTCCTGTTCCAGCCGCGCCAGCGTGGCCGCGACTTCGGGCGGGCCGATGTCGGCGTCCCAGATCGCGCCGACGACTTCCGCGCGCAGCGCCAGCACTTCTTCGTCCAGCGCCGGCGCGACGCGCGCGAAGCGGCCCAGCTCCGATTCAGCGCGGAAGAACATCGCGATCATGATCGCGATCGCAGCGGCGAACGCGCCCAGCAGCGACGTCGGAACCCACGGCGGCACAACCTGGATCAACTCCACCAGCGCCGCCGGCGCTTTGACGAAATCACGCCGGATGACGACGCTCTGACCCGGCTGCACTGCACTCCGCGTCTCGGACACCGGCGCCGTCTGCCACACCGGATCGAATTCGAGCTTCAGCGTGAAGACGTCGATGACGCCCTGCCGCTCCGGCAGCCCGAAGTCGTGCCAGAAGACGAGCGTGCTGCCGTCGACCTCGAGCACGTTCTCGTACGTGTAGTCGAGGACGTAGGTCAGCTCGCGGCTCTCGAACGGCGGATCGTCCGGCATGCGGCTGCGCCAGCGCAGGACGCTTTTGCTGGTGAAGTCGTAATGATCGACGGCATCGAGGTCGTCCGCGACGAGCGGGATCTCGCGCCCGTCCTCGACGCGCGCCAGGCGATGCAGCACGAGCTTCTGGCGATTGCGCAGGTTGAAGTCGCGTTCGCCGCCGTTCCAGTCGCCGTCGAACAGCATCGTCTGCCGCTCGACGACGTGCAGCCTGCCCTGGCCGTCCAGCCGCGCCTGCACGTCGATGGCCCGCCAGTGCAGCGATTTCCCTAACGCGGGGAGCGCGATCAGCAGCAGCAGGGCAATGCGCATGCGCGGATTTTACGCGGAGAGAACGACGGGCGGCCTCCGGCGGCCGGTACGACCGGCAGCGCTTAGCAGGCCCAGTCTTCGCGGCAACACGTGTTTGGTCGACAGGCGTGCGTTCAGGCTAGGCCAACAAGCGTTGCCGGTCGCACCGGCCCGCCGGAGGCCCTCGTCGGTCCCTCGCGCCTATCTCCGCCGCACCGCGCGCTGCTTCGGCAAAAGGGGACTGTTCTCCACGATGCGGTAGATCGCGCCGCGGTGATCGGCCACGTACACCTCGCCGTTCAGGTCCTCGCCGAACGTCGAGATGAAAAAGGTCGTGTCGGTCAGCACGCGCGACGTCACCGTGCCGTCGCCCTGCCGTTCGCCGGTCCAGATCACGCCGTTGCAGAAATCGCCGTAGATGTACTTGCCGTACAGGCGCGGCGAGCGCGTGCCGCGGTAGACGTAGCCGCCCGTCACCGAGCAGGCGCCGTTCGCGTGTCCGTACTCGATCACCGGCAGCACCAGGTTGCCGGGATTGCAGTTCGTGGCCGGCTCGTAGCAGCGCGAGCCCTCCATCCGCCGCCAGCCGTAATTCTCGCCGCCGATGCTCGTGGCCGGCTGGAAGTCGATCTCCTCCCTCGTGCCCTGCCCGACGTCCGCGATCCAGAGGTCGCCGGTGAGCCGGTCGAACGAGAAGCGCCACGGATTGCGCAGCCCCAGCGCCCAGATCTCGTTGCCGAATGGATTCGAAGCGGGATTGGTGTACGCCGGCTCGGCTCCGTCGACGTGGATGCGCAACATCTTGCCCAAAAGCGTGGTGAGAGATTGTGCACGATTGCCGGGATCGCCGCCCGAGCCGCCGTCGCCCATCCCGACGTAGAGATAGCCGTCCGGACCGAACTGCAGCTGCCCGCCGTTGTGGTTCGGGAACGGCTGCTCGATGGTCAGCAGGATGCGTCCCGACGCGGCGTCGGCACGGTTCGGGTCGTTGGACGAGCGGAGATACCGCGCGATGACCGTATGCCCCGCGGTGTTCGTGTAGTTCACGTAGAACGCGCCGTTCTGCTGATACTGCGGATGAAAGGCGACGCTCAGCAGGCCGCGCTCGTTGCCGGTCGAGATGAGGTTGCTGACGTCGAGGAACGGCGTCGGCCGGATGCCCGTGCCGTCGTGGATCACGACCTGCCCGTTCTGCAGCGTGATGAACAGCCGCGAGTCGCCGGCGTGCGTGATCGACACCGGGGAGTTGAGCCCGGACGCGACCGGCTCGAGCACGACCGCGGCACGGGCAAACGTGGAGAGAAGAAGCGTCAGCAGCAGCGCCAGAGACCGGTTCATAGTGTCGTTACTCATGCAAATAATAGGAACGATTCTTGAGATTGTCCTGCTCCGGAGGAAACAACATGGGAACGATCAACCAGCCGAAACCGAGCGAGCCGAAGTCTCCGCAGCCGGACGTGCATCCGCTTCAGCCCGGCGGACCGAAGATCTCGAAGAACAACACCGCCGACCCGGCGCGCGTCAATCATCAGACGCCGGACGGGCAGTCGGACCACTTCACCAACAAGCGCTGACCGCATCACCCTGACGCGCATGCACCGCATGCGCGTCCTCCTCTTCTCTCTCTTCGCGACCTCGGCACGCGGAATTGCTATATGGAGTGCGTGCGGCCTGGCCGCCGCTTTCTAATTCGGTAGCCAGCGGCGCCGCACGCGCCGCCATTACAGAACGTGCGCGGAACGCTGATGTTTGGCAAGGCGGTACGCGCGCGGCTTTTCGGTACCGAATATCAAAGCGGCGGCTAAGGCCGCACGCACTCCATAAAGAGCAGCGCGCAAAGTAGCTATGGAGTGCGGCGGCCCAGCCGCCGCTTTCCAATTCGGTTGGACGCGGCGCCGCACGCGCCGTCATTGCCGAACGCGCGCGGAACGCTGATGCTCGGCCAATCGGCACGTTCGCGGTTCTTCGCTCCCGAATACAAAAGCGGCGGCTAAGGCCGCACGCACTCCATAGCATGCGCGGCACGAGGCGTCGGCACGATGTAAACGCGAATCGGCCCGGGCCCGTCTCTTCCCACGAACAAAAGGAGCTGATTGTGAAACGAGCGTTGATCCTCATGGTGGTTGCAATTCTTGCCTTGGTGGACACTGCCAGCGCCGCGCGCACGCGCGTCGTCCGCCGCGGCCCGAATGGGCGCGTGCGCGTCACCGTGCGCACCGGCTTTCCGATCCGCCGCACGCTGCCGAACGTGGTCGTCCAGCCCGCGCCCGTCGTCCGCGTCACGCCGCGCGTTTACCTCGCGCCGGTCGCCTTCACCGCCGTCACCGTCGCCGCGATCGCCAACACGCAGGTGTGGCACGAGTCGGAGACGCTGGAGCGCGAGGAGGGCTGGACCGATTTCACCAAGAGCGTCGATCGCCGCGGCGACCGCCTCTTCCTCCAGATCGAGCGCGGCGCCGCCGACATCAGTTTCGCCGAGGTCGTGTTCGAGAACGGCGAGGCCCAGGTCGTCGACTTTGACGACCGCACCCACGGCCGCGGCACCTACGCCCTGCTCGACTTCAAGGACGGCCGCAAGGTCGACCACGTTCGCGTCGTCGCCAAGTCCGTCGGCGCCGAGACCGAGATCACCCTGCGCCTCACGTCGTAGCCCCGACCCACCAGCTGCAAAACGACAAGGCCGCGAGGAGACTCGCGGCCCTTTTTGCGTCTGGACGAGAAAAAGCTTGCGCGTGGTTAGGTGTTATAGTTAACTACATCACCCAAGCCGGAACAAAGCAATGGATCGCGAATGGAACGACAGCCAGCCCATCTACCGCCAGCTCCGCGACCGCGTCGTGGCGCTGATCCTGGACGGGGTGCTGAACGAGGGCGATCCGCTGCCGTCGGTGCGGAACGTCGCAGCCGAGTACCGGCTGAATCCGATCACGGTCCTGAAGGCCTACCAGCAACTGGTCGACGAACAGCTCGTCGAGAAAAGACGGGGTCTCGGCATGTTCATCAATGCAGGAGCGCGCAATCTGCTGATGCAGGGGGAGCGTCAGAAGTTTCTCGCCGAACAGTGGCCGCGGATTTACGCCACGATCCAGCGCCTCGGCCTGACGCCGGAAGAGCTGCTGGCGGCGACGGTCACGCCCGCGCCCGATCCGTCCGAGGAGGAGCGCTGACATGGCCTGCATAGAAGCTCGCGGCCTGCGCAAGGCCTTCGGCTCCTCCGTCGCGCTCGACGGCGTCGATCTCCGCGTCGAGGAAGGGCGCATCGTCGGCCTGATCGGCCCGAACGGCGCCGGCAAGACCACCGCCCTCAACGCCATCCTCGGCCTGACGCCCTATCAAGGCGAATTGAGAGTGCTCGGCCGCGACCCGTGGACCGAGCGCGAGCAGCTCATGCTCGACGTCTCCTTCATCTCCGACGTCGCCGTCCTGCCCCGCTGGATCCGGGTGTCGCAGGCGCTCGATTACGTCGGCGGCGTGCATCCGCGATTCGACCGCGCCAAGGCGGAAGCCTTTCTCGCGAAGACCAACATCAAGCGCACCAGCAAGGTGCGTGAACTGTCGAAGGGCATGGTCACCCAGCTTCATCTGGCGCTGGTCATGGCCATCGACGCGAGGCTCCTGGTCCTCGACGAGCCGACCCTCGGACTGGACATCCTGGTCCGCAAGCAGTTCTACGACGCGTTGCTCAATGACTATTTCGACCGCAATCGCACCATCGTCGTGACCACGCATCAGGTCGAAGAGATCCAGGACGTACTGACGGACGTGATGTTCATCAACGGCGGACGGATCGTGTTCGATTGCAGCATGGAGAATGTCGAGACCCGCTATGCCGAAGTGATGGTGAATCCGGAGCACGTCGCTGCAGCGAAGGCGCTCCGTCCGATCCATGAGCGGCAGGTGTTCGGCCGCAGCATCCTCTTGTTCGACGGCGCCGACCGTCAACAGCTCGCGTCACTCGGCGAGGTGCGCACGCCCAGCATTGCCGATTTGTTCGTCGCCGTAATGGGCGGTCAGCCACAAGGAGCGGTGCGATGAGCGACTCGATGAGCACTGTGGTTCCGCAGGATCGTTCGTCGGCGACGCGGCCTGTTTACTGGTCGATTCGCCGGGAACTATGGGAGAACCGTTCCCTCTACATGGCGCCGCTGATCGTCGCCGCCGTCTTCCTGTTCGGATTTCTGGTCAGCGTCTTCCGCCTGCCGGCGAAAATCCGCGCATTGGAGGCGGGAAAAGCCGCGACGCTCGTCACGCCGTACAGCCTCGGCGCCTCGATGATCCTGCTGACGGGCTTCATTGTGGGGATGTTCTATTGTCTCGACGCATTGAACGGTGAGCGGCGCGATCGCAGCATTCTGTTCTGGAAGTCGATGCCGGTCTCGGACCGGCAGACCGTGCTCTCCAAGGCCGCCGTTCCCTGGCTGGTGCTGCCGCTGCTGACCATTGCCATCGTACTGGCGATGGACTTGATCATGCTGCTCGTCAGTACGCTCGTTCTCATGGTGAACGGGATTAATCCGGTCACGCTCTGGACCAACCTGCCGCTCCCTTCGATGACGGCGATCATGTTCTACGGCGTGTTCGCGCACGTGCTCTGGTTTGCGCCGATCCATGGCTGGTTCCTGCTGATCTCCGCCTGGGCCAAGCGGGCCATGTTCCTCTGGGCCGTGCTGCCGTTCCTGGCCGCGTTCGCCCTCGAGCGGATCGTGTTCGGCACCTCGCACGGCGCCGCTTTCCTCAAGTACCGATTCCTCGGCACGATGATGGAAGCGTTCTCCGTCGACATGAAAAGTGGCGGCGCGATCACGCGGTTTGCGCAGCTTACGCCGCTCCGGTTTCTCAGTACTTCGAGTCTCTGGCTCGGAATGCTCTTCGCGGCGATGTGCGTCATCGCCGCCGTCCGATTGCGACGCAATCGCGAGCCGATTTAACTCCCATTGACCGCTTCTTTCCCCAAGGAGGACTCCCGCAATGACATTGTGGCCGCTACTGCTTTTTCATATTTGCTGTGCTGTTGTGGGCCTGTTGTCCGGCGCAATGGCCATGATCTTCCGGAAAGGCTCCGGCCGGCACGGCGCGGCAGGGACGGTGTTCTTCGTCTCCATGCTGTTCATGTCCTCGAGCGCCGCGTGGATCGCGCTTGTTTTTCGCCCCAATGCGCTCAATGTCGTCGTCTCACTGCTGACGTTCTACCTCGTCTCCACGGGATGGTGGACGGCGAAACGGAGAACTGCCGGCACGAACGCGTTCGACCTGGTGGCGATGCTCTTCGTCCTGGCAGTCGGGATTACCGGCGTCACGTTCGGATTTGAAGCCGCAGACAGCGCGATGGGCACCAAAGACCACATGCCCGCGCCGATCTATTTCGTCTTCGGGACGATCGCCTTACTCTGTGCCATGTCGGACCTCCGCATGATTGTGCGCGGCGGCATTACAGGCGGCCGTCGCGTGGCCCGCCATCTGGGACGGATGGGCCTCGCGCTGCTGATCGCCACGATGTCGCTCTATCCAGGACAGGCCAAGCTTTTCTCCCAGGCATTACGCGACACGAATCTGCTCCTGCTCCCGCTCTTCCTGCTCATTGGCTCGTTGGTCTTCTGGCAGTACCGAGTGCGTCGTACCACTTTACCTAAACCAGCTCACGTCTAAAGGAGACGAATCCATGAGAACCATTCTGTATGTATTGTTGTTTTGCTCGGTCATGTCCTCCGCCCTGGCGGAGGACAATCCCCTCACGTCGCACAATCGCTCGCTGTACGTGGGAGTGAAGCATCTCCTGGTGCGTTCCGCCGAGAAGATGCCGGAGGAGCATTACGCCTTCAAACCGGTGGACTCCGTCCGCACCTACGGCCAGATCATCGGCCACATCGCCGACACGCAGTACATCTTCTGCGCCGCCGTCCTCGGCGAGAAGAACCCGGCCCTGAAGATCGAGAAAACGAAGACCACGAAGGCCGACCTCGTGGCCGCGATCAAAGACTCCTGCGCCTACTGCGACAAGGCATACAACAGCCTGACCGATAAGACGGCCACGGAGCTCGTCACGATCTTCGCTGGCGACACGCCGAAGCTCGGGGTCCTGAGCATCAACAACATCCACAATATCGAGCACTACGGCAATCTCATCACCTACATGCGCATGAAGGACATCGTCCCGCCCAGCAGCGAGCCGGGTTTCATCCCGGAGAAGAAGAAGTAGCGCGAAGCCGCGTGCGGGCCGGCCGCGCCGCCGGCCCGCATGCGCGATACGATTCGCGCCGATGCTTCCCTGGATCAAGCTCGCCACGGCCCGCGTGCCGGGCGGCAACGGCGAGCTGCTGCTGCAGCAGCGTGGCGACGAGTACTCGATCCGCGTCGACGGCTACGAGCTGATGAACACGCGCGTGCACGGCTCCGAGGACGCGCTGGCCGAGCTCGCGATCGCGCAGTTGCAGGACCCGGCGCGCGCGCACGTCCTCATCGGCGGCCTCGGCGTCGGCTTCACCCTCGCCGCGGTGCTCAAATCCATTGGCGCCGCCGGACGGGCCACTGTCGCGGAACTCGTGCCGGAAGTCGTCGACTGGAATCGCGGCCCCATGGGTGCGGCGTCCGGACATCCGCTGAACGACCCGCGAACGATCGTCGCCGTCTCCGACGTGGCCGACGTCATCCGCAAGAACGCGAACGCATTCGACGCCATCCTCCTCGACGTCGACAACGGCCCGACCAGCCTGGTCGCCCGCGGCAACGGCCGCCTCTACACCGAGAAAGGCCTCCGCGCCGCCCACGCCGCCCTGCGCCCGCACGGCATCTTCGCCATCTGGTCCTCCGCCGACGACCCCGCCTTCACCCGCCGCCTCAACCAGACCGGCTTCGAAGCCGCCATCCACAAAATCGGCAGCCTCGGCAAATCCCGCGGCCCCCGCTACTTCGTCTGGATCGCGCGCCGCGTGGGGTGAAAAACGAAAAGGCCGCGAACGGGAGCTCGCGGCCTTTGGCATGGGTGTGCAGGTTGGTGGAGGTGGCGGGAATTGAACCCGCGTCCGAAAACAGTGGCAGCCTGGCTACTACATGCTTGTCTCTCCGTTTAATCTCGTTCGTGCCTTGTCCGGAGAGCGGGAACCGGGCACAAACCAGCCTCTTAGTCTCGTGACGCACGCGTAGGCGTTGCGCGCGTCACCAGCTCACATCATGACGCTCGGTTCCACTGCCGTGAGCGGGCGGTGGAGGAGCGCTCGTGGGTTTTTAGGCCGCGAGGGCGAAATCGTTGTTCGCGTTTATGTTTTTCGATCGGTTTTACGAGCGAATCGAGCTCGGCATGCAACCATGACCCCGACATGTCCCCGTCGAAGCCGGTGCACCCCCAATTTGTCAACGAACCACATCCCGAAACGGGAACGACACTGGCAGAATTTCGGCGCATGTTCGAAGACATCGTGCAGCGCGCTTTCGCCGAGGACTTGCCTGACATCACGTCGGAATCGATATTCGACCCCGGCGATCGCGGCTCGGCCCGCTTTCTGGTGAAGGGAGAGGGCGTCATTGCCGGGCTGGCCGTCGTCGAGAGCGTCTTTCGCACGCTCGATCCGGCGGCCGAGGTCACGCTGCTGAGCGCGGATGGGACGCGAGTGCAGCCGGGCGATATCGTCGCGGAAGTGAGCGCGTCCGTGATCGCCCTGCTCTCGGGCGAGCGCACCGCCCTGAACCTCATGCAGCGCGCCTCGGGCATCGCCACGATGACGAGACGCTTCGTCGACGCGGTGGCGGGGACGCGGGCGAGGATTCACGACACCCGCAAGACCGCGCCGGGGCTGCGCACGCTGGACAAATACGCCGTCGTGGCCGGCGGCGGGGAGAACCATCGCATCGGCCTCCACGACATGTTTCTGGTCAAGAACAACCACATCGACCGGGCCGGCTCGATCACCGCGGCCGTCGACCGCATCCGCGCGCGGAAGATGACGCAGCCGCTGATGATCGAAGTGCGGGACATGCGCGAGCTCGAAGAAGCGCTCGCCCTCACGCCCGACTTCATCCTCCTCGACAACATGAACACCGATCAGCTTCGGGAAGCCGTGCAGCGCACCGCCGGCCGCGTCCCGCTGGAGGCCAGCGGCGGCATCACTCTCGACACCGTACGCGGCGTGGCCGAGACCGGCGTCGACCGCATCTCCGTCGGCGCGCTGACGCATTCGGTCACAGCGTTGGATATCTCGATGAGGATTGGTCAGGTATGAGGCATGAGGTATGAGGTATGAGGCATGAGGCATGAGGCATGAGGGATGAGGCATGAGGGATGAGGTATGAGGTATGAGTAGAGGCCGGCGCGTTTGACGAGCCATGCTCATGCCTGTACCGCTGGGAGCTGCGTGATCGCGTCAGGGAAGAGCAGAGGCCGCGGCTCTCGCCCACTCATACCTCGTACCTCATACCTCGTACCTGAACGTGTGGCATGCTCGTTGCGCCCGGCTCGCTAGCGCCATGTCCGACTTCACCATTGCCATCGTCGACGACGATGCCGCCATTCGCCGCCTGGTGCGGCTGTTCCTCCGCCGCGCGGGTTTCGACACGCTCGAGTACACGACCGGCGAGGAGGCGCGGGCGTCGCTGTCGCGGGAGCCGTGGGACCTGGCCATCCTCGACCGCCGGCTGCCGGACATGGACGGGGTCGTCCTCGCGCAGGAGCTGAAGGGCAACACCGATTACCGCACGCGTTACATCATCATGCTCACCGGCGACGACGAGCAGGAGGACAAGGTGGAAGGACTGGAGCTCGGCGCGGACGACTACATCACCAAGCCGTTCCAGTATCCGGAGCTGCTGGCGCGCATCCGCGCCGGCAAGCGCATCGTCGACCTGCAGAAAGAGCTGCTCGAGACCAACAAGCGCCTGGAGCTGCTGTCGATCACCGACGGCCTGACCAAGCTGCACAACCACCGCTACTTCCAGGACGAGCTGGCGCGCGCGTTCGAAGAATCGCAGCGCTACCAGCGGCCGCTGTCGCTGGCCATGATCGACATCGACTTCTTCAAGAAGATCAACGACACCTACGGTCACGCCGTCGGCGACGACGTGCTCAAAGGGGCGGCGCAGCTCTACCGCAACTCCGTGCGCAGCACCGATCTCGTGGCGCGGTACGGCGGCGAGGAGTTCGCGGTGATGATGCCGGAGACGACGCTGCAGGACGCCATCGCCTTCGCCGAGAAGATCCGCCACCTCGTCGAAACGACGGCCATGGAAACGCAGGCCGGTGCGGTCACGGCGAACGTGAGCATCGGCGTGGCCAGCGTGCCGCACTCGCGGATCCAGTCCGCGAAAGAGCTGATCATCGCCGCCGACCGGGCGCTGTATCGCGCCAAGCGCGGCGGCCGCAATCAGGTGCAGGCCGAGAAGCGCCGCGACCCGTCGCGCTCCGGACGCGATATGCAGACGCAGCCCGCGGAGCCGGCGAAGACCGAAGCTGCGAAGACTCCTACGGCAGAAGCTCCTACGGTCGAAGCTCGATGAGCGCGCGGTCGATCTCGGTACGAAGATTCACCACGTACTGCTGAATCTTTTCGGCGTCCGAGCCATTGCCGTTGCCGTCGGTCAGCGACTCGACGACTTTCTCCAGCTCCGCCGCATCCAGCGAGATGCGCTGATAGCCGTAGCTGCCGCCGGAGCCCTTGAGCTGGTGCGCGAGATAGGCAAGGCGGTCCAGCGAAGACCGCTCCTCGACGCTGCCGAGCGCGGTCTGCATCTCGTCGACTTTCTCGCGGGCCTCATCGAGGAACTCGCGTTTGAGCTCGTTCAGTTCGTAATCAACCACCATCGGTTCCCCGAGGTCGGGCTCGTTGCACGCGGTACGCCAGCGGCTATCATCATCCGCGACGATGACGGAGACGCTCCTCGTGCCGCGCGCGGCGTTCGACATGGAAGAGCCGTGGGCGACGCCGCGTCAGTGCTCGCCCGTCCGCCTGCGGCGCGCCACCGATGCCGCGGCCCCGCGCCTGGCCACCACGGTGGCCGTCTGGCACGACGCGGAATTCGTGACATTCCTGTTCTCGTGCTCCGACGATCACATTCGCGCCACGTATCACTCGCGCGATGAGCCGCTGTACGAGCAGGACGTGGTGGAGGTCTTCCTCGCCCCCGAGGTGCTGACGCGGTATTACGAAATCGAGGTCAGTCCCAACGGGACGGTGTTCGACGCCACGATCGACTCGCCGGACGGCGTGCGCCAGACGATGCACGCCGACCGCGCCTGGACGTGCGAAGGCCTCTTCGTAGCGGTGCGCAAGGTGATCGAGTCGAGCGGCGCGATGTCGATCGACACGACGGTGCGTGTCCCCTTCCTCGCGCTGGGACGCAACACGCCCGCCGCCGGCGAAACCTGGCGAGGCAACTTCTTCCGCATCGACCGCCACCCCGACCAGGGCGACGAATACAGCGCCTGGCAGCCGACCATGAAGCGCCCCGCCGATTTCCACGTCCCCGCTGCATTCGGCGTGCTGCAGTTCGATGGGTAGAGGGGAACGACGAGGGGCCTCCGGTCGACCCTTCCCTCGGCCTACCGCTTGCACCGAGGCCGGGCTCATGCGACGGACCCCGTTTCTGCTCCTGGTTTCCCTGCTCCTCTCCCTCTCCGCCTCTGCTGTCGAATCCGGCATGTGGGGGCAGCGCGGCGCCAGCCGGCGTTTCGTCGTCAGCGCCAATGGCAGCTATCTATATGCGGCGGATGGACGGGGCGTGGCCGTGTACGACGTGCGGGCGGCGAATACCATCGCGCGCATCGACGTCGAGTGGAGCGATGCCGAGACGTATGACCTCGCGCTGATGGGCAACGACCTGGTCGTGGCCACGAGCGAGGGACTGGAGCGCTTCTCCATCGCCGGCAACGGCACCATCGCCCGCCTCGGATTCACCGACGCCACCGGCCCCACGCCTCGCGTCGCCGCGAGCGCCCGCTATGCCGCGACCGGGTCGGGCCGCACGCTGACCGTCCTCGAGCGCGAAGAGAATTCTCTCGGCGTCGTGCGCCGCATCCCCATGAGCGCGGACATCACCGCGATCGCGTTCATCGGCGAGCACCTCTACGTCGCGCTCGACCGCGAGCCGCTGCGCGTCTTCCTGCCGCCGTCGTCGACCCCTGTGGCCGTGCTCCCCGGCGTCAACGCCGAGGCTTTCGCGGCGAGCGGCGGGATGCTGTGGACCGTTTCCTTCGACGACGGATTGACCGGCCTCGACGTCTCCAATCCCGCGAACCCAAAATCCGTCGCATCGGCGGGACGCGGTGTGCTGCGTCTGCGCGGTGTCGCCGCGGCGGGACCGCGCGTCTACGCCTTCGAATATCCGAACCAGTTGCACGTCTTCGACGTCAGCACGCCGGCCGAGCCGCGCCTGCTGATCACCATGACCGAGTGGGTGAACGTCGTCGCCGCGCATGGCTCGCGCATGTTCCTCGCGGGCTCCATCGCCGGCGATCGCGGCATCCTCGAATTCGATCCGGGTCTCATCCCGCGCGAGACCGGCAAGCCGGTGCGTGTGTTCGACGGCCTGTCGCTGGCCGCCGAATACAGCGACCTGGCGGGGCCGGTGAGCGGCGTCTGGACCGACGGGTCCGTCGCGTACGTCGTCGACCCGCCGTACCTGCGCGTGCTCGACGTCTCGAAGACCAGCGAGCCGCGCGAAGTGCTGGCGCTGGAGATCGAGAACCTGCAGGACAAGATCCGCGTCAAGAACGGCAAGGCCATCATCTGGGGCCGCGCCTACGTGAACTACCTCGACGTCTCCACGCCGCTGCGTCCGCGCTTTCTCAGCACGTGGGACGCGCAGGGGCATCCGCCCAGCGGCGCCGCGATCCTGCGCGACCGCGTCATCGAGGCGAACGACCACAGCGGGATGCACATCGTCGATTTCAGCGATCCCGCGCGTGGCGTGCAGATCGGCGGGCGCAAATGGCATTACCACGACGTGGCCGCCGGCGAGGACGCGGCGTACGCGCTGATGCGCGACCTGATGCTGGTCGTGGAGATCGCCGGCGAGACCACGGTCGTCGACCGCGGCCTCGTGCACATCCAGTACGAGCAGGTGGACACGGTGCCGCCGAACTCGCTGGCGCCGCATTCGCTGCTCGTGCGCGGCGACGAAGGTCTGCGCCTCTACGACATCGCCGGCGAGAACCGTTTCGCCCCGCAGGAGATCGGCTTCGTCTCCCTGCCCGGCGCCGGGGTTTTCGGGACGAACGACGGCAGCGCGTACGTCGAGAAGGACGGACGTCTGCACTTCCTCGACCTGCCCAATATGACGCCGCAGGAGACGGACATGCGCGTCACGGCGCCGATGCAGATCTCCGTCGCCGGCGAAAAGGTCGTGGTCGCCGACCGTTACTCGGTGCGCGTCTACGGCCCCGACACCGCGCCCCCACCGCCGCTGCCGACGAAGCCGACGAAGCGCCGTTCGTCGCGGCACTGAGGAAGCTCGTCCGCAGAAGGCGTTGCTCGTTGCTCGTCCGGGGTGCATCTCGGCGAAAGGCACACCTGCCGAGTAACGAGCAACGACGGAAGTTTCCGAAGCGCGGGCATCGTGGGTGCACCAGAGATCCCGCGTCTGCGCAAGGGACAAACGTGAGCGTCACAGACCCGCTAACGTATTGATCCAGAGGGAATTCGATCACCATTTTCCGATTTGTAAACGGCGTTCGGGCGGTACCGGCTTAGAGTGATCGCCGGCCCGGATCTCCAACAGTCGATGGGACACAGACTCTCCAGAATTTTCGTCGCAGCCGCGCTTGCCGCCACGGTCGCCGTCCAGGCGGCCGACCAGAAGTGCAATGGCACCGCGCGCGAGTGCGATCAGCAGATCCGCCAGATCCTCGGCGGAAACCGCTTCCTTGGCGCGACCATCGAGGAGCGCAATCCCGGACTGTTCATCACCGCGGTCACGCCCGAGGGTCCTGCCGAGCGGGCTGGTCTGATGGTCGGCGACCGGCTCATCGCCTGCAACAACAAGCCGATGACGCAGGCCTCGTCGCGCGAGTTCAAGCAGTCCCTGGCGGATGCGCGCAGCCACGGCAAGCTGCTGCTCATCGTCGGCCGCCGCGGCGGTTACAAGCGCATCATTGCCCGCCTCGAGCCCTACACCAAAGAACAGATCGACAAGATCATCTCGGCCCACCTGTCGCACAGCCATCCCTCGTCGGCGGGCGCGCACTGAGCAGGGAATGAAGGATTGAGGATTGAGAATTGAGGATTGAGGACGCGGGGGACGGAATCCTCAATCCTCAATCCTCAATTCATGATCGACACGGTTCTCTCGAAGTTACGCCATGCCACGCGACGCGCGGGCAGGCCTGACCGCGTCTCGATCCTCCTTCCCTTCCTGCTGATCTCCATCGGCCTCGGCGTCCTGGCGTGGCGCTCCTACAACCTCTCGCTGCGCACCGAGCAGGGCGCGAAGCAGCTGGCCATGCATCACGCCCACTCGGCTGCCTCGATCACGGCCATTCGTGTCGACGCGGCCGCGCGCGCGGAGATGGCCATGGCCGTCGAAGAGTGGCAGCAGATCGAGCGCCGCACCGGCGACCCGACCTTCGAGGCGTTGAGCGCGTGGATCGGGCAGCACGAGTGGATCGTCTCCGCGATCTACGTCCCGGACTTCGATCCGGCCAGCGCCATCTATGCGTCCGAGGATGCGAAGAACGCGAGAGGGGAGATGCGGCTGACGCGGGAGTTCTTCACCGTGAAAGGCTCCATCAAGTACACCTATGATCCGCGCCGGCTGCTGGCGCGTCCGTCCGTGCAGACCGCCATCCGCCAGCAGCCGCGCAACGAGAGCGGCACCGGGCAGCGGAACGAGCAGGCCGCGGCCGTCGCGCTGGTCATGGGCGAGAAGCCCGGCCTGCGCAGGCTCGACGACGGCTTCTCCGTCGTCACGCAGCTCGCCGCGCCGCTGACCCCGTTCGGCATCCGGGCCATCGTGCGCACGTCCTACGTCGGCGGCTCGGGGTGGGAAAACCAACGCGTGATGAGCCTCTGGGTCAGCCTGCTCGCGCTGGTCCTGCTCGGCATCGGCGCCATGCTCGCGCTGCGCGGCATCAAGAAAGAGTCCGAGACCATGAAGCTGCGCGGCGCGCTCATCGCCAACGTCTCGCACGAACTGCGCACGCCGCTGGCCATGATCCGGCTCGGCGCCGAGACCCTGAAGCGCGGCAAGCTGAAAGAGAAAGAGCGCCTCGAGATCGAGGACACCATCCTCCGCGAAGTGCTCCTGCTCTCGCACCTGGTCGAGAACGTGCTCGACGTCGCGCGGATCCAGAACCAGTCCACGCGCGCGCTGGCCTTCACGCCCGTGCATCCGCGCGACCTGATCCGCAACCTGCTCACCACGTACGAATCGTGGATCCGCAGCAAAGGCTTCACCTGCGACGTGCAGATCGACGACTCCGTCGGCGAACAGATGTGGGACCGCGACGCCGTGTCGCGCGCGCTGCTGAACCTCGTCGACAACGCCATCAAATACTCCGGCGACGACAAGGCCATCGAGGTCGTCCTGCGCCAGGACGAGCAGCACGTGATCATCGAGGTCAAAGACCACGGCATCGGCATCGCCGGCAACGACCTCGCGAAAATTTTCGACCCGTACTTCCGGGCTCAGTTCTCCGACACCCAGACCCGCCGCGGCGCGGGCCTCGGCCTCACGCTCGTGCAGCAGATCGTCGAATCGCACGGCGGCAAGGTCGAGGTCGAATCCACGGCCGGCCAGGGCTCCACGTTCCGTCTCATGTTCCCCCGCGGTCTGGCCGGCGATCCGGCCCAGATCCACTCATTCGGTGCGCCGCGGGAGGCCTTTTAGAAACTTGTGTGACTTTCGGACGTACATAACGTTATGACGCGAATCTTGATCGTTGAAGACGAAGGCGGCCTGCGTCAGGGGCTGGAGATCAACCTGCGGCACGAGAATTACGAGACCGTGACCGCGGCCGACGGCGAGGAGGCCATCCGGCTCTTCCACTCCGAGTCGCCTGATCTCGTGCTGCTCGACCTGATGCTGCCGAAGAAGAGCGGCTTCGAAGTGCTCGACCACATCCGCAAGATCTCGAAGGTACCGGTCATCCTCCTCACCGCGCGCGGCCAGGAGACGGACAAGGTGCGCGGGCTGCGCGGCGGCGCGGACGACTACGTGACCAAGCCGTTCGGCGTGCAGGAGCTCTTCGCGCGCATCGACGCGGTCATCCGGCGCTCCGAGGTCGTGACGACGGGGGCCAAGACGGTTTGTGAGGACGCGCTCATCCGCCTCGATCCCGCCACGCGAGAAGCGTCGGCCAACGATCAGAAGCTCAAGCTCTCGCCGAAAGAGTTCGACCTGCTGATGTATCTCTTCAAGAACAAAGAGCGGGTCGTGCCGCGCGACGAGCTGCTCTCGCGCGTCTGGAACTATCGCGTCGACCTGAACCTGAACAGCCGCACCGTCGACACGCACGTCACCCGTCTGCGCCGCAAGCTGCAGAAGGCGGTCGGCACGGACGCGGCCGTGATCGTCGCCGTGGCCAAGATCGGCTATCGCTATCTCGGCGCCGCCAGCGGAGCGGCCGTCGCGCATTGATGTAGAATCGCCGCCCATGATTCGTCCGGACCGTTTTGCGTGCGCGTGTTGTTGGCCCGCCGCGGGTCTGTAGACGAAGCTCCACGCCGACTTCGACACTGAGACCCGAGCCCTCACCGGTTCGGGTCTTTTCTTTTTCACCGAACGAAAGGAGCAACACATGCCGCACGGAAAAATCTACGACAGCATCACGGAGCTCATCGGAAACACGCCGCTGGTACGGCTGAACCGCGTCGTGCCGGAAGGCATCGCGGAAGTGGTCGTCAAACTCGAGTCCTTCAACCCGCTCTCGTCGGTCAAGGACCGCATCGCCATCTCGATGGTCGAAGAGGCCGAGCGCGCCGGCGAGCTGCGCCCCGGCTCGACGATCGTCGAGGCCACCAGTGGCAACACCGGCATCGGCCTGGCCTTCGTCGCCGCGGCCAAGGGCTACAAGTGCACGCTGGTCATGCCCGACACGATGTCGGTCGAGCGCCGCAAGCTCTTCGAGGCCCTCGGCGCAACGCTGCTGCTGACGCCCGGCCCGAAAGGCATCAAGGAAGCGCAGCGCGTGGCCGGCGAGTACGCGGAGAAGACTCCCGGCGCGTGGCTCTCGCGCCAGTTCGACAATCCCGCGAACCTGAAGGTGCATCGAGAGACCACGGCCCGCGAAGTGATTCGCGACACGGACGGAAAACTCGACGGCTTCGTGGCCGGCGTCGGCACCGGTGGCACGGTGACCGGCGTGGGCGAGGTGCTGAAGAAAGAGCTGCCGCACGTGCTCGTCGGTGCGGTCGAGCCGGTCGAGTCGCAGGTGCTGCGCGGCGGCACGCACAGCCCGCACAAGATCCAGGGCATCGGCGCGGGACTGATTCCGTCGATTTACAACGCCGATGTCGTGGACCGCATCTACGACGCGAAGCACGAGGACGCGGTCAGCTACGCCCGCCGTCTGGCGAAAGAAGAAGGCATCTTCGTCGGCATCTCCTCGGGTGCGGTGACATGGGCCGCCATCGAGCTGGCCAAGGAGCTCGGCCCCGGCAAGCGCGTCGTGGCGGTGCTCGCCAGCACCGGCGAGCGCTACCTCTCCACGCCGCTCTTCGAGTACAGCGACTTGATCAACCAGCCCGCGACGACGCCGCAGATGCTCGCGGAGCAGGAAGCCGCGGCGGCAGCGACGGCGGCGAAGTGATGTAGGGGTGGGGGCGATCTCCGCGGTACGCCCCCACCCCGCCCGAG
Organism: Thermoanaerobaculia bacterium; assembly: GCA_036387915.1. Lineage (GTDB taxonomy): Bacteria > Acidobacteriota > Thermoanaerobaculia > Gp7-AA8 > Gp7-AA8 > QHVT01. The sequence goes on from DASVSV010000009.1 coordinate 23,739, forward strand.
GGGCGGGCTGAAGCCGCGCCCTACGTTTGGCTCGTCATCGCAAGCGTCACCCCTGCCGCGGGTCGAGCGGCGCTCGTGCACGATTCCGCGAGGTATGAAAACGTAGGGCGCGGCTTCAGCCCGCCCCCCGGACGGGGTGGGGGGCGATACCCTACGTTTGGCTCGTCATCGCAAGCGTCACCCCTGCCGCTCTGTCTACGAAACACGTGTTTGCGCGACGACTGAGCTCACTGAGCGCTGCCGGTCGTACCGGCCCGCCGGAGGCCTCCCGGTCGTTTTTTCTCGTTGGCGGACAGCATCCTGCTTAACGACGCGCGCGTGATCCGCCGGACGTGACCGGCGGATCGGATTCGCTGCGCTTACCGCCGCCTGCGCTCGGCGCGGCGTTCCGCGAATTCCGCGAGCTTCTCGCTGAGCTCCGCGCGCTGTTCGGCGTTGAGCACGGCCAGCGCCTTCGCCGTCGCGTTCAGGCGATTCGCCTTCATGGCGCGCTCCGCGTTGGCCTGCTTGTCGAGCAGCGCCTGCGCGGCCGAAACGTTGCTCGGATTGGCCAGCAGGATCGTGGCGATGTCTTTGCGGCCGCCCTGCAACTGCTCGCGATACTGCTCGTTCTGCGTGCGCAGCTCGACCATGATGGCTTTGAGCTGTGCGCTCTGCGCGTCGGTGATTCCGAGCTCGGCCTTCATCTTCTGCAGATGACCGAGGAGGCCGGGAGCGCGGTGCGGACGGGCCATGACCAGAGGTGCGGTCAGGGCAATGAGGACTGCGATGAGTGCGATGCGTTTCTTCATGTTCGTCTCCTTACGAGCGTGAGACGGCACCGCCGGACGGATCGTTTACTTATAATCGCCCGCATTCCATGCGCGTTCCCCGATTGTTCATGCTCCTGGCCGGCAGTTTCGCCGCGGCGGCTGCCTCCGCGCAGTCGCTCTCGTGCCCCGCTCCGCCCGCGGGCCGCACGTGCGACGCGTTCCACTATCACGTACAGATGTACCGCCCCGACACGCGCGTCCTGACCGAGTTCTACGGCGGGACGCAGTTCGCGAACGAGGAGGCGTGCAAACGCGCGCGCGAGCAGCAGGTCGCGCAGAACGCGAAGGTGGTCGAGTTCATGCGCGCGAACAAGGACCAGAAGTACGAGCCCGATCGCGTCGGCGCCTGCCACTGCGACATGACCACCGAGCGTTCCAGCGTCACGTATCTCGACGAGGCGAAGCGCATCGTGCAGCTCCGCACCGCCGAGGAGATCCGCCTGCGCGTCCGCGAGCGCCTGCTCGACAGGAAAGCGCCCACCGACTCCGAAGTGGTGCGCGACCTCTGGGCCGACCTGCCGTCGACGCCGAGTCTCGAAGTTCCCAAGCTCGTCCCGCTCCCGACGACGCCACGAGCGCCAATCGCAACATCGGCGGACGACCTCCGCCCAACCCGCACTCTCGACACGGCCAAACCGTCGGTCGCCGCTCTCGATCTGCCGCTCGTCGACATCGGCGCAACGCCGGCGTCTCCGCCGGCTGAGCAGCAGCCTGCCCTGAAGGCAAGCGAAGGGACTTCGCCGCCCGCGCTCGCGCAACCTGTGGTCGAACAGGTCGCAGAACCGGTCATCGAAGAACGCGTCGAAGCGCAACCGGAGCCCATCACCGAGTCCGTCCCCGCTCTCGAGATGCAAACCGCCGACTCCGAGGAAGACTCGCCCGAGCTTACCGCCGAGCGCTTCATCAGCTACGAAACGCAGCGCATCCAGAGCGTCCTCCGTGCCTCTTCCGCCATCGGCGACGAGAACGTGAAGACGAAGATCTTCGAGGCGTCGATGGAGCGCATTCAGCTCCTCTCCAACCTGCGCCTGCTCATCGAAGGCTCGGGAGTGCGCAGCCGCCTCGCCGCGGCCGCGCGCGATGCGCAGACCGAGGAGCAGCGGCTCGCGCTGGTGTCGCAACTGTTCGGCAGCGGCATGCAGCCGCACTGGGCGCCGAAAGACGCGGCGGACGTCGTCTTCACCGTCGACAACACCATCGCCGCGGAGCCGGAGCGCGTGCTGCGCGACACCACCGGCCGCTTCACTCCCGAGCAGAAAAAGCGCGCGCTCTACCTCGTGCTCGCGCGGACGCAGCCGACCGAGGAGCAGCGCTTGTGGCTGACCACCGTGGTGGAGGGATTCCTCCGATGAAACGCCTGCTGCTCATCGTTCTGCTCGCACTGACCGCGCTCGCGCAGGAAACGCCTGCGCCCGCGCCGAACGTCGACGAAGACTTCAACAAAGCCGTCTTCTTCGGACGCAAGTTCGCCGACCTCGGCGAGTACGCGTCCGCATACGAGCAATACGCGAAAGCCGACGCGCTGAAGGGCGATCAGCCGGTGGTGCTCTACAACATGGCCGTCGTGCTCGCGCGCGCGGCGCGCTATTCGGAAGCGCAGGTGAAGGTCGACCGTTACGTGCAGCTCTTCCCGGAGGGGGCCGAGCGCGCGAACGTCGGAAAGCTGCAGCTCGAGCTCGACTTCCAGCGCGAGCTGCAGAAAAAGCGTCAGGCCGATCAGGAGTACGCCGAGGTGTTCAACCGCGCGAAGTTCACGTACGCGCGGGGCGAGCTCGATGCGGCGCTGGGGCTTTTCCGTCAGGCGGAGCAGGCCCGTCCCAACGATCCGGCGCCGGTGTTCAACCAGGCCGTGATCTACGAGAAACAGGGAGAGCTCGAGAAAGCGATCGAGCGTTTCCGCCGCTACTCCGAGCTCGAGGGCGACCTCGAAAAGAAGGGCGAGATCGACGAGCGCGCCTTCTCGCTGCAGCGCGAGGTCGACGACCGGCGTACGAAGATCGTCTGCTCGTTCTGCGGACGCAAATTGCCGATCGGTTCGACCTGGTGCGAGCGCTGCTGGCACGGGCCGTACCTCGTGAAGTCGCCGGTCTGGAACTCGCGGCCGTGCGTCGACGGCGCGTCGGCCACGCGCGCGACGTACTACTCCGACGCCCGTTTCCATCGCAACGACGTCCTGCCGTGCCTCTGGAAGAACGGCACGATGCTCGAGTCGCTGCGCTACTCCGCCGAGCGGCAGCGGGAGATCCAGAACTCGCGCAAAGCCGAAGGGTGGACGTACGCCGGCGACGTCATCCAGGGCAACAAGGAAGTGCGTTTCGTGCAGGGGCCGCAATACGTCGAGCGCGTGACGTCGAACGTCGGCGGCGAGATCCTCACCTACGTCGCACACGGCGAAGGCGAGGGGATGTGGCTGCTCGACCGCGAGGACCTGGTCATCGACGCCACGCGCTACACGAACCGCTACGCGTACGATCCCGCGGGCCGCATCGCGCAGCAGCGCGTCGACTACCAGAACACCGCCGCGTGCAATCACCTCATCACGATGACCGCGGACTACGCGTACCAGAACGACCTGCTGCAGTCGGTCACCGTGCGCGGCGGCTACGACGGCTTCCCCGCCGAGGGGGCGCCGCGCGCCGACTGGCAGGCCGCGATCGCGTACGCGTACGACACCAAAGGCCGCGTCGCCAGCGAAGAGCTGAATGTGACCTCACAAGCCAAGATGTACACCGCCAAACCGGACGGCGAGCTGCGCGACGAGATCAACCGCGTCTACACCGGCATGCGCGTCAAACGCCCGCTGGAGAACGTGCAGCGCATCGGCGACGTCTGCGCCACCGCCGGCTCTACGCTGATCTCCAACGCCATCGACCTGAGGCCGTTTTACGCCGTCTCGCCCAATTTAGCGATCGCGCTGCCGCCGGGGGTGACGAAGGCGG
>DASVSV010000010.1:0-22672 GCA_036387915.1 Thermoanaerobaculia bacterium
TGGATCCGCATCCTTTACGCCTGCTGGAAGAGTCGCACCGCCTACGACGAAACTCGCTACCTCAAGCAGCTCGCCCTGCGAGGCTCATCTCTCGCCACGGCTGCCGCCTGACTTGACACGGAGGCTCAGATGTCCGGAGGCGCCCCGTCGTTCCCTCCCGGGTCCGGTGATATCTTCGGCGGCCCTATGGTGTTGTCTGCATCGGAGCGCCCTTTTCTTCTCCTGATCGTGCTCGACGGCTTCGGCTGCCGCACGGAGCGCGAGCACAACGCCATCGCCCAGTCGCAGACGCCGTGCTTCGACCGGCTCTATCGCGAGCACGCGTGGACTACGCTGGAGGCTTCGGGCCTCGCGGTGGGATTGCCGGAAGGGCAGATGGGGAACTCCGAGGTCGGGCATCTGAACATTGGGGCGGGACGGGTCGTCGATCAGGACATCGTCCGCATCTCCAAGTCCATCAGCAGCGGTGAGCTCGAACGGAATCCGATCTTCGTCGATGCCGTGAAGGACGCGCGGGCGGTGCACTTTACGGGCCTTTTGTCGAACGGCGGCGTGCATTCGTTGCAGGAGCATCTGCACGGGATGATCGACGCCGCGCGCAACCTCGGCGCGCAGAACATCTACGTGCACGCGATTCTCGACGGCCGCGACACGCCGCCGAAATCGGCGGAGAAATACCTCGGCGACCTGCTGCGGCACATCGAAGGCAAAGCGCGCCTGGCCACAGTGGTCGGCCGCTACTTCACCATGGACCGCGATCATCGCTGGGAGCGCGTGCAGCGCGGCTACGACCTGATGACCATGGGCGTCGGTACCGAGACGCGCGACCCGCTCGAGACCATGCGCCGCTTCTACGAGCAGGGCGTGACCGACGAGTTCATGGAGCCGATCTCCGTCGTCACCGAGGACGGCGCACACCTCGGGCGCATCGAAGACGGCGACGCGGTGTTCTTCTTCAACTTCCGCGCGGACCGCATGCGCCAGATCGTCGTCGCCATGAAGGACGAGCACTTCACTCCCTTCCAGCGCGCCGCGCATCCGAAGGCGACGCTCGTGACGATGAACCGCTATCACGAGAAGTTCGACCTGCCGGTCGTCTATCCGCCCGAGGAGATCCGCAACAACCTCGGGGAAGTGCTGTCGAAGGCGGGGCTGACGCAGTTCCGCATCGCCGAGACCGAAAAATACGCGCACGTCACGTTCTTTTTCAACGGCGGCTCCGACCTGCAGTTCGAGGGAGAGGACCGTCTGCTCGTGCCGTCGCCGAAAGTGGCGACGTACGACCTCAAGCCGGAGATGTCCGTGTTCGAAGTGACGGAGAAAGTCGTCGAGGCCATCGCGTCGAAAAGGTACGACGTCGTCATCATGAACATCGCCAATCCGGACATGGTCGGCCACACCGGCTTCATGGACGCGACGATGCAGGCCGTGCGCGACACCGACGCCGCCGTCGCGCGCATCCTGGAGGCGGTGGAGCAGGTCGACGGCGTCGCGCTCATCACCGCCGATCACGGCAACGCGGAGTTGATGTTCGACGAGGCCACCGGCCAGCCGCACACCGCCCACACGCTGAACCCCGTGCCGCTGATCCTCGTCGACGCCAGGAAGCGCTTCGGCGCGCTGCGCGGCGGCGGCGTGCTCTCGAACGTGGCCCCGACGATCCTCACCATCCTCGGCATCGACAAGCCCGCCGAGATGACCGCGGAGTCGCTGCTGGTCCCGGATCCGGCCACGGTGACGGCGTGACTGTCATCCCGAGCGTGAGTCGAGGGACCCGGGCGGGCGGGGACAGTGGGCATGTGTCGCGCTCGATGAGCGCGCGAGCTCGCGTGAACCAGTCCCCTCTCCCCGCGCACGGGGAGAGGGCCAGGGTGAGGGGCTCCCTTTCGCCAAGCGCCACAACCCCTCACCCTCACCCTCTCCCCGCTCTTCGCGGGGAGAGGGGACATGAGTGGGCGGGCGGGGGCGCGCTGGATGAACATGGCGACATGCATCGTGTCTCCACCCACCCAGGTCCCTCGACTCACGGTTCCCGGGAAGTCGCGTATCTGTCGCCCGCTAGCGCGGGCTGGTTAGGTGGCACGTACCACCCCCGGCTGAAGCCGGGGGCTATTTTCTTGAGCCGCCTACGGCGACACGCTTCCCCGCGTAACGGGCTTCAGGAATGGCGCCTACGGCGGCACGCTTGCCCGCGTAGCGGGCTTCAGAAAATAGCCCCCGGCTTCAGCCGGGGGAATGCGTCGATCATTCATCGAGCCCGCGTAGCGGGCGACAGTCAGGCACCCGTTTCTTTCCTCAGACGCGGCGCGATACGACGTGATTTCGCTCGCAATGACAGCGGGGCGCGGTCGTGAGCCGGGAACTGATCCTCGTCCGTCACGGCGAGACGGTGCACAACGTCGCGCGCATCACGCAGGGGTGGAGCGACAGCGAGCTGTCCGAGCTGGGACGCGAGCAGGTGCAGCGGCTCGCGGAGCGTCTGGCCGCGCTGAAGCCCACCGCCCTCTACTCCTCGACGCTCGGGCGCGCGCTCTCCACCGCGCGGGCCATCGCCGATGCCACCGGCTTGGACATCATCCCGATGGACGACCTCCGGGAGATGAACTACGGACGCTGGGAAGGGCGCGCGTTCCTCGACATCCGCCGCGAGGACGAGGAGATTTACAAACGCTGGATCGTCGATGAAGACTGCCGCTGCCCCGAGGGGGAGTCGCACTCGGATGTGCGGCTGCGGTTGGAGCGGGCGTTTGAGCAGGTGAGTAGCGAGCAGGTGAATTCCGAGCGCGCCGTCGTGGTTGCGCACGGCACCGCCATCCGCATCGCCGCGATGGCGCTCCTGCAACTGCCGCTCATGGGCGCACTGCGCCTGGCACAGGACAACGCCGCGATGAACGTCTTCGTCCGGCGCAACGATCACTGGATCCTGAAAGTCTGGAACCACACATGATTCTCGAGAGCATCATCGAACAGCTGACTGAAACGCTGCGCTCGCGCACCCTGACCCTCTTCGGCCACGCCGTCGACCGGGTCGTGCTGCAGGCGCCGCCCAAACTGCCCCTCGGCGATCTCGCCACACCGATCGCGCTGGAGCTGGCGAAGGCGCTCAAGCGCAAGCCGCGCGAGATCGCGGAACAGCTCTCGGCCGGCATGCAGTTGCCGCCGCTCGTGGCGTCGGTGTCGGTCGAAGGCGCGGGCTATCTCAACTTCCGCTTCGACCGTGGCGCGTTCACCGCGGAGCACTTCCGCGCCGTGATGGCTCCGCCGCCGCCGTCGGGCGAGCGCGTGATCGTCGAGCACACGAACATCAATCCGAACAAGGCCGCGCACATCGGCCACCTCCGCAACTCCGTCCTCGGCGACACCTACGTCCGTTGCTCGAAATGGCTCGGCGACCGCGTGGAGACGCAGAACTACATCGACGACACGGGCGTGCAGGTCGCGGACGTCGTGGTCGCGTTCGAGCGCCTGGAGAAGCGCAGCGTGGCGGACATCGAGCAGATCATCGCCACGAACGAGCGCTTCGACTATCTCTGCTGGGACGTCTACTCGAAGATGGCCGCGTATTACGCTGAGCACCCCGAGGCCATGGAGTGGCGGCGGGAGACCCTGCATCGGATGGAGAAGCAGGAAGGCGACACCGCGGTGCTGGCGAAAGTCATCGCCCGCGCGGTCGTGCAGCGCCACCTTCAGACCATGCAGCGCCTCGGCATCGTCTACGACCTCCTGCCGAAGGAGAGCGACATCATCCATCTCCACTTCTGGGACCGCGCCTTCGAGCTGCTGAAGGACTCGGGGGCCGTGATCCAGGAGACGGAAGGGAAACACAAGGACTGCTGGGTGATGAAGCTCGACGAGTCGGAGGAGTTCGCGGGCATGAACGAGCCCGACAAGATCCTCGTGCGCTCCAACGGCACGGTCACGTACACAGGGAAGGACATCGCGTATCAGCTCTGGAAGCTGGGCCGCCTCGACCGCACGTTCCAGTACCGCAAGTTCCCGGCGGCGTATCCGCTGTGGGAGACGACGCATGAGGGCGACGGCGATTCGACCGCGCCGAACTTCGGCGGCGCGAACCGCGTCGTCAACGTGATCGACTCGCGTCAGGCGTACCTGCAGAAGGTCGTGAAGGAAGGCGTGCGGCAGGTGGCTGGAGCGAAGGCCGCCGAGTCGTCGATCCACTTCGCGTACGAGATGGTCGCCCTCACCCCCACCACCGCCCGCGCCCTGGGCATGGAGATCTCCGAAGAAGACTCCGCCCGCGCGTACGTGGAGATGTCGGGACGGAAAGGCCTCGGCGTGAAGGCGGACGACCTGCTGGACGCGCTCGAGCAGAAGGCCGCCGATGCCGTTCGCGCGAACACGCCCGACGTCGACGCCGCGGAGCTGGGCCGGCAGATCGCCGTGGCCGCGCTGCGCTACTTCATGCTCCGCTTCGGCCGCAACAAAGTGATCGCCTTCGATTTCGACGAGGCCCTGCGCTTCGAAGGGGACTCCGGTCCGTACCTGCAGTACTCGACGGTGCGCGTGCAGAACATCTTCCGCAAGATGAAGGAGCGCGGGGTCGACCCGCGCATCGACGACCACGCCGTCGACGAGCTGACGCTCAATCAAGGCCTGACGGACGACATGTGGGAGCTGGTGAAGCTCTCCGCCGAACTGCCGGCCGCGATCCGCCGGGCCGTCGACTCACTGGAGCTTTCGGTGGTCACGCAGTACCTGCTCGACCTCTGCCAGAAGTTCAACAGCTTCTACCACAAGTACCCGATCATGAATGAGAAGGACGACGCCGAGCGGCAGCGGCGCGCCGTCTGCGCCGAAGTGTTCCGCCGGACCATGGTCGCGGCGATGGGTCTGCTGGGAATTCCGGTGCCGGAACGGATGTAGAAACCGGCACCAGGAGGCGGGTGCTGAAATCCCGCGCGGCCGCTCGTCCAAGGCGTCCACCCATTGCCATGAACTACGATCTCAGAGACCTCGCTCTGCGTGCCCTCATTCTCGTCGCCGGCGGTCTGTCGGCAGCCCTGCTCGCGCTGAAGGGACACGGAGAAGCGCTTCCGGCCGTCGCCATCGGCGGCGCACTGGGGGCGTTCTTCGCCACCCGCGTTCAGCAGACGACCAGCGAGGAATGATGAGGGCGGGCTGATGCCCGCCCCGCGTCACACCGCTTCTTCGCGCGCCCCGCCTTCGGCCCGGCGGACGTTCTCGGCCTGCAGACCCTTCGGGCCCTGCTTCACTTCGAACTCCACCCGCTCTCCTTCGTTCAGGGTGCGGTAGCCGCTGGCCTGAATCGAAGAATGGTGGCAGAACACGTCTTCACCGGTGCTGCGTTTGATGAACCCGTAGCCTTTGTCGTTGTTGAACCACTTCACTACACCTGTCTCAGGCATTCCTACCTCCGACGACGCCGTGAAGCTGAGCCCGGCGCGCCCTGCGCATATCGGCTCGCCGGTACGCCGGCGAGCGAGCAGGAAAAGTGCAACTCGCGGGCCGGACTTCACCAGATCAGTGCGCGATTGAGGCCGATCCTGCGGAAGCCGAGCGATTCGTAAAGTGTAATTGCGGGTGTATTGAAGTCATTGACGAACAATGTAACCGTTTTCGCCTTACGTCCCAGGTGGCCGCACACTTCGCGTAATAGCTCGTGCGAATAGCCGCGGCGCCGGCAGGACGGGTGCGTCCAGACACCCATCAGTTGCACGGCGTCCTGCGTCACCGCCGAGTATTCGCATTTCGCCACAATGCGTCCGTCCACCACGCGAATCACCGATCGCTTCTTCTCGATCAGTTCGCGGATGCGCTCGCGGTATCCGAGGGCGTCGCGCTCGAGCGGATCGATTCCGACTTCTTCCTTGTGCATTGCGGCGCACGCGGGCACCAGCGGATCGAGATCGCGCAAGGTCGAATAGCGCGACAGCGTGAGGTCGGGATAATCGAGCCGCTTGCGTAATGCATAGACGGGCTGATTGAGGCGCACCACCGTGGGCGGGTCGAGGCGGGTACGCAGCGCGTTCCACAATGTCTCGACGAGATGCGCAGGCGAAATGATGGCGCGCACCGGCATCATGCGATGGAGGATCCGGTCGGCGACCAGGCCGACCGCGGAGTCGGTGATGTCGCTCGACACCGACGGGTCGCCGGCCATGACGATGTTCGTGGCCAGAGAGGCCACGAGCACGATCGCGCCGTTGTAGCGCACGACCGCGATTTGAGTGGCGGCCAGCATGCGCTCTTCCTGCAGCCGCGAAATGAGATAGACGTTGATCAGCGGATCGCGCTGCAGAAACTCCAGCGCATCCTGATGGCCGTCCTCCGCCAGCAGGCGAAGCGACCAGCGTCCCTCGGCAGGAAGTGTGGCCATTGTTCTCGAGGGCGCAGTGAGCAGGGCGCAGGGCGCAGGAGAGGGGCGCCTTTACTCCTGCGCCCCGCGCCCTGCTCACTGCCCCCCTTATAACTGCGACCGCCCCAAGTATGCCACTCCGTCGATGGTCTGGTGCCAGAGGCCGCGCTCCTTCCACTCGGCGAACTTCCGTTCGCGCGTCTGTTTGAGGTCGCTGGCGAAGGCCTGCCGCAGTTGTCCGGCCAGCACCGGGTCGACCACGCCGATGCTCACTTCGTCGTTGAGCTGGAAGGAGCGGTCGTCGAAATTCGTCGAGCCGACGCAGGACCAGACGCCGTCCACGACCATGACTTTCTGGTGCAGCAGCGTCTTCTCGTATTCGAAGATGCGCACGCCGCGCTTGAGCAGCGTGCCGAAGTGGTGATGGCTGGCGTGCTGCACGATCGCGCTGTCGGTGGCCTCTTCGGACGGGACCATGATGCGCACGTCGACACCGCGGTCGACTGCTTCCTCGAGCGCCTTGATGGCCTGCGCGTCGGGGAGCAGATACGGGTTCTGGATGAGGATCTCGCGCCGCGCCGACTTGATGGCCAGGTAATAGAGGATCTGCACGGACGACACGCTGCCGTCGGGCGACGTGTATGCGACGTGCGCCGTGCTCGGGCCCGACGGCGGGATCTTCGGGAAGTATTTGTCGCCCGCGGGGATCTCGCCGGTCTCCTCGATCCAGTTCTCCGCGAACGCGCCCTGCAGGCGGTTCACGACCGGGCCGGTGATGCGCAGTCCCGTGTCGCGATACTCCTTCTTGTGGCGCGCGTTGCCGAGCCACTCGTCGGCGATGCAGAAGCCGCCGATGTAGCCGATGCGGCCGTCGATGATCATCAGCTTGCGGTGGTCGCGGTTGTTCATCCGGCCGAGGTTGCTGAGGCGCAAGGGATGGAAATGCGCGACGCGGACGCCCGCGGCTTCGAGCATCTTCAGCACGTCGCCCTCGAGCTGCCGGCCGCCGGAGGCGTCGACGAGCACGCGCACTTCGACGCCCTGCTTCGCCTTCGCGGCCAGCGCCTGCGCGATCTGCCGCGCGATCCTGCCGTCGTACCAGATGAAGCTCTCGATGTGCACGGTCTCGCGCGCGGCGGCGATGTCGCGCAGGAGCGCGGGGAAGAACGCGTCGCCGTTCTGCAGGAGCTGCATCGAGTTGCCCGCCTCGAGCGTGGAGTGCGTCAGCGCGGCCAGCGACGGCAGCAGCACCCGCAAGTCGCCGGGGTTCTTCACGGTGATGGCGGTGGTGGGCTCGCGCTTGACGGACCAGAGCAGGATGGTCAGCCCGACCAGCGCGATCACGCCGCCGATGAACGCGACCAGCGGCAGGCGCACGTACGTCGTGCCGCGGTCGTGCGTGATGCGGAAGTGGTCTTTGTCGGTTTCGATCTTCGATTTTTCTTTTGTCATTGATGAACCAGTTCGGCCAGCACCGGGCGGTGGTCGGAGGGGCCGTCGTCGAGGACGCGCGCGCTGCGCACGACCCAGCCCGGATCGGCCAGGATGTAGTCGAGGCGCTGCTCCATGACCCGGTGCGTCGGCGCCTTCGGATCGCCGGCGAGCTGCATCACGTTCCGGTCGAGGAAGCGCACCATCTCGCCGCTCTCGGGCGGCGCGTTGAGGTCGCCCGTCAGGATGTACGGATAGCCGCTCGCGCGGAGGTGCGCGTTGACGCACTGCAGTTGTTGCCCGCGCGCCGCCTCGTTCAGCGAGGCCCAGGCGGTGGTGTGGGTGACGTAGAACTGCACCGTGCCGCCGTTCACGCGCACGACGGTCTCGAACAGCGTGCGCGGCTCGCCGGTGCCGGGCAGCGCCTTGACGTCCGCCGAGACGATCACGCCTTTGGTCAGCACCGCGTTCCCGAAGTCGCCGCCGGCGAACCGGTAGCTGCGCCCGAACGCGGCGCGCATGCCGGTCAGCCGCTCGAGCTGCGTGACGTGATCGCCGAAGCGCGCCTGCCAGGTCTCGCGATGGGCCTCGTTGATGCCGACCAGGTCGGGGTCGTACTTGCGGATCACTTTCGCGATCTCTTCGATGTGGTCGTTGCGCAGCAGCGACGCATGCCCCTCGATGTTGAACGACATCACGCGCAGCGTCTTCGGATACGTGCTCGCGAACCGGCGCGGCTGCATGGCCGTGCATTCGCCGGACCGGAACTCGTACACGCCGAGGACGCGGTAGCTCACCACGATGACGATCAGCACGCCGACGACGACCAGCGTGCGTTTGAGGATGCGCATGAAAGCAGTAGCTGTGCCCGGTTTGCTATGGAGTGCGGCGGCCTTCGCCGCCGCACTCCATAACGAAGCGACTCACATCGCCAGCACGATCACATCGGGGTGCTTGTGCAGCGCGGAGGCGGGGAAGTCTTCGGTGACTTCACCTGATCGCAGGCGCGCGATCGCCTCCTCTTTTCCCGCCCCTGCCGCGAGCAGCACGATGCGGCGCGACTCGAGGATGGTGCCGATGCCCATCGTCAGTGCGTGCGTGGGGACGTGGCCGCCGGGGAAGAGGTCGGCGTTGGCGTGGCGGGTGGACTGGGTCAGTTCGACGACGCGGGTGCGCGAGTCGAAGGGGGTGCCGGGCTCGTTGAAGCCGATGTGGCCGTTGCGGCCGAGGCCGAGGAAGGTCAGGGCCAGGCCGCCGTGCTCGCGGATGTCGGCTTCGTAGCGGCGGCACTCCGCCTCGCGGTCGGGGGCGGTGCCGTCGGGGATGTGCGTGTTGCGCGGGTCGATGTCGACATGTTCGAAGAGGTGCTGCCGCATGTACGAGAAATAGCTGGCCGGATGCTCGCGCTCCACGCCGCAGTACTCGTCGAGGTTGAACGTCACCACGTCGCGGAAGCAGTGGTACTCGCGCGAGCACTCCTGCACTACGCGCTCGTACATGCCGATCGGCGTGCGCCCGGTGGGGAGGCCGAGGACGATGCGCGGGTCGTCGTGGATGGCGCCGAACATGAGCTCTGCCGCGCGGGCCGAGAGCGCGTCCTGTGAGCTAAGCGATTCCCACTTCATGTCCGCGTGCCCACACCCGTTGCACTTCGAAGCGCTCGTTCATGACCACCAGGTCGGCGTCGTAGCGGCGCTCGATCTTTCCCTTGCGGTCGGCCACCGCGGCGATGCGTGCCGGCACTTCCGTGGCCATCGGGATCACCGTCTCGACCGGGAGGCCGGCCAGCTCGATCATGTTCTTCACCGCCGCGTCCATGGTGAGCACGCTGCCCGCCAACGTGCCGTCGGCGAGGCGCGCCGCGCCGTCCGCGACGGTCACTTCGTACTCGTACAACTTGTACGTCCCCTCGGTCAGCCCGCACGCACGCATGGCGTCGGTCACGAGCGCGACGCGGTGCGGCATGGCCTGCACGGCCACTCGCATCGCGGCGGGATGCACGTGAATGCCGTCCGCGATCAGCTCCGCGGTCGAGTCGACGGAAGTGAGGGCGGCTCCGACGACGCCGGGATCGCGGTGATGCAGTCCGGTCATGGCGTTGTAGAGATGGGTGAAGTGCAGCGCGCCCCACTCCATCGCCGCGGCGGCGCAAGCGTGATCGGCGGCGGTGTGCCCGATCGAGAAGAGCACGCGGTCGCGGAAGTGCTCGATCAGCGCGCGCGCTCCCTCGATCTCCGGCGCCACGGTGATGATCCACCGCAGCCGCGGCGCCTCGGCGATCAATGCGGCCACTTCGTGAATGTCTCCGGGACGGATCGAGGCGCGGTCCTGCGCCCCGGCGCGTGCCTCGTTGATGAACGGTCCCTCGAGATGGATGCCCACGACTTCCGCGCCGGCGGGGCGATCGGCGGAGACGCGGGCGATGCTCTCGACCGCGGCGTGCAGGTCGCTGCGCGCGGCGGAGAGGGTGGTCGCGGCGAGCGCGGTGGTGCCGTGCGTGGCGTGAAAGCCGAGGATGCGCTCGGTCGACTCCTCGTGCGCGTCCATGAAATCGGCGCCGTCGCCGCCGTGCACGTGCACGTCGACGAAGCCCGGCACGATGATCCCGTCGACGCGCTGCGCCGCCGCGGGAGCGTGCGCCGTCTGCGCGACGTCGACGATCACCTGCTCGTCGATGGTGATCAGGATGTCGTCGCGGAGCATGCCGTCGACGAATGCGCGGCCGTGAATCAGCATGTGAAGTTCCTCGGAGTCCCTCGGCGTTCCTCGGAGTGCCTCGGAGGGGCCTGGAGCACGCCGGCCGTTCCGCTTCCGAGGAACTCCGAGCGACCCCGAGGAACTCCGAGGAACTCCATCAAAGGCATATCTTTCCCAGTACCGTCGGCCTGCCGCCGGTCGCGCCGGCGACGTTTGTCACCAGGCCAACCACGGAGTCGTTGGCGATCATGGCCATGGCCATCGCTTCCTTGGCCTCGCTGGCTTTGTACGTGAGCAGCCGCTGCTGCGGCATCCGCTCGCGGATCATGCGCACCAGCGTCGGGTTCTTCGCGCCGCCGCCGGCCAGCATGACTTCGTGCACCTTGCCGCGCGGAAAGACGAAGTCGCGGTACGAGCGGGCGATGCTCTCCGCGGTCAGCGCGGTTGCGGTGGCCATGAGGTCGTTGATGTCGACGCCCGGCGCCTCGGCCAGGATGCGCCGCGCGAACTGCGCGCCGAACAGCTCGCGCCCGGTCGTCTTCGGCGGCGTCTTCGTGAAGTACGGATCGCTCATCCAGTACTCGAGCAGTTCGTCGTTCACTTTGCCCGAGGCGGCCAGCGCGCCGTCGACGTCGTACGTCTGCCGCCCGTTCGTCGCCACCCACGCCAGCTCGTCGATGATCATGTTGCCCGGGCCGGTGTCGAAGGCGATCACGTCTTCCCACGTCGCCTTCGGCGGGATGTAGGTGACGTTGCCGATGCCGCCGATGTTCTGGATGGCGCGGCCGCGCGTCTTGTGGCGCAGCAGGACCCAGTCAAAGTACGGCACCAGCGGCGCGCCGTGGCCGCCCGCGGCGACGTCGCGCACGCGCAGGTCGCCGACGGTGATGATGCCGGTGCGCTCCGCGATGACGGCCGATTGGCCGATGGCGAACGTGGAGCGCGTCTCGATCGGATGGTCGATCCAGTCGACGTCGGCGTTGGTGACGCTCACTTCCGGATCGTGCCAGACGGTCTGTCCCGCGGTGGCGATCAGGTCGACGGTGTCGGCCTTGATCTTCGTTTCCTGCAGCAGGCGCAGCACCGCGGCGGCGAATACTTCGCCGAGGATGAAGTCGTAGCGGCAGATGTCGTCGATGCGGGCGCGTTTCGGGTCGAACAGCTCGCGCACGACATTGCGGATCTTCGGCGGATACGGGTATTCGCGAAAGTGCTCGAGATGCACCTCGGCGTTGAGGCCGTGACGCTTGATGCGGACCATGGCCACGTCGATGGCGTCGAGCGACGTGCCGGACATGAGGCCGATGATGCGCCGCGAGTATTTCGTCGCGACGTGCATGAGGCGTTCGAGTCGGCTCAAGGCGCGAGCACCTCGCGCAGCGGTTTCTCGCTCAACAGCGTGCGTGCTTCGTCCGCGCTCACTTTGCGTTTCGCGATGACCGTCGCCAGCTTCACGTTCCCGTCCGCCTCGTGGATGGCCTGCACCGCGGCGGGACGCGGCACGCCGGCCGCGAGCTCCACCATGCGCACGGCGCGATTGCGCAGCTTTTCGTTCGTGGCCGGCATGTCGATCATCAGGTTCGAGTAGACGCGCCCGAGGCGGATCATCACGCCGGTCGAGAGCTGGTTGAGGACCAGCTTCTGCGCGGTGCCGCTCTTCATCCGCGTCGAGCCCATGATGACCTCGGGGCCGGTCTCGATGACGATCGGGATGTCGACGTGCTGCGCGAGCGGCGACTGGGCGACGTTCGTCACGCCGACGGTCAGCGCGCCGAGCATGTTCGCGCGGCGCACGGCGGCGACGGTGTACGGCGTCGTCCCCGAGGCGGCGATGCCGACGACGGCGTCGTCGGCGGTCACTTCGCGGTTCACGGTGGCGATGGCGTCGTCCTCGTCGTCTTCCGCGCCTTCGACGGCCTCGAAGTAGGCGCGCTCGCCGCCGGCGATGAGCACGCGCACGAGGCCGGGGTCGATACCGTACGTCGGCGGCAGCTCGGACGCGTCGAGCATGGCGATGCGCCCGCTGGTCCCCGCGCCGGCGTAGAAAAGGCGCCCTCCGTGGCGCAGGCGCTCGGCGATCTCGTCGATGGCATGCGCGATCCGCTCGGCCTGCACCGCCACGGCGCCCGCGACGCGCGCGTCCTGCTCCTGAATGATCCGGACGATGTCGATCGCCGGGCGGAGGTCGATGTCGAGGCTCGCATCGAGCCGGTCCTGGCTCATGGGTTCGCGGAAGATACCATTTGGTCGCTCAGCGCCTCACGGGCGGATGGCCTCGGTTCACAGGCTCATAGGCTCATAGGCGCATAGGCTCACAGGAGCAATGCCCGGGTGTGGGCCTATGAGGCTGTGAGACTATGCACCTATGAGCCTCGACTACGACGGCTTGCAAGTCGCCTACCTCGGTGTGGCGCTGGCCCACTACCTCGACGTGGAGACCGGGGACATCCTCGACGTTCCGCTGGAGGCGGAGCCTCCGGGCGAGGCCGCCCGCTTCCGGCGCATCCCGACGCGCACGCCGGAAAGCGAGGACGAGGACCGGCGCCTGTTCGTCGAGACGCTGGTGAAGGGAGAGTTCGCCGCCATGCGCGACGAGCTCGCCTCCGCCGTCGACGACCACCAGGAGTTCCGCCGCATCCTCTCCGCCGACCGCCGCGTCGAGAGGTCGTTCTTCAACTTCAAGAACGACCAGGCCACGCGCGCGATCGAGGCGTGGGCGCGGGAAGAGGGGCTCGAGTAGCGCTCGGGATGACAGGTCAGGCGGCGGGCTCGACGCGGCTGACGACGAGGAGGGTGACGTCGTCGTCGAGGTTCTCGGCGTCGCCGACGTGGTGCAGCACGGTGTCGTTGACCGAGGACGCGATCGCGGTCGCGTCGGCGCCGTGCAGTTTGGCCAGCGCGTCGCCGATGATGTTCGAGCCGAGGTCGTTCCCGTCCGCGTCGCGAGCCTCGGTCACGCCGTCGGTGAAGAGGATCAGCGAGTCGCCCGGGTCGAGCTGCATGTGCCGCGTCGTGAACTCGGCGCGCGAGACGACGCCGAGGAGCAGGTCGCTCTCGGTCATCTCCACCGCGCCGGTTTTCGTCAGCAGCAGCGGCGGCGTGTGGCCCGCGTTCACGTACTCGATGGCGCCGGTGTTGATGTCCAGGCGGCCGAGGAAGAGCGTGACGAATTTCGACTGGGGGAGGTTTTCCTTCAGCGCGGCGTTGAGCTGCGTCACCAGCACGGACGGGTCGGGATCGGTCTTCGAGAAGATGCGGAACGCGACCTGGAGGCCGGCCATCATCAGGCCCGCGGTGACGCCTTTGCCGCTCACGTCGCCGATCACGAAGTAGACCTTGCCGTCGGGGCGGATCACGAAGTCGTAGTAGTCGCCGCTGACCGTGCGGCAGGGCTGGTTGCGGCCGACGAAGGTGAAGCCGGGGATGCCGGTCGGCGCGGGCGGCAGGAGCCGGCGCTGGATGCCGGACGCGGTCTTGAGCTCCTCGTCCATGATCCGTTTCTGGATCGCTTCCTCACGCAGGCGGGTGGTCTCGAGCTTGATCGCGGCGAACCGCCCGATCTGCGCCACCAGCCGCACGTCGTCCTCGGAAATGGACCGCTGCGTGAAGAGGTAATCGACGTACAGCACGCCGACCACTGCTTCGCCGATCATCAGCGGCGAGCAGAGAATCGAGTGGATGCCCTGCATGATGATCGACTGCGCGCGGCGCAGTTTCTCGTCGATGCTGACGTCGACGAAGGCCAGGGCCTTCTTCTCCTGCACGACCACGTCGAGCAGCGTGTGGCTGATCTTCAGTTCGCTCTGATCGCTCTCGTCCTGGCGGCGCACTTCCACTTTCGCGAACGAGCGGCCGTCGGCACCCAAGAGCGCGATGGCGGCGCGGGACGGATGGAGGTGCTCCATGATCCGCTCGGTGATGAAGCCGAACAGCTCGTCCATGGGGCGGTCTTCGATGAGCTCGCGCGCGAGCAGCGTCAGCGTCTGCAGCCGCGCGATGTCCTGTTCCTCGGGGCGGTCGGGGATCTCGCCGACCGGAATCGCGATCGTGGGACTGGTGCCCTGCCCCTGATCGGCCACGGCGATGAAGCGGTCCGTGCTGGCGCCGGAGGTCTCGAAGACGATCTCCGTGTCGCCGAGGCGGATGCGGTCGCCGGTGCGGAGCGGCTCGTCGCGCTCGACGCGCGCGCCGTTCAGGTACGTGCCGTTGGCGCTGCCCAGGTCCTTGAGCATCCACGCGTTGCCGACGGCGACGATCTCGGCGTGTTTGCGGGAGAGGTAACGGTCCTTGATGGGGATCGAGCAATCGGACGCGCGGCCGATCGACACAGTTGCCCCTTGCAACGGCTGGCGGAAAGGGGAGAACAGCGGCGAGTAGACGGTGACTTCGGCGCGCGGCGGGACTGATTCCATACCAGAGGTTCCGTGGACGTTGACGCGCGATTGTAGCTGATCGTACGGTGAGGGCGTGTCCGCGGATTACTTTCTGGAGATCGAGTCGCACTTCGTCCAACGCAGGGGAACGCCGTTTCCCATTCTCGGCCCGAAGGATTGGGAACTGATGAAGAAGTGGAGCGAGGACGGCGTCCCGCTGCCGGTCGTGCTCGAAGCGATCGACAGCGTGTTCGACAAGCGTGAAGCGAAAGGGAAGAAGGTCAACAGCCTCACCTACTGCAAGCACGCGGTGAAGGAGATGTGGGACGAGCGCAAGGAGCTGCAGGTCGGCGCGGAGGGGCTGTCGCCCGAGGAGTCGCCGCAGGCGCGTCTCGACGCGCTGGCGACGGTGCTCGAGTCGACCCCCGCCGCCGACTACGCGCCGCGGGTCCGGGAGCTGGCGAAGGAGCAGACGCTGCCGCGCATCGAGGACGCGCTGATGGAGCTGGAGACGCTGCTCATCGAGGAGCTCCTGCTCCGCGCGCCGCACCTTCGCGAGGAGGCCACGGCGTTAGCCGCTGGCGCGGATGAGAAGTCGCGCGCCCGGTCGATGGACGCGCATTTGCGGCGGTTGGTGCGGGAGGAGTTCGCGATCCCGCGGCTGACGATTTTTTAGTATGGAGTGCGGCGGCCTTCGCCGCCGCTTTCGTATTCGGGAGCAATTCTGCCGAGACGCTCCCAAATGGCATGATGCGCGCGAATATGAAAGCGGCGGCGAAGGCCGCCGCACTCCATAACGCTCCGCGTTGTTTACAGCTTCTTCGCGACCTGCTGGAGGTAGACCAGCGCGTCGCGCCCGGCCACGGTCGAGTCCGAACCACCCGCGAGCGGGTCGTCGACGCCGCACGCGGCCAGGACGCGGTCCGGCGCCACTCCGCGCGCGCAGGCCGCACCGCGGAGCGAGAGCACTCGCGAGAGGTGCGTCGCGAGGCGTCCCGCGCTCACGGTGCGGTGCGGGCTCACGCGGCGCGTGACAGGATCGACGTCGTAGAGGCCGAGGGCGATGGCGCGGATGATCTCCTCGCGGCCGGCCAGGTCCTGGATGTCGACGGCGATCTGCGGGGTGCCGAGGTTCCGGGCGAAGCGGATGGAGGGGACGGTCCAGTAGAGCAGCACGGCCAGGTCGGCGCGGGTGATGGCCGTGCTCTCCAGGGCGCTGCGGTAGTGCGACGGCATGTTGGCCGCGCTCCACTCCGACTTGATCTCTTCGAGGCGGCGCTGGTAGCGCTGCTCTTTCGTGCTGCGCGCGAGGCGGTCGTAGCGGACGATCGCTTCCTGATAGCGCCCGCGCCCCGCGTCGATTTCCGCGAGGATCTCCTGCACCTCGGGGCGATTGGCGGCGGTGTTGAGGATCGGGTCGAGCTCGCGGCGGGCTTCGTCGAACTGCCGCTGCGCGACGAGGCGCTGCGAGAGCATGATGCGCGGCTCGACCGCGCCGGTGTTGAAGGTCAGCGCCTCGCGCAGCAGGCGGATCGACTCCGCCGGCTCGGCGCTCTGCGCGGCGGCGTAGAGCTCGTTGAAGAGCGCGGACTCGAGCTCGGCGATCCGCTCCGCGGCCCGCGGCACCTCCGGTGAGGTGGCCAGCCCGCGATAGATGTCGTATGCGGCGCGGGTCTGCTTCTCGCGCACGGCGATCTCCGCGCGATACACGCGCGCGGCAAGGTTCTCCGCGTCGCGCTCGTCGACGCGGGCCAGCGCGGTGCGTGCCTCGTCGTACCGGCCGGCGCGGATGTCGATCAGCGCCTCCAGCAGCAGGCCGGGCACGAGCAGCTCCGGATTCCGCGTGCGCATCTCCGCAAGCCGGCGTTCCGCTTCCGCTTCATTGCCGGCCAGGCCGAAGCGATACGCCGCGTCGAAGCGATCGGCGGCGGAAGGCGCGACGCTGATCCCGGTCAGGGGATGGATCAGGTAAAGGTCTTCCCCCTGCGGCACGACCACGGGCGGCGGGGTGATGCTGGGAGTTGCACACGCGGCCAGGAGCAGTGCCGCGCCAAGAATCAGGTTCGTCGTCAGTCTCAAGCGTTGCCCTCGATGATCCGCAGCGTGGCCGCGAATGCGTCGTCTTTATTGTTTGCGTCGATCCAGTGCACATTCCGCTCCGAGCGGAGCCAGGTCATCTGCCGTTTTGCGTACGCGCGGGTGCGCCGCCGTGTTTCAGCGACCGCCGCGGCCTCGGTCATTTCCCCGCGCAGGACCGCGGCCGCTTCCTTGTAGCCGATGGTCCCGAACGGACGCGCGGTGGCGGGAAAACGTTCCAGCAGCGATCGGGTTTCCTCGATCAGGCCGGCCCGGAACATGGCGTCGACGCGCGCGTCGAGTATCGGGCCGAGGCGGGAGCGCTCGATGGACAAACCGATCTTGATCGACGGCAGCTCGTCGTCGGTTTGTCGATCCCAGCTGGTGATGGGGCGGCCGCTCGTGATCCAGACCTCCAGGGCCCGTTCGACGCGGTGGCGGTCGGCGGGGGCGATCTTTCTACCACTGACCGGGTCGATTCTCGACAGCCAGCGGTGCAGCCGCTCCGGTCCACGCGGCGCGTTGGCGATGCGGCGGATGCGCGCGCGCACCGCTTCGTCGCGGCCGGGCATTTCCGGCAGGCCGGAGAGCAGCGCGCGCAGATAGAAGAACGTGCCGCCGGCGAGGATCGGCGTGGCGATCGACGCGCACACCTCTCTCGCCATGCGGCCGTAGTCGGCGGCGTTGAATTCCTGGTCGGCGTCGACGATGTCGTAGAGGTGATGGGGGACGAGCGCACGCTCGGCGAGCGAGGGCTTGGCGCTGCCGATGTCGAAGCCGCGGTAGATCTGCACGGAGTCGTAGTTCACGATCTCGCCGTGCAGCGTTTGCGCGAGACGCAACGCCAGCTCCGACTTGCCGGAGCCGGTCGGGCCGGCCAGCACCACTGGCAGACGAACGATCGGCAGACGAACGATCGGCAGGCTAACGGTGGCGCATCCTTGTCGCGTGCGTCCGGTCGTCCTCTTCGTGGAGGATGGCCCGGAGGTGGGCGCGGCAGTAGATGGCACCCGGCGGCACGGGCGTGCGGCAGACCTGGCAGCGGTTCTTCTTCACCGCCGAGGCGCCTTTGTCGAGGACGCGGAAGACGATGCCGGCGACGATCAGCGCGCCCGCGACGACCAGCGCCTGCACGAGCATCGCGTTGGGGATCAGCTCGGCCCACGGCTCGGTGCTGTACGTCGACGCGAGCACGTAGAGGATCAGGACGAGAATCAGGATCCAGAGGCCGAGGCGGAGCAGCGTAGTGGCCATGACGTCTGGACATGACTGTAGGAGCTTGCCGGAGAGAACGCAACCTTGGACGCGGCGGGCGTTCGTCACGCGACTCATGCCAAACGTAGGGCGTGGCTTCAGCCCGCCCGCCCCCGGGGGAGGCGGGCTAAAGCCACGCCCTACGTTTTCGCCTTCAGCGCGAGCGGGAACCCGCCCTCTCATCCGGAGCCGATCGCGGCATTGCGTACTCGGTGCGGACGTAAAGACGCCCCTCCTTCACCTGCACGTCAATCGTGCCGTCGCGGTCCGTGCGCCAGGTGCGGATGCGGCGCTCGTCGAGCGCGTCCAGCACGGCCGGGTGCGGGTGTCCGAAGAGGTTGCGGCGGCCGCAGGAGATCATGGCCAGGCGCGGGTTGACGTTGTCGAGCAGCGTCTCCGAGGTCGACGTGCGGCTGCCGTGGTGCGCGACCTTGAGCACGTCCGCGCGGAGATCGTGATCGCTGAGATAGAGCTCGGCCTCCTTTTCGATGTCGCCCGTCAGGAGAAATGAACGGCCGCCGACTTCGGCGCGCAGGACGATGGACGAGTTGTTCTCCGGCGCGCGGCGGAAGCGCGTCTCGGCGATGTGCGCGGTGAGTTTGATGTCGCCGAGGGTGAGCGTGTCGCCGTCGCGGGCGAGGCGGATCGGGGCGCGTGCGGCTTCGAGCACCAGCGCCGCGCATTCGCCGTGGAACTTGCGCGGCGAGAGCCAGATCGTGCCGACGTCGAGGCCGGTCAGCGCGTGTGCCAGTCCTTCGCAGTGATCGGGATGCGCGTGCGACAGCACGACGGCGTCGAGACGGCGGATGCCGCGGTCGGCGAGGAGCGGGACGATGCGGTCGCCGCGGCCGCCGTCGACCAGCACCGCGTGCGTTTTCGTGCGCAGCACGATGGCGTCGCCCTGACCGATGTCGAAGAACGTAACGGTCGGCGTGTCGACCGTTTGCCGCGAGCGCAACACGGCGGCGAGCGTGGGGATCAGCAGCGCGGCAATCAGGGCAACGGCGCGTGTGCGCCGGCGCAGCATGGCGATGGACAGCAGCGCCAGTGCGGCGCCGCCGATCAATGCGGCGAGCGGTGGCGCGGCGAGCCAGCCGGAGAAGCCGAGCGCGTTGAGCATCGTGCAGAGGCGGTGCAGCCAGCCGATGACGTGCAGCAGCGGCGGGAAGGCCGCGGCCAGCGCGGAGAGCACGAGCATGGCGAAGATCAGCGGTGCCATGACGAAGGTCAGCAGCGCGCCGCCGAGGGCGTACTGGTGGAAGTGAAAGAGCGTGAGCGGGGCGATGGCCACTTCGGCGGCGACCACGTACGCGAGCGGTTTGGCGCGGAGCTGCCGTCCGATGAACATCAGCGCGCCCGCGCCGGCGTAAGTGAGATGGAACGACGCGCTGGTGAGGTCGCCCGGCTCGAGGATGAGCCGCAGCAGCGCGGCCACGCACCAGAGATTCTCAACGGACGTCGGCCGCTTGCAGATGCGCGAGAGCGCGTAGAGGCCGATGCCGATGCTGGCGCGCGAGACGGACGCGGTCGGGCCGATGAAGAGCGGCGCGATGAGCGCGAACGCGAGCAGCAGCCAGTCCGCCGCGCGCGGTGCGTGCAGCCAGCGAAGCAGCAATGCGAGCAACCCCGCGGCGAACGCGATCTGCAGTCCGGAGAAGACCAGCAGGTGATACGTCCCCCCGCCGCGGAAGCTGTCCTTCAGTTCCTCGGACAGCCGCTCGCCGCGCCCGAGGACGAGCGCCTGCGCCAGCGCAACCTCGTCGGGATGATCCCGTGCGTGGCGCTCGAGCGAGTTGGCGAGGGCGCGGTTCCACGCCGCCGGATGCCAGCGCGGCAGCGTGCCTTCGTGCGACATCAGTTCCGCGGACTTGATGCTGAGCGTGTACTGGCCGTACTCGTTGCGGCGGACGAAGCCTTCCGCGCGCAGCGTGGCCTCCATGACCATCTCCGGCGGAGGGAAACGCGCGTAGACGGCGATGGGCGACTCGAAGCGAATCCCGTTCGCGGTGAAGCGCGACGCGCGGAGCAGGAACGACTCGTCGCGCTGCGCCCAGTCGCGCTCGAGCGGGGCTTCGACCGTGACGAAGACTTCCGGATCGATGGCCTCGAACGCGGTCTGCTCGCGGGCGACGCGCGTCTGCAGTTGCAGCGACAGAAAAATGCCGAGGGCGGCGAAGAACGCCGGCCGGATGCGGAGAGAGATGAGGAGCAGGCCCGCGATCGCGAGCCACGGGCTCACGAGCGGGATGGCCAGCCCGGTGATTAATGCGATGAGAGGGAATGCTGCAGGGACGTCGGTAATGTCATTGCGCACGCTCGAACGAGGAGAGCGTCTCGACGTGATGAGTGTTCGGAAAGAGGTCGAGGAGGTCCAGCGAGGCGAGGCGCCAGCCGGACGCGATCAGCCGGCTCGCGTCCCGGGAGAAGGTTACGGGATCGCAGGAGAGGTACGCAATGATTTCCTTGGTCCGCTCGGCGATGGTGGAGATGACTTCCCTGCGCGTCCCGGCGCGCGGGGGATCGAGGAAGGTGAAATCCACATCGGGGAGAGTGTGCATCTTCTCCTCGACCGGCGCGGCGATCACCTTCACGTGCGGCGGGACGTTCATCCGCGCGTAACGCGCGGAGAGCGGCGAGCCTTCGATCATGGTCACGCGCTCGAACAATTTCGCGATCGGCAGCGTGAAGAATCCGACGCCGCCGTAAAGATCGACCGCCGACTTCCGCGATTGCACGCGCGACGCATGCGCGGCCACGAGGCGCAGCATCGTGCCGAGCAGGTGGCGGTTGACCTGAAAGAACGCGCGCGTGTGCAGGCGGTAGGTGAACTCGTTGACGGTGAGAGTGAGCTCGCGCTCGTCACGCACGATTTCGTTCGCGAGTTCCCACTGTTCTCCTTCCAGCGGGCGCCGGGCGGTTTCGACGCCCACGACCTCGCACTCCCGCGCCAGCGGCACGACGCGATTGGAGCGCATGGCGTAGAAGCCGACCGCGTCGCCGTCGCGATGGAGCCGCGACCGCAGCCGGTAATTCAGCGGCGATGGATGCACGGTGATCTCCGGCAGCGAACCGACATCGAACTTGCCGATGCGCCGCAGCGACTCGGTGAGGATGCGCCGCTTCGCCTCGAGCTGTTTGTCAAGCCGCAGCGCGGTCCAGTCGCAGCCGCCGCACTCGTTCGCGACGGGGCACGGCATGGCCCGCCGCCACGGGCTCGGCGTCACCAGCTCGACCAAGTCCGCCTTCGCGAATCCCTTCTTCACCTCGTACAACCGCACTCGCGCGACGTCGCCGGGAAAGACGTTCGACGCAAAGACCGGAAAGCCGTCGATCTTCGCCAGCGCGTCGCCCCCGGCAACGAGCTCGGTCGGGGTGATGGTGAGGATGGTGCCGGGGTGGAGGTTCATAGGCTCGCGTCTGAGAGTCTCACAGGCTCATAGGCTCATAGTCTCAGAGGCCGGCCTTTGCGACTCCTGTGAGGCTATGAGACTGTGAGCCTATGAGACTCTGAGACTACTATTTGCGCATGCGAATCACCCGCCTGCTCGCACTGCTCCTCCTCCTGCCGACCACCTCCGCCGCCTACGCCTGGGGCGCGAAAGGGCACGGCGTCGTTGCCGAGATCGCGGAGCGCGGGCTCTCGCCGAATGTGGCCTCGCAGATCCGGGGACTGAATTTCACCGCGCCGCTGCGCGATGTCGCGTCGCTGCCGGACGACTGGCGCGCCGAGGAGACGAAGGAGCTGCGGCCCGGCGACACCGGTCCGCTGCACTACAGCAACATCCCCAACGACCAGCCCACGTTCGATCGCGCCCGCGACTGCAAGGACGATCAGTGCGTCGTCGCGGCGATCGAAAAATACAGCGCGGTCCTGAAGGACAAGGCGCAGCCGCGCGACAAGCGCCGCGAGGCGCTGATCTACCTCGTCCATTTCGTCGGCGACCTGCACCAGCCGATGCACGCCGCCACGGGACAGGTGCGCGACGAGACCACCGGCAACATGATCCCCGACCGCGGCGGCAATCAGGTCAAGATCCGCCTCCTCGGCGTCGAGACCAATCTGCACAGCGCCTGGGACGGCCTCCTCGTCGACTGGGGTCCGGCCAACGTCACTGAGTACGCCGACTATCTGATGACCTCCGAGATGCGCGGACGCTCCGTCGAGGAGTTGCAGCGCGGCACGCCCGTCGACTGGATCAACGAGTCGCACTACGCGGCCGTCCACGATGCCTACGCCATCGGCAACGGCACCCTCGGCACCGAATACGCGAAGAAAAACATCGACGTGATCTACGAGCGGCTGCTGCGAGGCGGATTGCGGTTGCGGCGCGTGCTCGAGGATGCGTTAGGGGCGCCGTAAGCGCGAGGCCGCCCACCTCCCCGCCCAGGGGGCGGGCTGAAGCCGCGCCCTACGTCTGGCTCAGTTCGCGGACGCCGGCCGCGCTCCGCGTGGTTGGAGCGACAAAGTCCCAACACTTCGAAAACGGTGGAAACGTAGGGCGTG
>DASVSV010000011.1:0-8744 GCA_036387915.1 Thermoanaerobaculia bacterium
CCGGCGGCGCGCTGCCGGTCTTCCGCTTCCCGGAGTCCGATCGCGTGATGGCCATCGTGCTCATGCTGCTGCTCGGCCTCGTGGCCGGTGCGTGGCCGGCCATTCAGGCCATGCGTCTCAAGGCCGCTGACGCACTGAGGAGAGAGTAATGAAGAGTCTTCGACAGATTGCCGCGCTGATCGCCTTCAACATGCGCTCGCTGCCGTCGCGCATCGGCTCCGCTGCCGTCGCCGTGACCGGCATCGCCTTCGTCGTCATCGTGCTGGTCGGCGTCCTCTCCATCGGCGAGGGCTTCCGCAGCGTGATGGTGGTGGCCGGCAGTCCCGACACCGCGCTCGTGCTGCGCTCCGGCGCGGACAGCGAGATGACCTCCGTCCTCAACCGCGACGAAGTCGACGTCATCCGCGATTCCGCCGGCATCGCCCGCGGCGCGGACGGCAAGCCGCTGGTCTCCCCCGAGACCTTCGTCATCGTTGATCTGCCGAAGCGGACCTCGAACACGTCCGCGAACGTACCGCTGCGGGGCGTGCAGCCGGGCGCCTTCGCCATCCGCCCCGAGGTGAAGATCGTCGAGGGACGGGCGTTCGAGTGGGGACGCAACGAGGTGATCGTCGGCCGCGGCGCGCACGCGGAGTTCGGCGGCACTGAGGTCGGCTCGGACCTGCGCTTCGGCACGAACACGTGGAAGGTGGTCGGCATCTTCGAGGCGAACGGCTCGATCTCGGAGTCGGAGCTCTGGGCCGACGCGGCGGTGCTCGGCCCCGCGTACCAGCGCAACTCGTCGTATTCGATCGTGGTGGTGAAGCTCGCCTCGGCGGGAACGTTCACGCAGTTCAAGGACACGCTCACCACCAATCCCAAGCTCTCGGTGAAAGTGCAGCACGAGACGGAGTACTACGAGGCGCAGTCGCGCACGCTGCGCGGGCTGGTGACCGGGCTGGCGTTCATCGTCTGCAGCCTGATGGGCCTCGGCGCGATCTTCGGCGCGCTCAACACGATGTACACCGCCGTCGCCGCCCGCGCCCGCGAGATCGCCACGCTCGAAGCCCTCGGCTTCGGCGGCTTCGCCGTGCTGGTCTCGGTGATCGTCGAGTCGCTGCTGCTCGCCCTCGTCGGCGGCATCGCCGGCGCCCTCATCGCCTACGCCGGCTTCGACGGCTACCGCGCCGCCACGATGAACTGGCAGACCTTCAGCCAGGTCGCCTTCGCCTTCGACGTCACCCCGCGGCTGATGATGTGGGCCACGGTCTACGCGCTGGTCATCGGCCTCATCGGCGGCTTCTTCCCCGCCATCCGCGCCGCCAGAATCCCGGTGGCCGCCGCGCTGCGAGGACGGTGAAAACGTAGGGCGCGGCTTCAGCCCGCCCCTCTCGTGGGTGGCGGGCGCGCTAACTTAACGCGCGAACAACCCCTCATCCGCCCGTTGGGCACCTTCTCCCCTCACGAGGGGAGAAGGGCAACGAACAACAAATCTCGCGAAAGAATTAAGTTTGTTGCCCTTCGTCCCGCGAGGCGGGGAGAAGGTGCCGAAGGCGGATGAGGGGCCCGCACTCGCCTAAAGTTAGCGCGTATGCCGTGGGTGGGCAGCGGGCGGGCTGAAACGGTAGCGCGCGCCGAATCCGCGGAGCGCGCCGCCCCGCTACACGCGAGCAGAAAACGCGTCATGCCGTATCATGCCCCCGGACGCCCATGATTCATTTCTACCACGTCACCAAGCGCTTCGACCGCTACTCCACGGCGCTGCACGACGTGACGTTCCACATCGACAAAGGGGAGTTCGTCTTCCTCACCGGCGCGAGCGGCGCCGGCAAGTCGACGATGCTCAAGCTCATCCTCCGCCAGATGGCGCCGACCGAGGGACAGGTCATCGTCAACGGGCGCAACCTGAATGCGATGAAGCGCTCCCAGCTCCCCTACTTCCGCCGCGAGATCGGCATGGTCTTCCAGGACTTCAAGCTCATCGACCGGATGACCGTCTTCGAGAACCTCTCGTTCATCCTCACGGTGCTGAACGTCCCGCCCAAAGAGCACAAGAAGAAGGCCTACCAGGCCCTGCGCATCGTCAACCTGCATCACAAGCTGAACGCCTATCCGCCGCACCTCTCCGGCGGCGAGCAGCAGCGCGTAGCCATCGCCCGCGCCCTGATCAACGATCCCCTCGTCCTCATCGCCGACGAGCCCACCGGCAACCTCGACCCCGAGCTCTCGCAGGAGATCATCCAGATCTTCGCCGAGGCCAACCTCCGCGGCTCCACCGTCCTCCTGGCCACCCACGACCGCGACCTGATCCGCACCAGCGGCCGCCGCACCATCACGCTGGAACACGGACGCATCGGCGACGAAAAAGCGCGCGTCGTGGAGCACCGCGTGGCGCGCGAGGGTTTGTTCGGGATCGGCGGGTAGTTCTTGCAGTTTATCCCGCGCGTAGACGCGGGATCTCCGGTGCCCTCTGGACGACCAACGCCCATGAACACGAGCATGCAGGGTGCACCAAAGATCCCGCGTCTTCGCGCGGGATAAACTGCCCACATGCCCCGCGACTTCATCTCCGCGCGCAAAGAGCCCGAGGTTCCGTCCAACACGTTCTCCTACTTCGTGCGCGAGGCGGTGCGGCGGATCTGGGTTTCCAAGCGCACGTCGTTCGTGGCCGTGGCCATGATCGCCATCTCGCTGCTGATCGTCGGCTCCTTTCTCCTCGTCGCCGAGAACCTCGGCCGCGCCGCCGCGCAGTGGCAGGGGAAGTCGCGGATCGTCATCTACCTCGACACGAACGTGACCCCGCAGCAGGTGCGCGCCGTCGACGCGTATCTCGGGGCGCGTCCCGAGCTCTCGCGGCGTCACCTCGTTACGCGGGAGGAAGCGCTGACACGCTTCAAGAGCTACTTCGCCAACCTCAGCGAAGTCGTCGGACAGCTCGACGAAAACCCCTTCCCTCCTTCTTACGAAGTGGAGATCGACCCGCGCCTGGCGCAGTCGCGTGGACTGGTGAACAACATCACCGTGCTGCGCGCGATGGCCGGCGTCGACCAGGTGCAGTACGACTGGGAGTGGCTGACGCGGCTCCGCCGCCTGGTCAACATCATCAACATCATCGGCCTCGTCGCCGGCGGCATCCTCGGCATCGCCGCCGCCTTCACCATCGCCAACGTCATTCGCCTGACGATGATGCTCTATCGCGAAGAGATCGAGATCATGCGCCTCGTCGGCGCCACCGAGCGCATCATCCGCGGCCCGTTCCTGATCGAGGGACTGCTGCAGGGCACCATCGGCGGACTGGTCGCCGTGGCGCTGCTCTTCGGCCTCTACGAGACCGCCCGCCGCTCGCTGGCCCCCTCCAGCTCCATCCTCTGGAGCTTCCTCTTCCTCGGCTTCCTCCCCTGGCAGAAGCTCGCCGCCCTCGTCGCCGGCGGCATGTTCGCGGGCTGGTTCGGCAGCTGGCTCTCCGTCCGCGAACGCGAGCCGGAGTGATACGCGGAGCGCTATGGAGTGCGGCGGCCCTAGCCGCCGCTTTCATATTCGGGTGCAAGCGGCGGCGAACTCGCCGCAATTCATAAACATTACGCGGAGCGACACATGCCTGCAAGCCGGAGCGTCCTCGCTTCGGGCGCGAGCATGCGTGCCGCACACCGTTATGGAGTGCGGCGCTTTTGTCGCCGCTTGGGCGCGAATATCACAGCGGCGCCCAGGCCGCCGCACTCCATAGAACCGCCTTCAGCCTCCCGGTCGGCCGGTGCCCCGATGCGGTGCGATAGCATTCGCGCCGCATGCAGATCGTCGAATGCGTTCCCAACATCTCCGAAGGCCGGCGGAAGGACGTCTATGACGCCGTGGCCGCGGCCGCGGCGTCCGTCTCCGAGGTCACGCTGCTCAACGTCGATCCCGGCTGGGATACGAACCGCACCGTCATCACCTTCGTCGGCGCGCCCGACGCGGTGCTCGAGGCCGCGTTCCGCCTCGTGAAAAAAGGCGTCGAGCTGATCGACATGACCACCCATCGTGGCGCGCATCCCCGCATCGGCGCCGTCGACGTCGTGCCGTTCATCCCCGTCGCCAACGTCTCGATGGACGAGTGCGCGGAGCTGGCGCGCAAGCTCGGCGAGCGCGTTGGCCGGGAGCTGAACGCGCCGGTCTACCTGTACGAATACGCTGCCACGACTCCCGAGCGCCGCAACCTCGCCGACATCCGCGAGGGAGAGTACGAAGGCGCGGCGAAGAAAGTCGTCGACCCGAAGTGGAAGCCCGACTTCGGTCCGGCCGAGTTCGTGCCGCGCACCGGCGCGATCGTCATCGGCGCGCGCAAGTTCCTGGTCGCGTACAACGTCAACATCAACACGCTCGACAAGCGCCTGGCCAACCGCGTCGCCTTCGACGTGCGCGAGCGCGGCCGCATGAAACGCGACGCGAACGACAACCCGGTTCTTGACGAGAGCGGCCAGCCGGTCTGGGAGCCGGGCCTCCTCAAATCGGTGAAGGCGGTCGGCTGGGTTATCCCGGAGTTCGGCTGCGCGCAGATCTCCATCAACCTCACCGATCTCGACACCACGCCGCTGCACGTCGCCTTCGACGCGTGTGAAGAACGCGCGCGCGAACGTGGCCTGCGCGTCACCGGCTCCGAGATCGTCGGCCTCGTGCCGCGGCAGGTGCTGCTCGATGCCGGCCGTCATTACGTTGCGAAGATGGGACGGCCCACCGGATTTCCCGAGTCCTCGCTGATCCACATCGCCATCCGTACGCTCGGCCTCAACGAAGTGAAGCCGTTCGATGCGCAGGAGCGCGTGATCGAGTATCGCCTTGCGGCGAATACGCAGCCGCGCCTGGCCGGACTGTCGCTGCGGCAGTTCGTCGACGAGCTCTCCGACGAGTCGCCCGCGCCGGGCGGCGGCTCCGTTTCCGCGCTTGCCGCGGCCTCGGCCGCGGCACTGGCGTCGATGGTGGCCGTGCTGTCGCACACGAAGAAGGGCTTCGAGGCGAAGCAGGCCGAGCTCGATCGCATCGCCGTGCGCGCGCAGGAGCTGAAGGACCAGTTGCTCTGGGCGGTCGACGCCGACACCGCCGCCTTCGATCAGTTTCTGGCCGCGATGCGCATGCCGAAGTCGACACCGGAAGAAGAAGCCATCCGCAACACCGCCATGGCTGATGCGACCGTCGGCGCGGCGATGGTGCCGCTGGGCGTGCTCGAAGTCTGCCCCGAGCTGGTCGAACTGAATCGAGCCGTGGCCAGGATCGGCCTGCAGGCGTCGCTCTCCGACGCCGGCGTCGGCACGCAGATGGCGCGCGCCGCCGCGGCGGGTGCATATCAGAACGTCTGCATCAACCTGGCCGGACTCTCCGACGTCTCGCGCAAAAGTTCGCTGCTCGAGCGCGCCGATCAGGCGTGGGCGCGGACGCGCGAGCTGCATGTCGCGGCCGAGGAGGAGACCCTCGTGAAGCTGCGCAACCAGGCCTGATGGCGATCCGCCGTCATCGCGACGCCGGCGACCCGCGCGATCCACGTGCGTCGACGCTGCTCGTCCCCGCCTCGTCCTGCACGCGCGGCGACTTCGTCCTCCTCGGCCTCCCGTTCGACGCCTCTATTCCGACGCGCGGCGGCGCCAAGCACGGCCCGCAGGCGTTCCGCGAGGCACTCCCGTCGCTGACCACGTTCGGCAACGGCGCCGATCTCTCGCAACGCAAGGTCCTCGACCTCGGCGACCTCGACCTGCCGCCGGACTCGATCCGCATCGCCCATGAGCGCGTGCAGTCCGCCTCCCACGACATCTTTGCCTCCGGCGCAACGCCGTTCTTCGTCGGCGGCGACAACGGCCTCACCGGCGCCCTCCTCCGCGGCCTCGCCGACGCCCGCCCCGACCTCCGCCTCGGCCTGGTCGTCATCGACTCCCACTACGACGTCCGCGAATACGACGACGAGGACTCGTTGTCGAGCGGCACGCCGTACCGGCGCGCCCTCGAAACGCCGATCTGCCACGGCGCCCGCACCTTCATCCTCGGCACCCGCGAGTTCGCAAACTCCGCGTACTACGACGCGTGGGTGCGGGCGCAGGGGATCACCACGATCAACGTTGATGCCTTCGATGCGACACCGGCCGCTGCGATTGCGGCGGATGTGCGTACGCAACTCGAAGGATCGTGTGACGCGATCTGGCTGTCGATCGATATCGATGCAGCGGAGTTGCCGGGGTCTTCTGCCGCGGCACCGGGGACTTTATCGTCGAGGGAGATGATTGCGATTGTTCGTGCGATCGCTGGGTCACCGTTGCTGATTGGGTGCGACCTCTCCGAACTGTCGCCACCTTGGGATGTATCGGGCCTGACGGCAAAACTCGCTGCAAGGCTCTTTGTCGAAGTGCTCGCGGTAACGTAGGTCGTGGCTTCAGCCCGCCTTTAGGAGCAATGGCGGCAAGTGTCAGCGTGACGAGGTCACCTGGGTGCCAGCATGACGAGGTCACTTGGGTGCGTTTTTGTTGGGTCGAAAAGCGTGACTCTTCGCGGCAGCGGCAACACCGCCTCAAATACCCGAAAGGGTCATACTCGACAAAAAGTGAGTTCACATTGCGAGCAAAAAGCAGAGCAGCAGCGGATCGAGCAGAAGTGTCGGGCAACGCCGCAGACGGATGGTCGAGCGAGTCCGTGCTGGTGCCGGGTTGCGCGAGGCCGCACGTGAGTTTCACGGCAGCCTGCGGGTGATTCAGCGGTGGGTGCGCCACGCGGCCGGACAACGATTGGACCGCGTCGACTGGACAGGCAAGACCAGAGCCGGATTACACCCGATCAATCGCACCGAGCGCGCCGTAGATCTCGGTGAGCACGGAGCCGAGGCAATCTACGCAGCGTTGCTTGAGCGTCGGAGCGAGAAGCCGCCGTCGGTCAGGACCATCGGACGAATCATCGAGCGCAGCGGAGCCCTCGACGCTGCTTGGCCGTGATCCTTCTTCACGCAATCACCCACAATATGCGCCGCGGCTGGGCGCTTCAGTCATAGTTATTCAAAGATTAGACGATTCTTCGTCTTTCACGCGGGAAACGACACGTAGTCGCTGCCGTTCCGAGCCGATCGAATCAATATATCGACTGATCCAAACCTGACCAAAACCCTTCCTCGATCGGATCGACACTCGATCCAAAACTCAGAACCGAGAAGAAACCGACTCCTTCACAACCTCTACGCGGGCGGCAGAGCACGTCCACAGGTATTTTCGTCCGGCGAGATCCCGTTACGCATTCAACAGGCGAAGAAACTCGTCTCGGAGCACCTCGGTGATTTGTCGCCCGCTACACGGGCTGGTACCAAGGGCACGATGGCTCCCCCGGCTGGAAGCCGGGGGCTATTTTTCTTTGGCAAAGGGAGCCCCTCACCCTCTCCCGCACCTTCTGCCCCCTGCTCGAGCTGGCGCGGCTGCTGCGCGGGCAGCAACTGTCAAGGCCGGTGCTGCTCGTCGCGTATACGAACGAAGAGCCGCCGTTCTTCGGCTCGGACGGCATGGGCAGCGCGGTGCATGCCGAGGGACTCGCGGCTTCACGGCGTGACGTGCGCGGCATGATCTGCCTGGAGATGATCGGCTACTACACCGAGAAGCAGACGTGGCCGAACGGCCTCTTCGCGTTGATGTATCCGTCGAAGGGCGACTTCATCGCCGTGGCCGGCGGCTGGAGCGATCGCAAGCTCGCGCGGCACGTGAAGCGCGGCATCGCCGGCGCGCGGATCGTGCGGGCGGTCAGCTTCAGCGGTCCGACGCTTCCGATCAGCGCAACTACTGGGCGCATGGCTGGCCGGCGGTGGTCGTCACCGACACGGCCTTCCTCCGCAATCTGCACTACCACACGGCCGGCGACACGGCGGCGACGCTCGACTACCGCCGCATGGGCGGCGTCGTTGACGGCGTTTTCAGTGCAATCTTGCATCTTCCTTAGGATCTGCTTAAGGTCCGCCCCGTTTCCGCGGCGTGCAAACCTCTTCTTTTCCGATCCCGCTAGGAAACACTTAGCAACCGCGTCTTCCGGCGGCGCCTAGATTGGGCGCAGCAACAACGTCGGAGGACAAATGAATACGCGTCAGCGCATCACGGTGACCCTGCTCAGCATCGCCAGCCTCGTGCTGGCCCTTTCCATCGGGGCCACGGCCGCGAAAACGAACGCCGCCAAGAAGGCCGAGGAGCAGGCGAAGGCGGCCGCGCGAGCCAAGGTCAAGCGGGGCGAGTACCTGGTCCGCCTGGGCGGCTGCAACGATTGCCATACGCCTTTCAAGATGGGACCGAACGGCCCCGAGCCCGATCAGAGCCGGTTGCTCTCCGGACATCCGGAAACGCTGAAGATGCCGCCCCCGCCGAAGCTCGGCAACGGGCCGTGGGTCTGGGCCGCGGCCGGCACGAACACCGCCTTCGCCGGACCGTGGGGCGTGAGCTACACCGCGAACCTGACGCCCGATCGCCTGACCGGCATCGGCATCTGGGACGAGAAGATGTTCTTCAATACGCTGCGCACCGGCCGCCACTGGGGCGTGTCGCGCCCGATCCTGCCGCCGATGCCGTGGCAGAACATCGGCCAGTCGACGGACGAAGACCTCAGCGCGATCTACGCGTACCTGCGCTCGATCAAGCCCATCCGCAATCACGTGCCCGACGCGGTTGTGGCGCGGTGACGGGAGGGAGACGACCGGAGGCCTCCGGCGGGCCGACGACCGGCAGCGCTGCTTGGCCTGGCCTGACGCACGCCTGGCGACGAAACACGTGTTGTCGCGACGACTGGGG
>DASVSV010000012.1:0-8793 GCA_036387915.1 Thermoanaerobaculia bacterium
CGTGCAGATGATGCTCGTTCACTATCTTCCGCGCCGCGACCGCACGCCCGAGGACCTGATCGACCTCCTCCGCAGACGCTTCAAACGGCGAGGACAACACTTTCCCGATGACCTAATGGAAAAGTGACAAAGTAGAACTAATATGAAAGGAGTGCTCATCCCATGAATAGAACTGTTCTGGCTACGGCGGTACTGCTGTCGATCGCGACAGGGATACCTGCGCAAGAGAAGATTTTCGTAGACATTGAAATCAAGGAGACCGCGAAAGAGCAGTTGCGTTACGCGCAGAGCCTGGCCATGGAGTATGGCCGGGCGCGGGACGATGCCGCGCGACATCTTGCTGTGGCCCGGGCCGGTTCCGCCTTCGACGCGGTGCGCAAGAAGTGGCCCAGGGATGCTGGCGCGTATATCCAGTCGTTGCTCCTGCAGAGCGATCTCTTCCACAACGCGAACGCGCCCGAAAACGTCATCCGCCTTCTGGCCCCGCACAAAGAGTGGATTGCCGGCAACGGCAACGAGCCGGCGCTGCTTCGCCGGCTGGGCACGGCGTATGGCATGACCGGCAATGAGAAGGACGCTGAGAAAGCGTTTCAGCAGGCGCTGAAGTCGAAGATTCTCGACACACATCCGGACCAGGCCATGCTCCTGCATCGTGCCGCAGCGCTGTTCCATTCGCGTGGTGGGCGGTCGCGGGAAGCCGCGGTTCACTTTCGCCACATCATGCGCAACCGGGGCCTTCGCGATGGCCTGCGCGCCGACGCTGCTCTGAATGTCCTTGACGTTTCATTGCAGGGGAACGACAAGGCAGCGGCCCGTGCCGATCTCGCGGAAGTGTCGGAGACCGTGAAGCAGGCCATGAAGAGCAGCTCACCGGACATGGCGGCGTGGATGGAGCGGCAGCTCGCCTCACTGGCCGCGAACGCGCAGTAAGAGCGTCGGCCGGTTGCGGGTCTGCACATGACCGGGCGTGAGGGGCAACACCGAGCCCGTCACAACAGCCCGGTCAGGATCAGATCCGCCACCGCTTCGCTCTGTCCGGCGAGGTCATACTCCTTCTCCGAGAGCATCCACGACGTGACCATCTCGTCCAGCACGCCGAAGATGGCCTTCGCCGCCAGCTGCGGATGGACGTTGCGGCGGAACGCGCCTTCTTCCTGCCCGTGCTCGACGATCTTGCGGATGACGTTCAGGTAGTCGCGCACTTCCTGCTGCGAGAAGAGGCTCAGGAATTTGAGGCTGTGGCGGAGCTCGACCTGCGACACGACGGCCAGGGCGCGATCGCGTCCCAGCGTTTCGAGATGGTGCCGCACCGCGGTCCGCAGCCGGTCCTCGGCCCGGTTGATGTTCGCCAGCGACTGCTCGAGTGAGTGCAGGTAGTTCCGCGTGTGCTCGCGGAAGATCGTGATGAGCAGGTCTTCCTTGCCGTCGAAATAGAGGTAGATCGTGCCGTCGGCGACGCCGGCCGCCTTCGCGATCTGCGCCACTTTGGCGTTGAAGTAGCCGAACTCGGCGAAGACGTCGACGGATGCGCGCAGGATGCGCTCGCGCTTGGAGGTGCCGCGGAAGGCGTCGCTCTCGCTGGTGGTCGGGGAGGGAGTCTGCTGACGCGCCATGGGCCGCTGAATGCTCATTCAGCGACGAGCCAGAGTCAAGCGTAGTGTTGCGCGCCCGTCGATGACGTCGAAGATCTGTTCCCGTGTGTCGTCCTTCGAGAAGGGATAGAGATGGACGTGCAGATGCGGCGTCTGAATGCCGAGCTTCATCACGATCACCCGCTCCGCACCGGTTTGTGCGCGCAGGTCACGCTCGGCGCGATGCCACACCCGCGCGACGTGCAGCCACTCTTCTTCATCGAGATCGGAGACGTTCTCGACGTGCCGCTTCGCGACGATCATCAACTGCCCCTCGGGATGCACGATAGACCAGGTGTGCTCATCCTCGGCGACGACACGGCCGGAGCGGGTGACGTCGGTGCAGAAGACGCACGGCATGGTCACCGGTCTGGTCCACCGGGCCACGCGGTAACGAGCGTGATCGGCTCGTGGTCGGCATCGTCCGGCACTTTGTTGATGAGGAACCGCTGCCCGTCGGCGGCTACGTCGTAAAACGGCGGCGGGATGGACTTCATCGGGACGCTGAACAACTCCACCGGCGTACCGGCATTGAACGTCGACGTCGTGTCGACCGGAACAGCCATGACCTTGCTGCTGCCGGCGACGTAAAAAAGCTCTTTCCCGTCCCCGCGCCAGACCGGCACGGTGCCTCCACTGGATGAGACCTGCCATTTCTCCTGGGCCTGGGGAAAGGAGGTGACGTAGACCTCCGGCCGGCCCGATTCGAACGACGTGTAGGCCAGCCAGCGTCCGTCCGGTGAAATGCGCGCCGCGGTGTCCATCGCCTGTGACTGGATGATCGGGAACGGTTTCGCTCCCGGTGTGGTGGGGAGCACCCAGAGGTCGCTCTGTGTGGAAGAGGAGAGGTCTTCACGCTCGTAGAGGATGTGGCTCCCACTCCAGTCCATCGGATACTCGTTGAGCTCCCGGTTCGCGAGCATGGCCGTTTCTCCCGCCGCTCCGACGAGCGAGCGACGGTAGATGTCGTAGAGCGTGCTGCGGTCGGAGCCGAAAAGGAGCGTCCGCCCGTCGGGAGAGAAGACCGGGCTCTGCTCTCCGAACGCTCCGAAGGTGAGGCGCGTGGTCACACCGCGTTGCAGATCGATCGACCAGAGATCCGCTGGATCGTCGATCGCCGTGATCGCGCTGCGGCCGTCACGCGAAATGCGGACGTCGTAGTAGTCGGCCGGCTCTCCGACGCTCCCCACCTCTTTGCCGCCGCGGTCGAGCCAGACCAGCCGGGACACGGTTTGCGTTCCGCCGCGCTGGTAGACCAAAGCCCCCGCGTTCGAAGCATCGAACACTGCCCGGAAAAATCCTTTGTCGTAGCGGACGTTCTCCACGATCGGCAGCGGGTCGCCCTCGAGCTCGAGCGCATCGGGATCGAAGCGTTGGGCCATGATCCGGCCGTCGAGATAAAAGAGCAGATGCCCGGATGTGTAGACAGCGTTGGAGCGCCCATGCAGGAGCATCTTCGGCGCGCCGCCGGCGGTCGACCCGACGTAGATCGCATTTTGTCCGCTGGTAGCCTCGGCGGTGTGACTGCCGGCCAGAAACAGGAAGTGCTTGCCGTCCGGGAGGAAGCGTGGATAGCGATGCGTGGTCTCCCCCCGCGCCTCATCCAGTTTGGTCAGCGGCGCTGCCTTGCCGCCCGAGGCGCTGACCCGGTAGAGCGGCCCGCGCCAGTGGTGCGAGTAAACGATGCTCCCATCGGCACTCCACGTTCCACCGCGCGACTCGAAGACGTCGCCCGTGATCGTCACCACGGCACCACCCGCTGCCGGAACCCGCTTCAACGTGCGGCTGGCAAAGAATCCGATGTGCCGGCTGTCCGGAGACCAGAACGGGTAGATCGCTCCGTCCGTCCCGGCGATCGGTTTGGCCTCCTGCTCGTTCAGCGCGCGCACCCAGAGGCGAGAGGTTCCGCCGGCCGCGGAAACGAACGTGACGAAACGTCCGTCCGGCGAAATCGTGAGCGCCCCCGCGTTGTCGCCGCCGAACGAAGTGTCGGCCGGCGGAACGATCGAGACGCGCAAGGCCTCGGGACGGCGCGTCCGCGATTGCCACGCCCATCCCGCACTGGCGATCGCCGCGAGCAGGAAACAGGCCGCGAGCATCCACGCCACGGCCTCCCGCCGGCGGCGATGCGCGATGACCGGCCGCGGCGCCTCGGCCGACGAGCCACTCTCCGCCACTCCGCGCAGCTCGAGCAGCAGGTCGTGAGCGGTCTGCCAGCGATCGTCCGGGTTCTTGGCCAGGCAGTGCCGGACCAGTCGCTCCAGCGACGGCGGCGTGAGCGGCTGAAACTGCGAGATCGGCGGCGGGTCGCGCTCGACGATGGCCGCGATCACGCTGGTGCGGGTCTTCCCCGCGAACGCACGCTGCCCGGTGAGCATCTCGTACAGCAGCGCGCCAAACGCGAAAATGTCCGTGCGGGCGTCGGCATTCAGCCCCTCGAGCTGCTCCGGTGCCATGTACTGGAACGTGCCGACGATCGTCCCTTCCTCGGTCAGCGACTTCTGCATCGTCGGCGCCTCACCGTCGACGATCGGCGCGGTGCTTTTCGCGAGCCCGAAGTCGAGCAGCTTCGCGCCGCCGCGAGTGAGCATGACGTTACCGGGCTTGAGGTCGCGGTGGACGATCCCCTGACGGTGCGCCTTGTCCAGCGCGTCGGCGATCTCGATGGCGATCCGAAGTGCCTTCTCGACCGGAAGCGGACCCTTGGCCAGACGCTCCGCGAGCGTTTCCCCTTCGAGGTACTCCATGACGATGTAATCGACGCCCTCGTGCTCACCGACGTCGTGCATCGTGCAGATGTTCGGATGGTTGAGCTGCGAGATCGTGCGGGCCTCGCGCTCGAAGCGCTGTTTCAGCTTCACATTCGAAGCGAACGCCGGCGGCAGCACCTTGACCGCGACCGTGCGGTCGAGTCTCGTATCGCGGGCGCGATACACCTCTCCCATCCCGCCTGCGCCGAGTGGCGAGACGATTTCGTAGGGGCCGAGCCGGGTTCCGCTGCTGAGCATGCGTCGGGATGGACGCGCGGATTATCGCCCGTGACCGCCGTGATGCCTGCATTTCTTCATCGGCCCGCTACCGCGAACGCCGCGCGTGACTTTCACCAGGCGCCAATCCGTATAATCCGCGCCCCATGCGCACGGTCCGCCTCGGCCGCACCAACGTCCAGGTCCCCGTCATCTCCCTCGGCACGTGGGGGCACGGCGGGCCGAATGAAAACAACGGCGTCTCCGTCGGCTGGACGGGACACGACGACGCGCAGG
Organism: Thermoanaerobaculia bacterium; assembly: GCA_036387915.1. GTDB lineage: Bacteria > Acidobacteriota > Thermoanaerobaculia > Gp7-AA8 > Gp7-AA8 > QHVT01. The sequence goes on from DASVSV010000012.1 coordinate 4,895, forward strand.
CGAAGGAAGCGCTCGTCGCCGCGTATCGCGCCGGGATGACGCACTGGGACACGGCCGACGCGTACGGCAACGGCCACGCGGAGCAGCTCATCGGCGAAGTGTTCGACAGCGGCGAAGTGCCGCGCGACGCGATCTTCCTGGCGACGAAGTTCGGCTGGGTCACCGGTCCGGCGAACGAGTTTTATGACGCGAAGTTCATGCGCGAGCAGGCCGAGCGCTCGCTGCGCCTGATGAAGACGGACGTCCTCGACCTCTACTACTTTCACCACTGCGATTTCGGCGAACGCCTCGACGACGCGCTCGAAGTCATGCACCGCCTCCGCTCGGAGGGGAAGGTCCGCTTCATCGGCCTCTCCGACTGGGACGCCTCGAAGATCATGCAGTACGTCGACCGCGTCGATCCCGACGTCGTGCAGCCGTACCGCAACCTCGTCGACGACCAGTACCAGTCCAGCGGCCTGAAGGCCTACGTCGACACCCACGACCTCGGCGTCGCCTTCTTCTCGCCTTTGAAGCACGGCCTCCTCCTCGGTAAATACGACGCCCCGATCGACTTCGGCAAAGGCGACTTCCGCTCCGGCGTCGCCGACTTTCAGGACCCCGAAGCCATCGCCCGCTACAAACGCGCCTCCACCGCCGTCCGCGAACGCTTCGCCCACTTCCGCGAGCCCATCCTCACCGCCGTCACCGGCGCGTTATTACCGGAAAACCCCACCGCCTGCGTCCTCCTCGGCCAACGCAACGTCCGCCAGGTGAACGCCGCGGCGGCGGCGGGAGAGGCGCTGAGCGTCGACGATGCGGCATGGGTGAGGGCGCAGTACCGAGGCGTATAATTTCGCCCGTGACCAACCGCCGGAACATGACGGTGCGAAAGTACCGGCTCGGTGAGGAGCCTGAATACGACGCGCATACGATGGCTCTGACGCCGGGGGAGCGCATCGACATGGTGTGGGAGATCACCAAAACCGCATGGGCATTCAAGGATCCGTCCTTCCGTGAATCAGGACTTCGTCGAGATGTTGCGCGCGTTGTCCGACGCGGGCGCTGAGTTCCTGATCGTTGGCGCGCACGCGCGCGCCGCCTACGGCGAGCCGCGCGCAACCAAGGATCTCGATATCTGGGTTCGCGCCGACATCCCCAACGCGCACCGTGTCTGGTCCGCGCTGGAGTCGTTCGGTGCGCCCATGTTCCACTTCACGATCGAAGATTTGTCCCAGCCCGGGATGACGTTCCAGCTCGGTGTTCCCCCTTACCGAATTGACATCCTGACGGACCTGACCGAGGTGACTTTCGACGAGGCGTGGGCGAACCGGACGACCGCGGAGTTCGGCGGCGCAGCTTATCCGGTCATCGGCAAGCGTGAGTTCGTGCGCAATAAGCGTGCGACCGGCCGTCCGCAGGATCTCGTCGACGCGAATCATGTCGAGGGCAGCCCGGTCGACTGATCAGTACGCGAGCAGCAGCCGCGCGGCGCGCTCCACCTGTTGTTCGCTGACGAGGAACACTTCCTCCAGCGGCGGGGAGTAGGGGACGGGGGTGTCGAGGGCGCCGAGGATGCGGATGGGGGCGTCGAGGTAGTCGAAGGCTTCTTCCTGGATGATCGCGGCGACCGACTCGCCGATGGAGCCGGTGCGGGTGTCTTCGTGCACGATCAAAACGCGGTTGCAGGCGCGGGCGACCGCGAGGATCGCGGAGCGATCGAGCGGCACGAGCGACCGCAGGTCGAGCACCGCGCATTCGACGCCATCGCGCGACAGCGTTTCGGCGACGCGCATCGCGACGTGCACGTACGCGCCATAAGAAATGATGGCCAGTGCGGAACCGGAGCGGCGCAGCGCGGCTTTGCCGATCTCGATCGGTGCGGGAGGCTCGTCGCCGAGGAGTTGTTTGATCTTCGGATCGCGATAGAGCGCGATGTGCTCGAAGTAGAGCACCGGGTCGGGATCGTTGGCGGCGGCCATGATCAGCGCGCGCGCGTCGTGCGGCGTCGACGGCACGACGAGCTTCAGTCCCGGCGTGCGGTAGAACCACGCCTCCGTGTTCTGCGAGTGATACGGGCCGGCGTGACGCAGTCCGCCCCACGGCATGCGCAGCACGAACGGCAGCCCCGCGCCCCAGCGGTAGCGCAGCTTGGCCGCGTTGTTGACGAGCTGATTGAACCCGGTGGCCACGAAGTCGTTGAACTGCATCTCGCCGATCGGCCGCATCCCCGCCAGCGACGCCCCGACGCACACGCCGATCGTCGCCGCCTCGGACAAGACGGAGTTGATGATGCGATCGCCGAAGTCCTTCAGCAGCGGACGAAGCAGCAGGAACGCGTTGCCGTACTTGCCGCCGACGTCCTCGCCGTAGACGAACGCACGCTCGTCGGCGCGCAGCACGTCGCCGACGCCGAGCATCACCGCCTCGAGCAGCGTCCGTCCCTTCGGATCGAACGGCGGCGCGGACTCGACCTCGGGCAGCACAAACTCCTGCGCCTGCCGCCACGACTCATCCAGCACCTCGATGTGCTCGCGTCGCGGATCGTTCGCGAACACCCCATCGCCGGCCGAGGCGCCCTCGGGCCACGGCGCGTCGATGACCTTCCGCGCCTCCGCCTCCACCAGTTCCTCGATCTCGCGCTTCCAGCGATTCACGTCTCCCGGCTGGATGATGCCGTCTTCGACGAGCTTGCTCGCGTACGTCACCAGCGGATCGCGCTGCGACCAGTACTCGTACTGCTCGCGGTCCGCGTACCCCGCCTCGGTCAGCGCCGGATACGACCACGACGGCTGCGGGTCCTTGCCGAGGTAGAGCATGTCGTCGTGATGGGCGTGGCCGCAGATGCGCATCGCCACCAGCTCGATGAGCGACGGCCCGTGCCCCTCGCGCGCCCGCTCCGCGGCCCACGCGAACGCGACGGCGATGGCCTCGGGATCCGTGCCGTCGATGGTGATCGAGGGGATGCCGTAGCCCGGACCCTTGTCCGCGAAAACACGCAGCGCGGCGTTCTCGCGCACCGGCGTCGAGAGCGCGGTCTGGTTGTTCTCGATGCAGAAGACGGCCGGCAGCTTGCGCGCCGCGCAGGCGTTGATGGCCTCGTGCCATTCGCCGAGGGACGTCGCCCCTTCGCCGATGAACGACACGGCGACGCGCGGCTCCTTGCGCAGCTTGAAAGCCATGGCGATGCCGGCGATGGTCAGCGCGGGACTGCCGAGCGGCGCCATCGCCGGCAGCACGCCGTGCTCCCAGTCGCCGACGTGCAGGTCGCGCCCCTTCATCGGTGGACCGTCCTTGCCCATCTGCGCGCTGAGGACCATCCGCACGGTCTCGGGAGTGTTGTGCATGCCGAGCACGGCGCCGAGGTCGCGGATCATCGGCGAGACGACGTCGCCGAACGCCTCGCGCCTGAGACGGATCGTCGCGGCGTAGATCGCTTCCTGTCCCAGCGAGCGGAAGCCTTTGCCCTGGAACGACGCATTGCCCCAGCGCACTTCGCCGCCGGTGAAGAACTGCTTGAGCCGGTTGTCGGTGGCGCGGGTGAGCATCATCCCCCGCAACATTTCCCGCTTCTCGTCATGCGTCAGCGACGCGGCAATGGCCTCGCGCCGGAAGAATCCGTCGCACGCATCCGCGATCTCGTCGACGGCCTGCTGCAGACGCTGGCTCGCCGGCACACGCGGCGTGGTCTCCGGGAGGTCGATCTCGACGCGCAGGGCTGTCGCGAGCGCGTCGCGCAGCGCGGCCGGATCGCCGCCGACTTGCTCGAAGGCACGCATCGCGGGACCGAGAGCGAGAGGAAACTTCTCCGCGATAAATGCGCCGAAGCGGGCGTCCGTGATCGACATGCGGCGCGGATTATACGGAGGAGTGCGCACCGGGGAGGGAACGACGAGGGGCCTCCGGCGGGGGGGGGGGGG
>DASVSV010000013.1:0-6960 GCA_036387915.1 Thermoanaerobaculia bacterium
GCGCCGACCGGCTTGAAGCTCACGTTGTCGTTGAGCACCGTGACGCTCATGTCCTGCACCGGCGGGTTGAGCGACGCGCCGAGGATGCTCAGGCTGGTCTTGCTGCGGAACCGGACGTTGGTGATGACCGGGTTCGCGACCACGATCTGCGGCTCGCTGAAATTCACGGTGAAGGAGTCATTGCCATTCTCATTACCAACAGTGATGGGAATCGGCTTGGTAGCTCCCGGACCAGGCGCGCCTTCGAACGATGGCACTTTGGGGATGGTGATCTTCGTGGCGTTGTCGACTTTGAACTGTCCCTCGGTGAGCGCGGTGTTGCGGATGCTGACCGTGACCTTGCCGGTGAACGCGGTGCCGACCAGCTCCAGCCCTTTGCCGACCTGCGCCGATCCGCCGCCCGTGACGTTGACCGCGGTGAGGTCCGGCGCATTGGCCTTCTTCACCTTCGCGGCGGTGATGAGCAGCGTCACTCTCCGCCCCACACGCACGAAGTCGTCGGGGGAAGGCATCTGCGCCAGGACGATGCGGTCTGCAATCGCGGTGTCGTTGACGTCGACGCGCGTTCCCTCGGCGTCGAGCACGGTCTGCAGCTCGAGCCGCGCGCGGGCGATCTCGTCGCGGGCGGTGCCGAGGAGATCGCCGACGACGTCCGGTACGACCCGGGCCTCGTTGGCGTCGATGCGCGCGTCGACGCGGTCGATGGCCGACAGCAGCTTGTTCCAGAGATCGGCGGTGATCAGGTCACCGGGATGGACGAGAAGTTCGTTCGGCATCGGTGTCTCCTTTGGCCTTACGTGAAGTTGGCGAAATCGAAATGAGAACGGTCGAAGCGCGAGCGTCCGAAGAAGGGCACGTTCGCGTTCGCGAAAAGGACGTAGTGCGGCACGCCGGCTTTGGCGACTCGGGCGCTGAGCTCGGGCCCGAGCGCCTCGCTGACATCGAGGTCGCGGCCGAAGATCGTCGCGGCGCGGTTCTCGCGCACGACGTAGATCCAGACGAACTCCGGATCTTCGAGATCGACCGGCGGGTAGTGCACGGCCTCGCGCAGCAGGGCCTCGACGTCGGAGGCCTCGATGTACCAAGGCACGGAGGTGGTCTTGCCGGCAAAGAAGGTGGTGTGCTCGAAGCGGCTGACCGCGCCGCTGCTGACCGGGAGGAATCCCGCCGGCGGCAGGTAGCGGAAGTAGCGGCGTCCCTCGGCGGCCTCCGGATCCTGCAACGCGTGCTGCAACTCGACGATGTGTTCCGCGAACTGCTGGAACATGGCCTCGGCGACCGGCGTGCTGCGCGCGGAGAAGGCCATCGCATTCGCTGCGTTCGCGCCGGAGGCGCAACGGCGGCGCGCGCTCCAGACGTCGACGTACGCGAGTCCCGAAGTCTTCCACTGCACGAGCGCGAGCGGGACGTCGCAGTCGGTGAGGTCGGCGCCGCGCAGCGCCTCGATGAGCGACGGCGGCGTGCGCGTGTTGCCGAACGGATTGGTCGCGTAGTCCATTCGCGCGCCGCTGCCGAAGCAGGCGTACGCGACCCGGTTGCGCAGCCGATCGGGCGCGTTCTGCAGGTCGGCGGAGACGTTGAGGTTGATGAGCCGGAACTCGACGCTGTCGACGATCCAGCGCATGCTGCAGCGCGCCGGCAGCGCGCTCAGTCCCGCGTTGCCTTCACCGGTGCGGCTCGAGGCGATGGTGAGCAGATAGACGGCGGCGTCGACGAACGGCGGCACGTTCCGCGGCGGCGTGCAGGTGTGGAACACGGCCTCGCCGGTGACGCGCGGTGCCGATGAGGGCGGACGGACGAGCCGCACCTCGACGTCGTCGGGGAGGAAGAGCGTCTCGCCGCGACGGTTGATGGCGACGCCGTGGCCGACGTGCAGCACCGGCGTTTCGGCGGTGCTGCCGAAATCGGCTTGCGCGACGTGCAGTCCGCTGACGATGCCGTCGCCGATCGAGTGGCCGAGGAGCTCGTGGACCGCGCGGTGGGCATTCTGCTCGTCGGTCATGTCCTCGCCGGACAGGAGCCGTCCGTTGAAGAAATGGATCCCGCGCAGTTGCGGGGCGAGGATCGGGGTGAGGAGATCGACAGCCATTCGCGTCCTCCTATCCGAGCCGGCTCACTTCGATCTGGAACGGCATCGTGGCCAGCGCGGCCGAGGTCACGGCTGCGCCGCCGCGGGTCACGTTGAGCACGATGCCGTCGGGCGCGTACGAGTCGAACGCCACCAGCGGGTTGTCATTCGTCGCGTTGGCCGGCATGGCCTTCACGACATAGTCGAAGGATGGGGGACTGGTGCGCGGGTCCTGGTAGCCGTCGAAGGTGAGCTTCAGTTTTCCGTTCGCGGGTGAGGTCGCGGTCAGCGATGCCGTGGCGATTGCACCCGGTGAGTTGACGGTGCCGGCGGCGGCGACGCGATACGCGAGCGCACCACCGTCGTTCTGCAATCCGCGTCCGGTCGCGAGCTCCTGCAGCATGCGCGTGTGCAGGAGCAGCGGGCGCGTCGACTCGTCGAGCACGATCTGCGCGAGCTTGGTCTGATCGACGCGCCAGTCGCCGTTCACGTCGACGACGGGGAGGTCGACACGCGCGAGCAGGAGCAGGTCTTCGGGCTCGGGCTGGCCGGGACGCGAGCCGGAGCAGCAGCCCTGACCGCCGCTGCAGAGCGGATGGACGAGCGCGCGGAACTTCGTCGTCCAGACGCGCAAGGCGACGTCGACGTAATCGCGCACGCGCAGCGGGTCGATGCGCAACGACGGCGGGGGCGGATCGAAACGCAACGTGAACCAGCCCGGCTCGGCGGGAGTCTCGGGTGGGGACGTGAGCTGCGGGGTCATGGACACGAGCGCCTGCTCGAAGTCGACGAGGGGAGTCGCCGGTCCGCCGACGGTGATGCTGCGCAGCCAGTCGACGTAGTCGATGACGGCCTGCTCTTCGTGCTGGCGCGGCGCGTCGTGGCGGATCTCCAGACGGAACGAGTCGGAGACGCGCGAGGCGATCTTCATCTCGTCTTCGTCGCGGCACGGCGAGCCGGGGATCAGCACTTCGTCCGACGGGCAGTCGTGATAGCCGAGAACCACGTGCGCGCGCACGGTGCCGGGGACGATCACGTTCGCGCGCTGCAGCTCGCGGCGTTTGGCGGTCAGCCACTCGTCGAGATATGCGCACTGGGTCGGGCTGACGCAGACGAGATAGCCGCGCGGCGTGAGCGCGGAGCCCGGCTCGACCATCACCCGCGGACCCTTTGCGCCGTCGGCGGTGTCGAGCGCGACGCGCAGCCCGACGAACGTGCCGTAGCCGACGGCGCCGCGCGCGAGGCGGCGGTCGCGGCCGGCGAGGTAGGCGAACTCCTGATGGAAGTCGTCGACGCCGAGCAGCATGCCGAGCGTGTAGTTCACGTGCTTCGACTCGTCGAAGGCGCGCGACTCGAGGACGGAGACGAACTCGGAATGGTTCATCGCATTTCTCCTGCGGATGACGGTGAACGGCGGCAGCTCCGGCCGAGGATCATTCGTCCTGGGCCGAGGCGCGGCGTGTGGGTGGCGAGGTAGCCGGCGCCGATGCGGGTGCCGCCGACGACGTAAGGAGCGATCAACGAGGGGGAGCGGCTGCCGAGATCGACGACCGAGTCTTCGCCGAGACGCGCTTCGCCAAGGCGGAACCAGGTCCAGTAGAAATCGACGGAGAACTGCGCGTGCGCGGGCTTCTCGAGCTCGAGCACGCGGCGCGCGACGTCGATGCGCCGCGGCGCGTCGGTGCTGCCGGGGGGCAGGGGGAGGAAGACGGAGAAGCGATGCGCGGAAACGTAGGGCGCGGCTTCAGCCCGCCCTTCGTTGTCGACGGGGGCGGGGGTGGGCGGGCTGAAGCCGCGCCCTACGTTCGGCGCATTCAGCGAGTCCGACTCGATCCGTTTTGCTGTTGCCGGCGGCCGACTGCGGAACGCTTCCTGGATGCGGATGCCGGTGCGCGGCAGCAGCGCGTCGAAGTCGAAGACGTCTTCGCCGGGGCAATCCTCGAGCGCGAGGCGGAGCGCGGCGAGGAGGCCGCGCGGCGTGCCGCGCCACTCGAAGAACTCGGCCGCGTGCTGCAGGAAGAGGCGCCGCTTGCGATCGGTCCACGATTCGTCGAACGCGACGGCCATCCAGCCGGCCAGCCACTCCATCGCGTCGGGCGGCGCGCTGCGGACGTCGAACAGCAGTTGCGCGGCGGCGATGCGATCCTCGATCGACGTGAAGAAGCCTTCGAAGAGCGACATGAAGCGGTCGAGGAAACTGGCCGACTCCGCGTTCTCGCGATAGACGCCGGGGAGGTAGTGCTCGAGGTAGGAGAAGCGCGGGTAGTAGGCGCGCAGCGCGCGGACGCGCGGCGTGGCGCGGCCGGTGCCGGCCAGAGTCAGCTCGATCTGCAGGTAGCGCCCGCTGGCGCGCTGGAAGAGTAGCTCCCACGTCTCGATGCCGGCCTCGCAGGTCTGCGGCGAGAACGGCAGCTCCGACTCGCCGCGGCGGATCAGTCGCGGCTCGTGCACGAGTGGCGCGAGGTCGAGCAGCTCTTCTTCATTCGCGGCGCGCGTGGAGACGATCACGTCGCACTCCGGCGGGATGCACGCGTCGAGAAAGAGGCGGTGCCAGGTGCAGTCATGCTGTTTGCCGTCGAGGCGGACGATGCGCACGGTGGCGGTGCGTTGATACCGGCCGCGGTTCTGCTGCACCAGCGGCACCCAGGTGTCTTCGAAGTCGTAGAAGACGGTGCTGCTCGACGCCGCGAATCCCTTGCCGCCGAAGAGGCGCAAGGCGACGAACACCGGCAGCGGCTCGGCGCTCATGTGATCGTCCTTGAAGGTGAGGCGGAAGACGAAGGCCTGATCGCCGCCGGCGCCGATGAGGTAGAGCAGCTCCTCGCCGTTGTCGCGCACGACATACGCAAAGTCGTGCGCGAGCAGCGAGAACGCGGGCCGATGCTCTTCGTCGACGAGCGCGCGGGCCAGCGCGGCGGAGAGCTCGTCGACGAGGACACCGTCGCGATAACGGAGGATCTTCGCGAACGGCTCCCCCGGCGGGTTGGTGAGGACGAGCAGCGAGCCGTCGCGCGCCGCCTCGATGCCGATGGCATTCGGCGACGCCGGCGCGCCGTGGTCGAGGGTGACGTTCTGCAGCGCGCACGCGCCGTCCTGGCCGTCGAGACCGCGGAAGAGCGGCGTCGCGTGTGTGTGCGATTCGAGCCACGGCGCGATGACTTCGAAGGCCGCGTCTAGGCGCCAGAGTCGCGAGTGCTTGCGATCGAGCACGGCCACGCCACCGTCGGGAGTGGCGGCGAGATCGAACGGCTCAAAGTCGACGTCGCGCGGCCAGAGCAGTTGCCGCGGTGTGCCGCCGGTGCGGAGATCGAAGACCAGCAATCCGCGCAGCTCCACCGCGCCGGCGACGAGATAGCCGCAGCGCATGATGGCCAGTCCGCGGAGCGTGATCGGCGGCTGCGCGGCTTCGTCGTCGGCGACGCGGAACTCGCCCGCGCGGCGAATGCGGTCGGGCGGCGGGGGCGGCCAGTAGCGCAGTCCTTTTTCGCCGGGACGGGCGACGCGGAGCTCGTGCTCGTCGCTGCCGATCCAGAACACTTCGCCGAGCTCGTCGACCGCGGCGCCGCGGCGTTGCGCCGGTTGCGGCGGACGATTGGCGGGCGCGGATGGAAACACAGTCACGCGCTCGCCGAGGGTCAGTTCGTTGCGTTGCTCGCTCCAGGAGACGGTCGCTTCCTCGCCGTGCTTCGGCGCCTCGAACAGCGCGGAGAGCGGCTGGCCGGTGGGCACGGCCACGCAGCGCGACCAGTCGTCGCGTCCGAGGAGGAGGTGGAAGCGGGTGCCGTTCGCGTCCATCAGCAGCGGCACTCCTCGGGGATGACCGGGATCTGCACCTTGCGCGGACCGCGTCCGCCGCCATTTCCGTTGCCGCCGCCGTTACCACCACCGCTGCCATTGCCAGTACCAGCGCCGCCCATCAGATCGGAGAGCGGTGCGGCGGCGCCGTTGGTGACGCGGATGCCGAGGATGCGCGGCAGTTGCAAGCCGGAGAGCTCGACCTGCTGGGCGATCGTGCCGTCGGCGCGCGCGAGGATGATGTCGTTGCGCGCGAACTCCACGCCGCGGGTGCGATTGGCGACGGCGACCAGCTCCAGCGCGACGACGGACTTGCCGAGCTTCCAGCCGTTGGTCTTCGGCGTGGCGCTGCCGAGGACGACCGGGTCGGAGTCGGGCAACGGTTCGCGGCCGCCGCTGGTGAACGGCATCAGGAACCGCACGATGTCGGCCTTGACGGCCTCGGTCACGAGCGACTCGTTGAACCCGGCGTCGACCTTCACTCCGATCGAGATCCAGATGCCCTGGTAGTCGGGACCGCGCAGGATGATCTGCGTCGTGATGAGGCGCCGCGGGTCGAGATGGCGGCAGACGGCTTCGAGGAACGGCGGGCGCGGGAGGGGCGCGTCTGGCTGGTCGGGGTCGTACGCGGGGATGAGCATCAGCGTCACGACGCCGGGTGAGTCGCTGCCGCGCGAAGGGTGATAGTTCGGCAGCACTTCGACGCGCGCGACGTCGACGCCCGGCGTGCGCAGCGTGAGGTTGACGAAGTCGTTGACGGTGACGAGGCGGTTGCGGTGCTGGAGGTAGCGCGAGATCTGTTTCTCGCCCTCTTCCACCGTCTCCGCGTCGGCGCCGCCCCAGGTCGGAATCGGGTTGGCGACGCTGAAGCCGTCCGGCAACGCGGACGAGGTCTTGATGGTGCCGGTGCCGACGTTCCCTTCCGCGCCGAGGGCGTAGTCGTATGTGGCGCGCATGACCGCGTTCTCGGGCGGACGCGCACCATGAATGCCGTCCCCGAAACGCACTTCACCCGCCTCGGCATTGAGCAGGAACACGTTCGGCGAGAGCTCGTCGTGCGTGTGCGTGGCGGTCGGCGCGGTCGGATCGGGGAGCGG
>DASVSV010000014.1:0-17854 GCA_036387915.1 Thermoanaerobaculia bacterium
CGTGCAGATGATGCTCGTTCACTATCTTCCGCGCCGCGACCGCACGCCCGAGGACCTGATCGACCTCCTCCGCAGACGCTTCAAACGGCGAGGACAACACTTTCCCGATGACCTAATGGAAAAGTGACAAAGTAGAACTAAGCTGCGCGGCCGGTTCCGCGTGCCGAAGTCGAAGCGGCGCGGCGGTTGCCGCGAATGACGTTCGGACAACCGAGTCGCGATCTGCAACCGCCGTCACGCCGCCGCGCTGGCGATGAGGCAGCCGGCTCGGCCGGCGGGCCGAAGCCAGGCCGTGCCGGACGGTGAAGTTGAGCGGCCAGCTTCACCGCTGAACGCGTTTCAACATCAGATCTCGATACACCTGCAGTGGTCGCAGCGGCGGATCCAGCCGACGAAGATCGTACGTCCAATCGGTCCAACGGCCGAGATTTTCTAATTGGCTGATCGCCTCGATAGTTGCTGCCGGTCTTTCGCCCGTGAGCACACCTAAGCGGTTCACGATACCTCGTGTATGAAATGCCGAAATTGAGGAAGTGTTGGAGTGAACAGCTCGTCACCGACGATGATTCGCCAGATATTGATCTCAGGTCTGTCTGATCGGTCCGAGACAATCTGCGTGCGCCAGAACTCGATTTGCCTGACGCGATAGTCTAGCTCTGACACGTAGACCGCAATTTCGGCCTGATCGGCTGCACGTTGTTCCTCCCGTTGCTGGTAGAACGCATGCATTCTCGCGATGCCAGCAAGCACAACCGATGAACAAATGAACAACCCAAATGCCGAGTCAGAAACGCCAGAGGGAGGCACGGAGCCGCCGGTCCCGACTCCCGCGCCTCTAGATCTTGGCGAATCGCAAACCGCAGATGCTCTTCAACCTCAATGCGATGCGCATCTTCCTGATTTCGCAAGTTATGTCCGAATACTATTGAGTCGAATCAGAATCGCCTCTATCGGAACCACCCTTTTCAGGTGGACCTGCTCCGTCGGGACGATCCGGCTTGTCGGGCGGGTCTACCACCTAGGGAGGATCATGTCGAAGCGCAGCCCGGCTTCGACCAGACGGCGGTAGATGCGCAACAGGACCGAAACGACGCCACCCGAACGCGTGCGGCCTGGCCGAAGCATTGCCGCCACTGGCCACCCGTGCTGGTCGAACACCAGAAGCGGGTAGTAGATGTAGTTGCCGTAATGGCCGTGGAAGAGGGCGAGCTGCTGTTCGCCATAGGTGATGAAGTCGGTGGAGTCGAAGTCGAGTACGATCCGAATGCGCCGCTTCGAGCGGCGAGGCTTCGCGGTGACTCGTATCTCGCCGCAGCGCAGCGCCTCATCACGTCGCGGTTGCAGGACGTCCAGCGTGAGATCGGGCTGCGTGTCTCCCGCCGCCGCCGACCTCGCGCGCGGCGTGCTCGCGGAAAGCGGGGAGATGATTCGGGTCGCTACTTGATGGCCACGAAGCGCACGCCATCGGAGTGGAGCACGTGCCCGTCGAAGGCGAGGACGACGTGGCCGGTTGCCGTGCGGATGATGATGTCGCGGTTGCCGTCGTTGTCGTAGTCGGCCATCTCCAGACGGCGGATCGCCGATGCGGGACGGACAGTGCCCTGCCAGAGCTCCCGCCCTCGTTGCACCTTTTTCGGATTGAGCATGAAGACGCGACCAGCGACGTCGGCCGCAACGATGCGCGGAGAGTGACTGGTGGTCATCCTGTCGGCGACGACGTGCTGCAGCTCGCGCGAATGGGCGTACATCGCGATCTGCGTCCCGTCGGGATCGAAGATCATCAGCCGCTCGCCGGCCAGCGCCACGACCTGATTCCGCTTCTTGCGAAAGAGGTCGGCGGTGATGAACGAGCGGAGCGATGGAGTCGCGGCAGTCCAGATCCTTTCCTGATCGGCGTCGAACACGGCGATGGTGTTCGCCGTGCTGACCAGCGCCTCGTTCAACGTGTCTCCGTCGAGGTCCGCGGCCTTTGCGTTCGCAGCGCGAAAGGTCAGGTCCTGCCGCCAGAGCTCGTCGCCGTTCTCATCAAACGCGACCACGGCGTTGTCGATGAGCTGGACGCGATGAATTCCGGGAATCCGCGCGCAGGACGCGAGCGGCATCGCCTTCGCGTCAATGTCCATGATCACCTGCGTCGCCTTGCGCAGTGAGGGATCACGGTTCGCATTGATCCACTTCAGCACGCGTTTTTCGACGGAGTCGGCGAGTGTCGTGGCGGTGACGACGCCGCGTGCGTCGCGCTGCATGTCGCAGCGCAGGGAGTCGAGGACCGCGCTGGTGAAGACACCGTTCTTCTTTTTGTGATCGTCGTACGTGAACGTGCCGGCGTAGAGGACGACCTGACCCTGGATCGCGGGCATTCGCTGCAGCATCGCCGTGGGAGCTTTTTGCGGGACCGATCCGCGAACCGCGCCGTCGGTACGCTCGCGGCATGCATCGATCAGGATCAGAGAGCGGCCGGCCGTCGCGGCGATGTCGAAGATTTTCGCGGAGGAGACCGAGTTCCGGCGCACGCCGAACGACGACGTCGTCGACAACACGTACGGCACCCCGTCGGTCATGAAGCCGTGACTGGCAAATCCGGCGATGAAGATTCCGTCCGGGCCGGTCTTCTTCGCCTGTTCCTCCAGCCGTGTCAGGATCTCGTCGCGTGTGGCCGTCGTCACTCGCGCACCGGCGTTCGTCAGTTTGGTGAGGCGCTGGCGCGACTCCTCTTTGACCGGGTCGCCGGAGAGAGCCAGCACGACGTCCTGAGGCCGCACCAGCGCGACGTTTCGCTCGAAGGCAAACATGTAAGCGAGATCGACGGCATCGTCGACCGCGTACATCACGCTCAGCAGACTCGGATCGTGAAACGTACGGACGCCGGCGAAGAAAGCCGCCGATTGCCTGTGATCGAAACGCGCAGACGACGCGCGCTTCACCTTGACGATCGGCGTCGCCCCACGACCCCGGTCCTCGGGTTGCGAGCATGCGAGCGTCAGGAGCATGAGGCACAGCAGCGCGGAAGCTTTCATCGTCAGGGACCCCCTCCACCGCCAGCGCCCAAGCCCGAGGATCGAACTCTGACGAACGAGCGACTGACGGGGAGAGGGTCGCTGGTAAAGACACCGGAATCGCCGGTTTGTGGGTCACTTCCTCGCGCGTGGCGCCACGGATTCGAAAAAAACTCGCTCCAGCGACCAGCTCGAGGGCGTCACGATGCGCGCGGAGCGGCTGGCCGAGCCGGTGAGCGCGAGGAGCCGCTCGAGCGGCGTCTTTGCCTCACCCGTGTTGCCGCCGCGGACGCCATCCCACTGCAGGACCCAGGGGTTCGGCAGCGGCTCGTCCGTCGTCAGGAGAAAATACGTGTCCACGCCGTACGGAGCCGTCACCTGCAAGGCCGCATCGTTCGCGAGCGCGATCAGAGCTGCCGGCGGGGGAGCGGGATAGCGGTTCTCCACCGAGCCCGTTCCGCCGGCCGGGTAGAGCAGGACGCCGTTGCCGTCGCCGTCGATCATGAAGACGTACGCGTAGCGTTGCGGGACGCGCGCGCGCAATGGCCCGGTTGCGTGCAGCAGAAGGTCGTATTTCTCCTCGCCGATGAGGACGTCCTTCGCCAACGCCCCGTCGCGCACGCGCCGCAACGCGAGGCGATACGGATAGCGTGACTCCGGCGGCGACTCGAGCAACTGCCACGCGTGAATCCTCCGCAGCCGCAACACCGACTCGCGCAGCGTGGCCATGGAGTCGCGCAGTGTGGCGTCGCGTCCGTCCCCGGCCACCCACGCCGTGTGCAACGGAAGCCCGGTCACGCGTAGATCCGATCGCCGCACGTTCGGCCGCACCCACGCATACGAAAGACGACGGTCCGCAAACCGACCGACGAGGATGTAGTCCGCGTCCTCCGCCTGCTCGACAGGATCGATGCCTTCCCGGTCGGTGCCGGGGCCGATGGAGATGCCGTCGACCAGTGCCGCCGGCGCGGCGAATTGCACGAACAGCGAGGATCCGGCGGGGATTCGCGCGATTGCTGCCATGGCGTCGCCCGGCTCGGGGCCGAGTGTCTCGATGCGTCTGCCCGGTCCGATGAGCTCCCACTGGCGGTTCCCGCGACGGAGGAGGTGCGTGGGCGTCGCGTCGACGGGATCGCTGGTCCAGCGCAGGCCGCGGCGTGTCGCCTCCGCATTCAGCCGCGCCGCGAGTGCAGCGATCGCGCGCACGTTGTCCGGGACACGCGGCGTCCAGACGCGGAGCGGCCGCCCCGCCGGCGCGGCCCAGCCGACGATCTCCAGCAGCGCGCCGGCACGCACGGCCTGCGGCAGCACACGTCCCGTTTCGACACGCCCCTCGCTGTTCGCCAGTCCATGAACCGCCGTGACCACGACACGCGTGATGAGTTGCCGCCGATCGACGACGCGCAATTCGCTTCCCACCGAGAGGCCGTTCGCCCAGCCGCCGTGCAGCAGCACGGTCCCGTCGCCGCGGACGTCTTTGACCGCCACGACGGGCCGTCCGCCGGGACGATCGGTCCGCGCGCCGAGGAACGGATGAAATCGCGCCTGGGCAGTGCCGGACATCACCGGCGCCTGATACGGCTTCTCCGCCCGGATCCGCGCCGCCGCACGCGCAAACGTCTCCGACGCCGATTCGCCCGTCGACGAGTCGCGCAGCGCGCGGATCCACGCCCACGAGAATGCGCCGTGCATCAATCCGTCGTCGTCGCGCATTTCCCATGCGTCGTCGAAATCCTGCGACGCTGCCAGCACCAGCGCCCCGCGATCCTCGGGGCGAGGTCCGTACGGCGTGCGATCGGCGACGTCGCGCGGGTCGAGCTTGATTCCGCGCGGCCGCTCACCGGTCGTCAAACCGCGCGTGCCGGAGCCGCTGTGGCAGTTGTCCATCAGGATCGTGAGCCGCGCGCCGCGATCGAGGATGCGATTGAACGGACGGCGGAGCTCCTTGTCGCGGATGTCGCGCACGCCGAGGCGCGAATCGGCGGGGACGATGGACTCGTCCAGCTTGTCCGCCTCGTCGGAAAGAGAGTTCCGGACCTGGGACCCGTGACCGGCGTAATAGAAAAAGAGAACGTCGCCCTTGGCCGCCTTCTGCACGAGGTGCTGCTCGACAGTCTGCAGGATCGCGGCACGCGTCGCGTTCTGATCCGTCAGAGTGACGATGTCGCGGCGGTCGAAGCCGTAGAGCAGCACGAGCATCTCCTGCATCAGGCCGACGTCCGTCACCGTGCCGCTGAGATTGTCCCAGTCCCGTTCCGGCGGGACGACGCGCGGCCGCGGCCCGAGACGCGACGCGCTGTAGTCATTGATGCCGATCAGCAATGCGCGGCGGCGGGCGACGGACTGCGCCTCGGCACAATGGACGAAGGAGAGTGCGGCGAGACAGACGGCGGCGATTCGGGCGTGCAGGGGAGACCTCCGTGACAGAATTGTCTTCCTCTCCAGGAGGAGAGCACCCGGTGAGACAATTTTCCCTGGATTTCGTGGCGCTGTTCTTTGCAGTGGCGGCCGCGGGAGCACGGCCGTGGCCGACATCGCCTTCCCGCCGCGGACGCGCCGGTGACCGCATCTGAATGCGGCGTCATTCGTGGGCATCCGGCGGAATCGCGACACAATGCGCGGGTGGCGACGCAACTCGAATGTGGGGTGCGTGTAAGCGGATGCCGTTGCCGGTCTGCATCACTGACACGGCAAAAGCCGTTCCGCCTCCTCTGCAGTGATGCCGTAGGGCCACACTTTCTCGGTGGCGTCCCTGTACGCCACTCCGCGGAAGGCGCGCTCGCTCGAAAATTCTTTCACGCCGCCCGAATAAACGTCGTAGGCGCCGGCACCGTAATGCAGCGCATCGACCATCGCGTCTTCCATGATGATCGACGTCTCCACGAGCAGCACGCCGCAATCACTGCCGGCGGCTTTGGCGCGAACCTTCCACTGGCCCAGCGCGGAATCGGTATAGAGGCGCGTGAAGGTGGTCGCCTCCCTGACGTTGCGCTGCTGCACCGCGGCCTGGTGAGAATTCGATTTACACGCTGCGGCGGCGAGCGCCGCGAATACGACGAATGTTCTGAGTTGGAACGTCATTTTCTCTCCTCCGCAAATACAAAATGGCTCGCCACCCAAGGTGGCGAGCCATCCGCTTCAGGGGACCTTCGAAGGCGGGCAGAGGAGCGGTTCGCTGATGCCACGGCCGATGTCAATGCGCAGCCCGGTCAGCAGCGACGAATAGAGGAGGCTCTGCGGATGCACCGACTGCCACGTCACCTGCGGATACGTCGCGTTCGGATCGGCCGGACCGGGATACGGCACCATGCGCGCTGCTTCGGCGGGTGGCGTCTGCAGGACGTCATAGAACCGCTCGAAGTGCTTGCCCGGATCGGGCGTACCGGTGAACGGCGTGGTCGACGGGACGAACGGCGGAAGATTGAGGACGGCCACTTCGACGCGGTCATTCGCATCGGGAGCGAGCTTCATCGTGCGGCCGGCGGTGCCGTCGAAGTTGGTCTCGACGATCTCGACGTTCTCGCCGCTGATCTCGACGTCCGCGCCCATCCACGTGGCCACGGCCTGCGAATAGGGGGAGACGCTGCCCTGTCCGTCGAGCCGCTTGAAGTGCACGGGCGTGACGTTGCTGCCGATCTTGGCAACCGAGTACGTGAAGACCTTGCCGCTCTTGAGACGGAAACGCGCTGCGACGAGGCCGGACGGCGGCTGCGCCGCCAGCACCGCCGGATTGAGACCCTCGCACGGCGTGCCGCAGATCGCCTTCAGGCTGGCCAGCCACGAGTAGTCCTCGCGCTCCGTGGAGGTGGTGGGAATGACGGTCGTGCGCACGCCGTCGCGGAAGGTGAGCGCCGGCAGTGCGGGCGCGTTCGTGCTTCCTTTACGCAGGGCGAGCTGAGCGCCGTTCAGGACCCAGCCGCCGCCGCCGGCGACGGCCGCTTCGAAGGAATCGAGCGCGACCGCGGCCGACTGGTCGGGAAAGAAGAACTGTGCGATCTCGGCATCGCGAGTGGGGCAGGTGCCGGTGCAACTGCCGGCGCGGGTGACGACAATCGCCTTGTGATGTCCGGGGGTGGTGTTGTCGGAGCTGTGATAGCTGTGGTCGACGTTGAGCAGCAGGACGTCCAGCTCGGTCCCGTCCTCACTGGGGACGAACACCATCAGACCGCTGAACAGAATGCGAAGAAGAAAGTCCATTTTGAGTTCCTCGTGTGTGGTGGGCGGCGGTCGGTGACGACGCATGGCCGATCACCTGAAAACCTGCCCACTTCAATACATCGTTGATGTTCCCGGTCAGCTCGCGTTGTGCGCGTTGCATTGCGCCCGCTGCATCGCTGCCCGCTTCATAGTGACGATGGAAAGACACGAGGAACTCCTTCGCTGTGGCGTCTTCCACGTCCCATAAGCTGCCAATGACGGCAGGAACACCGGCGGTGAGGATGGGCCGCACCAGCGGCCCAACACCCTCGGCACCGACCGGCCCCGCTGCGCTGCTGCACGAAGACAGCACCAGCAGGCGGGTCCGGTTCCATTGTTGTTTGACTAACTCCTCCGCTGTCAAAAGTCCCGTATCGTTGTCACTCGAGGGGGCGAGCACCAGCATCGACTGCCATGGCGCGTCCTCCACGACGATCGAGTGCGCGGCAAAGTGCACGATCGTTTTGCCCTCTGCGCGCGCGAGGAAAGCTGGGATTGTGGCATCGCGTCCCGTGAGGGTCTCGGCGTCAGCTTCATATAAGCCGTCAATCTCTTCGACTTCTCGAAGGGCGTGGGGAAGGTCTTCCAGATCCCGGGTGAACTCGTTCTTTTGAAACTCGGGATTACCTACGAGCAGGAGCGTGGGCTTGTCCCCCAGCGGCAGCGCTGCATCGCGCAGCCGCGAATGGAGGTACAGCGCCGTACTGGGCGCCGCCGAGATCGCGGCTTTCTGAATGAGGTACTGCTTCGAAACGCGGTCGCGGAATGCCGCGATCGGCATGCCGTGCATGGCCTCGTCGGCGACAAATACCAGATGCGGGTTGCGACCGAAGCGCTGGAGTCGCCGCAGCGGCTCTGCGACCAGCTGCCCGTATGGTGGCTCCATGGCCCGGTCGAACTCGTGCTCCTTCCGCCGTGCCACCGCACGTTGGATGTCGGCGCGCCAACGCTCGACCTGATTCCGGGTGACGGCGAGAGGAACGATCTCGAAGACGCCATTCCCGACGATGAAGACGTACGAGCGGTCCTCCAGAATCGTGTATTGCAGGATGAACGTGCGCGGCGGCAGCATGCGCTGTGCGCTCCGTAGTACATTCGCGCCGTCCTCTGCAACGACCTCGTGGAAGGCCTTCGGTACGTCCGGCAACTGCAGGACGAGTTGCAACGGCTCGTATGCGCTGGCGCGCTCGGCGATGCCGAAGGCGTCTTCCCCCCGCCCTTTGTCGGCGTAATACCGGATCAGACGCTCATGCGGCTCCGGGAAACGTGAGAAATAAGTGCTCCAGAACGGCTCGCCTTCTCCCCGTTTGCGCGATGCAAGATTCGAATCATGTTCGGTCTCCAGCTCCTGAATCGCCGCGAGCAGATCCTTTTCCGGGTCGATCTTCATCAGCCGGCAGGCCTCGCCTCGTTGCGCGAGGAGCCACGCGCGGCGTGTGTGCATCTCGCCCGGTTTCGTCTGCTCGAGCGCGCGTGTGAAGGCAACATGGGCTCCGGCCGGGTCGCTCTGCAGGAGTGCATCCCCACGGGCGGCCTGATTCGTCGCGTCGAAAAGGCGGCGACTCGGAGACGCATCGTCGCTGACGAGACGGTCTGCTTCTTTGAGCTCCTCCAGTGCGAGCTCCTTTTTCCCGAGCTGGATCAGGACGTCGGCCCGCCAACGGCGGGCGATCGAGATGTGCTTGCGTAATGTGGCGATCAACTTCAGCTCCGTCGCCGGTATCTGCTGAAAGTCCCGCTGGAACAGCGTAATGGCGGTATCGACGTACAGCAACGCGACGTCTGCGTGGCCGAGCGCCAGTGCCGATTTGCTCGCTGCGCCGAGCAGGAACAGCCGGTCGCGGCGCAGGTGCAGGTCTGACGCGTACCGCATGGCCTGTACGATCTCGCGCCATGCCAGTTCGTTCTGTCCCGCGACCCGGAAAACCTCACTCCGCCGGCTGTAGCCTTTTGCGAGCTGCTCCCGGTCGCCGGCCTGTTCGTAGACAGCCAATGCCGCTTCGGATGCTTTGAGCGACTTCAGAAAATCGGCCTGATGCTGCTGTACGCGGACAGAGTGGACGATCGCATTGAGGCGCCGGTATCCGCGCTTGAGGGCCACGCGCTCTACAGGAACAAGCGCGGGGAATGCTTCTGCAGCGCTGGCATTGAAAACGCCACGTGCTCGTGCTTCGAGGCCCAGTGGATTCCCCGTAAGTGCGAGCGCCTCCGCGGCGTCGTGGAATGAGCGAGCGGGCGTAGCGAGACCTTCCTGCTCATGGATCGCCGCCCGATAGTGGAGCAATCCCTGCCGCACGGAGGCTTCGTCACGCGACCGTGCGACGCTCTCGACGACGTCTTTCACATACGGATCGCCCGTGAAACGCGACAGTTCTTCGGCCAGGAATTGCGCCTGCTCGAGTTTCTTGGCGGACGGATTCTCCGCCCATTCCGGCAGCAGCGTCTCCGTCAGGTGAGATGCGACGGCGGAGGGGGACATCTCGATGCGACGCCGGAGCGCTTCGCGGTCGCGCGCGCGGAGCGCTTCATCAATGCGCGCCGGCATCAGACGCCATTGCACCGCCGCGTCGTTCCGGGCTCGTCTTTGGAGATCCGTGAGGTGCTCTTGTGCCTCCACCGACCACTGAGGAATGCCGAGCTTCACGAATTGGCTCCACGAGCCGATAGCCTGTTCGTGCAGGCCGATGGTTTCTTCGATGAGTGCGCGATTGAACAGCGCCGCAGGTTCCTGCGGCTGCATTGCCGCGGCCTCGCGCGCGGCGCCGAGTGCGGGCAGCAGATCCTGCGGGCGGTCTCTCTGTTGTGCGCGAAAGTAGAGTGCTGCCGCGAGGTGGATGCGCGAGACGGTGTCGCGTCCTTCCTTCAGTTTCAGGATGGCGGCGTCCGTGCAGGTTGTGATCGCGCGGGCCGCGGCGTCGAAACTGTCGATCACCGGCCCGCAGTCGAGATCCGTGCCGGTCTGCCTGGGGACGCATTGAGTCTGCTGGACGACGCGGCCGGGAGTGAGCGGGATCTTGTTGCATTGCTGCCATACCGCACCGACCGTCATCGGTTCGATGGTCCGCCACAAATCGGGCTTTTTCGGGTCTTCCTTGTCGCATCCACTGACGAGGATGCACAGGATGGTGGCGATGACGGATAGTTGTCTCACGACACACATAAGATACCGTTTTCCGGAAAGTGGGACGGTGAGATGAGCGGCCGCGACGGGCGATTCGAAGCAATTTATCGGCAGTATTTCGGCCGGGTCTATCGTTTCTTCCGCAGTTTCGGCGTCGCGGACGGCGAGGCCCAGGATCTGGCGCAGGAAACGTTCACGCGCATCTACGAGCATTTCGACCAGTACCGCGACGGCGGCTGGTCCTACATCGAGACCGTCGGCCGCCACGTCCTCTACAACTGGGTTCGCGCGGGGAAAACGGCCAAACGCAGCGGTCAGATCGTCGAGATCGACGACCCCGACATCGCCTTCGATCCACCCGCACCGGAGGAGCCGGATTTCGCCGAGCGGGAACAGGTGCAGTTGCGCAATGCCCGGCTGGCACGAGCCATGAGCGAGTTGTCCGCCGGTCAACGCGAGGCCCTGCGTCTGTCCATGCTCGGCTTCAAGTACAAAGAGATCGCGCAGGTCCTGAAGATCACGGACGACGCGGTGAAGTCACGGCTGCGCGACGCGAAGAAACATCTGCGCGCGCGGCTGGGAGAGAAATCATGACCACGAAATCGAATTGGCAGGCTGTCCACGACCAGATGACCGAGGAGGACCGCCGGCGGCTCGGTGATCCGCCGACCGGGGAGGAAGTGCTCGCGTACATGAACGGCGAGCTGAGCGAGGCGGAGGAGACGCGCGTGCGGGCGTTGCTCGTGGCGTATCCCGAGCTGGCGCGTACGCTCACGCACCCGTTTCCGTCCGAGGAGGAGGGGGACGCCTTTTCGGAGGACGAGCTGTCGAAGCATTTCGCGCAGTTTCAGCAGCGCGTGCAGCCCCAGACCGCGCGGGTGATGCCGTTTCGCGGCCTGGTCGCCGCACTGGCAGTCGCGGCGACGCTGGCGTTGGTGTTCGGCGGGTTGCTGGTGCAGGCCCGCCGGGACCTGGCTTATGTCCCGCCGGAAGCGCAGGACCTGTTGCCGGGCGGGCGGCGGGGCGGCAGTGGCTCGCTCGAACGGGTCGCCGCGGCAGGGCAGCCGCTGCACTTGCGGATCTCGATCGGCGATCAGCCCGAATACCCGGCGTACCGGCTCGACGTCGTGAACGAAGAAGGGAAGAATTTCTACAGCAGCGAGGCCCTGGAGCGAAGAAACGACGAGACGTTCAGCATCGTCATACCGCGCGGTCTCCCGGCCGGCAACTACAAGATCGTGCTGCATTCGGTGGACGGTCCGCGCGAGCAGCAGCTCTCCGAATATGCGTTCCGAGTCCCCGCGCGCTGACGCGGCGCGCCCTCCCCGGCGCGCTCGATAATCCCCTCATTCCATTCAGAGAACGTCTCGGCTGCGACTGACGCGGACGAACTCCGCCAGCGCCTCCTGCCACGGCCGCATCGGCGACAGTCCCAGTCGCTCGGAGAGGAGGCAACGCATCGGCGTCCAGCGCGGACGTGGTGCCCGGCGCGCGAGCGACACCTCGGTGGCGCGGTCGATGAGTGTTGTCGACGATCCGGTCAGGCGGGCGGCTTCGAGGGCGAATGTTTCGTAGGAGCAGACGCCGTCGTTGACCACGTGGTACGTGCCGGGGTGGCCGTGCTCCACGAGCTCACGGACGCGCGTGACGAGGTCGTTTACGTACGTGGTGCTGGCGTAGGTGTCGGTGATGGCCTGGATGCGCTCGCCGCGGGCGAGGCGGGCGGCGGCGGTGCTGAGGAAGCTGGCTTTGCTGGCGCCGAAGACCCAGGACGTGCGGATGATGAAGGCGCGGGTGGCGGCGGCGGTGACGGCGTGCTCGCCGCGGAGCTTGGTCGTGCCGTAGACGTTGATCGGGTGGGCTTCGTCGTCGACGGTGTAGGGGAGGGCGGAGGTGCGGCCGCCGTCGAAGACGTAGTTGGTGCTGAAGTGCACGATCGTCGCGCCGATGCGCTGCGCGGCGATGGCGAGTGACGCGGGGCCGGAGACGTTGACGCGCTCGGCGAGTGCGTGATCGGCTTCGCAGTCGTCGACGCCGATCACGGCGCAGTTGAAGATGACGTCGGGACGGAGGCGCTGCAGGGTCTCGTCGACGGTGCGGGCGTTGGTGATGTCGAGGTCGCGGTGGTGGAGGGCGAAGACTTCGTCGGTCGCGTAAGTGGTCGCGAGGCTCGATCCGACCAGTCCTGCGGCTCCGGTGATGAGGATGCGCACGGGGGCATTCTCGCATCGCGTGGATTTACGCGGTTTTCGAGGGGCGTTTCGGCGTCCGGGGGGCGGGCTGAAGCCGCGCCCTACGTTTTGTCGGTGTTCGAGCTCGAGACGTTTTGTGCGACTGGCACTGTCGTCTTATACCGAGGCGGACTGCAGGTGATGAGGTTCTACGAGATGTGGAACGGCCTTCCGGCGCGGCGGCGATGGCGATCGGGACGGTGATTTCTTTTGCCGCGGGCTGGCGAACGCGGCGCCCTCCTCAACTACAATCCGCCCGCCCTCATGTCCTACGATTCCTCTTCCATCGAAGTCCTCACCGGTCTGGAGCCGGTCCGCAAGCGGCCGGGGATGTACACCCTCACCGAGCGCCCCAACCACCTCGCGCAGGAAGTCATCGACAACTCGGCCGACGAGGCCATCGCCGGCTTCGCGGACGAGATCGTCGTCACGCTGCACGACGACAACTCGGTCTCGGTCCAGGACAACGGCCGCGGGATGCCGGTCGACAAGCACGCCAAGGAAGGCGTGTCCGGCGTCGAAGTCATCCTGACGCGGCTGCACGCCGGCGCGAAGTTCTCGGACAAGAGTTACCGCTACTCGGGCGGCCTGCACGGCGTCGGCGTCTCGGTCGTGAACGCGCTGTCGAAGCGGCTCGAGGTGTGGGTGCGCCGCGACGGCAACGAGTACAACATGCGCTTCGGCGACGGCCAGAAAAAGTCGGAGCTGAAGATCGTCGGCACGGTCGGCAAGCGCAATACCGGGACGACGGTCCGCTTCTGGCCGGACGAGACGTTCTTCGACTCGCCGAAGTTCTCGGTGCCGCGCCTCAAGCACGTCATGCGCGCGAAGGCGGTGCTCTCGCCGAAGCTGCGCATGCGCTTCATCAGTGAGCAGGATCCGGCCGACAGCGAGGAGTGGTATTTCGAGGACGGGCTCACTGATTACCTGCTCTCCGAGCTGGCCGGCAACACGATCCTGCCGGAGCGTCCGTACACGGGTCACTTCAAAGGGCACGATCACGAGGTCGACTGGGCCGTGGTCTGGCTGCCCGAGGATGGCGATGTGGTCGGCGAGAGTTACGTGAACCTGATTCCGACGGCGCAGGGCGGCACGCATGTGAACGGGTTCCGCACCGGATTGACGGAGGCCATTCGCGAGTTTTGCGAGTTCCGCGACCTGCTGCCGCGCGGCGTGAAGCTGGCGCCGGAAGACGTCTGGGCGCGCGTCAGCTACATCCTCTCGGTGCGCATGGCCAACCCGCAGTTCACGGGGCAGACCAAGGACCGGCTTTCGTCGCGCGAGGCGTCGGCGTTCGTCTCCGGCGTGACGCAGGACGCGTTCTCGATCTGGCTGAACAACAACGTCGCCGACGCGGAGAAGATCGCCAACGTCGCCATCAACCAGGCGCTGGTTCGTCTGAAGCAGTCGAAGAAGGTGGAGCGGAAGAAGCTGACCTCCGGTCCCGCGCTGCCCGGCAAGCTGGCCGATTGCACGGCGCAGGACCTCTCGCGCACGGAGCTGTTCCTCGTCGAAGGCGACTCCGCCGGCGGCTCGGCCAAGCAGGCCCGCGACCGCGAGTTCCAGGCCATCATGCCGCTGCGCGGGAAGATCCTGAATACGTGGGAAGTGGAGTCGAACGAGGTCCTCTCCTCGCAGGAAGTGCACGACATCGCCGTGGCCTTAGGCGTCGATCCGGGCTCGGACAAGCTGGAAGGGCTGCGATACGGGCGCGTCTGCATCCTGGCCGACGCCGACTCGGACGGAGCGCACATCGCCACGCTGCTCTGCGCGCTGTTCGTCAGGCATTTTCGCAAGCTGGTCGAGCAGGGGCACGTGCACGTGGCCATGCCGCCGCTCTACCGCATCGACGTTGGTAAACATGTTTACTACGCGCTCGACGACGCGGAGCGCGAGGGCGTGCTGGCGCGCATCGCCGCCGAGGGGCTGAAGGGAAAGGTCAACATTCAGCGGTTCAAGGGGCTCGGCGAGATGAACCCGTCGCAGCTCCGCGAGACGACTATGGACCCGAACACGCGCCGCCTGGTACGCCTGACGCTCGACGACGCCGTCCCCGCGATGGCCACCATCGATATGCTCCTCGCCAAAAACCGAGCCTCGGACCGCAAGCAGTGGCTGACCGAGGAAGGGAACCGCGCCGAGATCCTGGAGTAGCGAACGATCCACGATGAGAGATGAGCGATAAGAGATGAGAGATGCACAGAGGCGGGTGACGTGCGGGACGTAACGCCCGTGACCTGCCTCCGGTGATTGCTACTCAGAGGACGCGGCAGACGACGAGGGTCATGTCGTCGGCGGCCTCGCGCGTTCCGCGGAACGCGGCCACGTCGTCGAGGATGGCGTTGCGCAGTTCTTCGGCCGCGCCGCCGCCGTGGGTGCGGACGACGTCGGCGAGGCGGTCCAGGCCGTAGTCGTCGCCGGTGAGGCTGCGCGTTTCGTAGATACCGTCGCTGTGGAGGAGGAAGAGGTCGCCCGGCGAGACGTCGAGTGTGCGTTGGGGGATGTTGACGGGCAGGCGCACGCCGAGGGGCGGGGCGAAGAGGTCGATGGTCTCGACGGTGCCGCCGGCGCGGCGGAGGATCACCGGCGGATGCCCGGCGCTGGCGATCGTGGCCTGCCGCGTGGTGCTGTCGATGAGCACGACCGAGACGGTGACGAGCATTCTGCGGCGGCTGGTCTGGGTGACGAGGTCGTGCAGGCGGCGCAGCACGTCGCCGGGATCGTGCAGCGACCCGCGCAGCAGCGTGAAGCCGGCGCGCAATCCGGCCAGGACCAGTCCCGCGGCCATGCCGTGGCCGGCGACGTCGCCGCAGACGAGGGCGATGCGCCCATCCTCGACGAAGTAGTCGTAGTAGTCGCCGCCGTCCTCGGTCGCCGGCACGGAGATGCTGCAGATGTCGGCCCACGGCAGCGAAGGCGCGCAGTCGGGGAGCATGCTCAGTTGGAGCTCGCGCGCGTACTGGAGCTCCTCGCGCATGCGGAGCTGCTCGCGCGCGTGCACGCGCCGTTCGCCGAGGTCGCCGACGACTTCTTTGCGCATGCGGCGGGAGAAGAACATCCCGATGCCGAGGGTGAGGGCGTTGATGGTCACGACGGCGATGAGGAGCTGCGGTCCGTTCGGCGACTCGCCGATGAACATCATGACCAGTCCGCCGACGGCCAGGAGGGTGTGCAGCAGCGCGAGCTCCGCGAACGCCATCCGGAAGCCGAGGATCAGGAAGGGGGTGAGGGTGGCCCAGGCGATCCAGTTGTTGCCGCGGCTGGTGTAGGCGAGGACGAGGGCGTACTGCACGGCGACGTAGGTCAGGACGGTCGCGGTGAGATACCGGCGCGGCCACGCGCGGAGGCGCGGCGAGTAGAGGGCGAAGAGGACGAACGCGCAGAGGGCGAAGTTGGCCGTGCCGACGATCACTTGCCAGATGACGTTGCTCCTCGTCTCGGCCACGACTTCGAGGAAGGAGACGAAGGTGAAGAAGACGAGGATGGCACTCAGCCAGACGAGGTTGCGGCGGTCGAATCTCTGCCGCACGGCCGCGTCATCGGACGTGCGGGCCAGATCTTCGATGGCGGACCAGGTCGACTCCATGCGCGCTGCATGGTATTCGACGCGCGCGGCTCGAAGTTTCGGCGAGGTGCGTGAGGGGACGACGAGAGGCCTCCGGCGGGCCGGTGCGACCGGCGGCGCTTGTTGGCCCAGCCTGAACGCACGCCTGTCTACCAAACACGTGTTTGCGCGATGCATGGGCACAACAAGCGCCGCCGGTCGTACCGGCCCGCCGGAGGCCTCCCGGTGGTTCTCTCGTGCACGTCACGGAAAGCTCAGCCGATGGCGCCGGAGCGGGCGATGACGATGCCGACGAGCGTGAGCTCGCGGCCGGCGACGTCGATCGCGTCCATCTCGTCCGTGCCCAGGAGGCGGATATCGTCGTCATCCACGTCGAGCCGCCGGACGTACTCGGCGCCATCGACACGGCAGACGACGACGCGGCCGGCCGCCGCGGCAAGGTCCTCTACCGGCTTCACGAAGAGCAGATCGCCCGCGGAGATGCCGGCGTGGAGCATCGAGTCGCCGCACGCTTTGTAGACGAGGCGCGCGCCGTGATCGGCGTAGACCGGAGGAATCTCCGCGAGCACGGGCTCGGCGTCGGGCTGAGGTGGCTCGCCGAGGAGCCAGCCGACGCGCACGCGGGCGGCGTAGGCGAGGGTCGCGACGGTCTCGAGATCGGCGTCCGCGCCGGAGAGGATGTTCTCCAGCAGCTCCGGAGAGATTTCCGCCTCGGCGGCGATCTCGCCGGGCGTTCGTCCGCTGCGTTCGATCGCCGCCCGCAGGCGGTCGCGCCACGACTCCGTCATTCCGGCAGGGAGTATCCATCGGCGCGGGCGAAATGCGAAGCGTCAGGGGCCTCAGGGCGATCCGGGGATCAGGCCGATGCGCCCGATGACGATGCCGATCAACTCGAGGCGATCATCGGCGACGTCGATGGGCGGGTAGCGCTCGTTGCGGCTCAGCAGCGACGTGCGTCCGCCGCGGACGTCGAGCACCTTCACGTACTCCGCGTCGCGCAGACGGCAGACCACGACCCGTCCGGCCGCCTCGCGCATACTGCGCGTCGGCTTGATGAAGAGGAGGTCGCGGTCGAAGATGCCGGCGCCGGTCATCGAGTCCCCGGAGGCCTCGTAGACCACGCGCACGCCGCGGGAGGCGAACATGCGGGGGATCTCGGCGTTGCCGGAGGCGACGGCGTTCGGCTGCATCCGCTCGCGCGCGGTGGTGTGTCCGAGCGCGGCGTCTTCGAGCACGCGGGCCACTTTGCGGAGCTGCCGCTGCTCCTCGCTGGAGAGCACGAATCCGTGCTCGTCGAGGAGCCAGCCGACGTTCTCGTTCACCGTGTGGGCGATGCGCACGATGGTGTCGAAGTTCGGCTGAATGTGGCCGTTGAGAACGCGGCTCAGCGTGGCCGGGTCGACGCCAGCCTCCATCGCGATGACGCTGTGCTTCTTCCCGCTTCGTTTGACCGCGGCGCGTAAACGGTCGCGCCAGTTCGAGTACATACGGAGGTGCAATACTGGCGGAGGCGGAAACCAACAGCGCACGCCCATGAGTGCATTCATGCCACCGAGGATGCCTCGGAAATGGACGGGGTGCAATCGTGAACGTGATTCTTTTGCAGTCGCGCGCGCGGCTCGACATGCAGTAACGTATGCGCGTCTAAATCACGATGGCGACTCGTAAATCGAAGGATCAACTCTCCCTCACCCCTCCGCCCCCGACCCTCCCCGACATCGAGTCTCTACCGGTCGGAGATTTT
>DASVSV010000015.1:0-18353 GCA_036387915.1 Thermoanaerobaculia bacterium
GAGAGCGAGCGTCTGGCGCGCGAGCGTGAGGAAGCGGAGCGTGCCCGCGCCGAGGCCGAGGCGCTTGCGGCGAGGGAGCGCGAAGCCGCGGAGCGTGCCCGCGCCGAGGCGGAAGCGCTGGCGGCGAAGGAACGCGAGGAGAACGAGCGTCTCGCACGCGAGCGCGAGGAAGCAGCACGCGAAGCGGCGCGGCTCGAGGCCGGGCGCGAAGCGGCGGCAGCGCTGGCGAAGGAGCGCGAGGAAGCGGAACGCGAGCGAGCGCGTCTCGAAGCGGAGCGCGAGGCGGCGGATCGCGCACGCGTCGAAGCGGAAGCGCGCATCGCGAGAGAGCGCGAAGAGAGCGAGCGTCTGGCGCGGGAGCGCGAGGCCGCCGAGCGCGAAGCGGCGGCGACGCTGGCCAAGGAGCGCGAGGAAGCGGAGCGCGAGCGAGCGCGCCTCGAGGCGGAGCGCGCCGCAGCGGAGCGTGCGCGCGCCGAAGCGGAAGCGCTCGCGGCGAAAGAGCGCGAAGAGCTGGCGCAGGAGCGGGCCCGTCTCGAAGCCGAGCGCCGCGTCGCCGAAGAGAAGATGCGCCAGGAGCTCGACGCCGAGCGCGAGGCCATGCGCCTCCGCCTCGAGCAGCAGTTCGCCTCCGAGCGCGAAGCGCTGGCCCGCGAGGCAGAAGCGCGCGAAGCGGAAGTGCGCGCCGTGGCCGCGGCCAGGCCCCTCGTCACGCCCCCACCACCCGCTCCGGCGCCGGTGCACGCGCACGCACCTGCACATTCGCCGGTGAAGCACGGCCCGCCCGCGCCGCCGAAGCCGTCCATCCTCGACACCGTCACGGGCTGGTTCAAACGCGAGCCGCGTGCGCGCGCCGTCAACCTCAAAACGAAGCGCGTCAACGGCAACGACACCGCGTCGCGCAGAGCGCAGCAGGCCGCGACGCCGCGCCGTTCCGCGCCCGTCAAAGTCCGCAACCCGCGCATCGTGCTGCTCGAGCGCCGCCGTGCCACCGCCGATACGGTGCTGCCGAAACTCCGTCAGCGCGGCATCGAGGTGTCGGTCGTGGAGCGCTGGATCGACGCCGTGGACGAGCTGCTGCGCGTCAAGCCCGACGCGTTCTTCCTCGACATCGAGCATCCCGACTTCGACAAAGCGCAGCGGACGACGCGCGAGAAGAACCCGAACATGCCGCTGGTCCTGACCGGACGCTCGCCGGCCGCCGCGCCGCCGAACATCCTCTACGCCGCGTTCGCCCCGCGTCCGTACGACGTCGAGGAGCTGACGCGGCTCGCGCAACTGGCCATGTCGCGTCCGGACGAGCTGCTCGCGCTGCAGAGCATCCAGCGTACGCCGCCGGCGCAGCCGCGACCTTCGACGCCACCGGTCGCGCCGCCGTCCGCCGCGATCAGGCGCACGCCTCCGCCCGCACCTGCATCCATGGCCGCGGCATCCGCCGCCGCTGCTTCCGCACCGGAGCCGGCCATCGCGCCCAAGCCGTCGTCGAACGACCAGTACGAGGTGCAGTGCTTCTCCTGCCGCATCGACTTCAACGCCGTCGACGCCGACTGGTGCAGTTGCCTGGCGAAGGAGCGCACGCTCGTCTGCACGAACTGCCTCTCCTGTTTCTGCAAGGCCCCTCCGGCGTTCAAGGAGAAGTTCTGGGTCCAGGCGCCGCCGAAGCTGTTCGAGCGCAAGACCGCCGAGGCGCGGCGGCAGCAGGGATTGCTGCCGCCCAATCCGGGAGTGGGGGAGGTCACGCGCCCGCTCGTCCTCACCGTCGAAGACGACGAAGACATCCAGGCCATCGTCCAGCGCGTCTGCGCGAACCTCGGCTACGGGTTCGTCCACGCCATGAACGGCCAGGAAGGCCTGGACATGGCGCACGAGTACCACCCGAACCTCATCCTCTCCGACGCTTTCATGCCCAAGCTCGACGGCCGCGAGATGTGCCGCATGCTGAAAGAGGAGCCCGAGTTCGCCGACACGCGGATGGTCGTCATGACCGGCCTCTACACCGACACCAAGTACCGCAGCGAGGCCGTGAAGCGCTTCCACATCGACGACTACATCGCCAAGCCGGTGGCCATCACGGACCTCATCAACCTGCTGCAGCGCCATCTCGAGGGCGTGAGCGGATTGCCGGCGCAGGACGACCTGCACGAGCTGCATCGCCGCGACGTCGAGGATGCGGAGGAAGAGGAGACCAGCCTCGAGGACGTGCCGCTGTCCGACGTCCTCGCGCCGCTCGATGCGCCGCCGATGCAGATCGCCGCGCGCCCCGCGCCCGCGCCCAAGCCGGACGGCTACCCGGTCTGCTGCTTCAACTGCCAGGAGAACTTCGACGCCACGCACGCCGAGTGGTGCCGCTGCGTGGGCCGCGACAACACGCTGGTCTGCGAGCACTGCGGCGGCTGTTTCTGCAAGGCCCCCGCGCCGTACAAGGAGCGTTTCTGGATCGACGCGCCGCCGTCGCTGTTCGAGCGGAAGATGATCGGCTCGAAGCGCGCTCTCTCCGCCCGCGCCAATCCGCCGGCCAACGACATCAAGCGTCCGCTGATCCTCCTCGTCGAGGACGACGAGAACGTGCAGCTCATCGTGCGCACCGTGGTCACGACCATGGGCTACGGCTTCGTCGTCGGCGCGAACGGGCAGGAAGGCCTGTCGCTGGCGCGCGAGTATTCGCCCGACCTGATCCTCTCCGACGCGTTCATGCCGAAGCTCGACGGCCGCGAGATGTGCCGCCTGCTGAAAGAGGATCCGATGACGTCGCGCTCGAAAGCGATCATCATGACGGGGCTCTACACCGATCGTAAGTACCGCAACGAGGCCCTCGATTACTTCAAGGTCGACGATTACGTGGCCAAGCCGCTGGCGGTCGACGATCTGATCAAGCTGTTCAAGAAGCATCTCCCCCAGGAAGTGGCCACGGCACATTAGCTGCAAGCGCCGAGGCCGTTACGTGAGAAAACAGAGATGAAGCACGACCGTCGGGTCCGGGTCCTGGTGCTGACGTTGAGCGTCATGCTCACGCATGTCGGTGCAACGCCTCCTCTCAATCCTCTCGTGTCGCGCGTTCCGCAGCCCGGCAGCGCGCCCGACGAATGCTACGAGAGCCTCGCCCCCGCGCCCACGCCGCGCGTCGACGTGGCCTCGCTGCCCGAGCCGGAAGTCGTTCCGGCGTCGATCGCCGCGCCGCCCAGCCGCACGCTCCGCGCGGAGCTCGGCGCGGCGCACGACGCGCTGGTCCGCAACGACCGTCCCGCGTTCGACGAGCATCTCGCCAATGCGCGCGAGATCCTGGCTGCGAACTATCCGCCCGGCGCGGAGCGCACCGCGGCCGAAGATGCGGTCCGTGCGTTCGACGACGCGTCGCGGCTGTGGGACGCGCAGTTCGAGTCGCCGTTCTTCGACGAGAGCTCCGACGCCTACGCCCGCGCCAGCCGCTATCCCGGTTACGCCGACGCGGTGCGCCGCGGCATGTTCACCGACGACCGCGAGCGCCGTTACTACCCGGCCGCGGAGTCGCGCGATTTCGTGACCGCCGTCGCCGGCGAGCGCCTGGCCCGCCTCGGCATCACCACGCCGACGCGCGTCGCGCGCACCGAGCGCGCCACCCCTCCCGTACCCGAGCCGTCGCGCTCCGTCGCGCGCAACGAGCCGTCGTATTCGACGCCGTCCTCTTCAACGCCGTCCTCTTCAACGCGGTCCTCTTCAACGCAGTCAACGTCCACGCCTTCGTATTCGACGCCGTCGTATTCGGCGCCTTCGACGTCCTCGGCGCAGCGCCGCACGCCGCGCGCGAGCTCTTCGTCGAGACGCCGCACCACCTCGGCTTCGTCCTCGTCACGCAACAAATCTTCGATCGCCCGTTCCGGTCAATCCGTCGCATCCGCGGGCTCCGCGTCGGCCTCACCCGATCCGTCGACGCCGAGACCTGCCGCGACGGCACCCGCACCGGCGGCGCCGGCGGCGGCCGCTCCTACACCGTCCGCCTCGGCGTCGCCGGTTGCGGTAGGTGTGCCTCCCGCCGCACCCGATCCCGCGCCGTCGTCCACCACCGGCGACGTCGCCGACCTCCCCGCCGACACCGCCGGCAGCACGACGGAAACGGCCGAGACCACCGACACGACCGACACCACCCTGACCACCGACACCGCCCGTCCCGTCGTCACCGGAACCGACCCCGCCACCGACACGTCGCCCGCGACCACGACCTCGGAGCGCCGCTCCGTCGTCGTCCCTGCGCTCCTCATCCTGATCGGCCTCGGCGTCCTGATCGTCCTCTTCCGCGCGTCGAAGTAGGTGTGGGCGTGATCTGCCGCCCGCTACGCGGGCTGAAGATTTGGGTGTCGCGTTCCCCCGGCTGAAGCCTGGGGCTATTTTCTTTCAGCGTGCTACGCACGCGTTGATGCGCGCTCAACTGGAGCCATTGCTCCGGGTGGACCCACGCATCTCGCGCGGATCGTTCCTGAAACCGAAGTGCGGAAACGTAGGGCGTGGCTTCAGCCCGCCTCCCCCGGGGGTGGGCGGGCTGAAGCCACGCCCTACGTTTGGCAGCCATGACGTCGTATGCGCGTTCGTTGGCGGTGTGAGTGCGTGCTGCTTAGGGTGAGGGGCTCCCTTTCGCCAAGCGCCACAACCCCTCACCCTGGCCCTCTCCCCGCTCTTCGCGGGGAGAGGGGACCGGTTGTCCCGAGACGGCCGCGTGATGTGTCACCGCACTTAGCGAATTAAGTACTAAAGCGATTCGCGCCAACCCGGTTTATGATGACCCGGGCCCACCCTTCGGAATGCATCCACGCGAGCTCCTCGAGCAAAGTGTCGAGGTCGTAGACCGCGTCGTCCTGCGGGTCTGCCGCCGCAGCGGCATGGCGGCGGGGGAAGTCGACGACTTTGCGTCCGCGGTCAAGCTGGCGCTGGTCGAGAACGACTACACGATCCTGCGCCGCTTCGAAGGGCGCTCCTCGCTGGCCACCTATCTGACCATCGTCATCCAGCGGCTGCTCGCCGATCACTTCACGCGGCTGCACGGCCGCTGGCGCCCCTCTCAGCAGGCCGAGCGCCTCGGACCGCGGGCCGTGCTCGTCGAGGACCTCGTCGGGCGGCAGCGTCGCTCGATCGAAGACGCCGCGCAGCTCGCGTCGATGACGACGCGCGAAGTGGCTGACATCGCCGAGCGCCTGCCGGTGCGCGCGCCGCGTGCGCGCGAAGTGCCTTTGCCGCCGGAGCAAGTGGTGCCGCTCGCCTCGCGCGAGCGCACCGACGGGGAGCTGCATGACCGCGAGTTGCGCGGCGTCTCGGCTCGCGCCGGCTCCCTGCTCCGCGACGCGATAGGCGCATGGAACGCGACGGATCGCATGCTGCTGCGGCTGCGGTTCGAGTCCTCGCTTTCGATTGCCGACATCGCCCGGCTGATGAACATCCCGCAGCGCCCGCTCTATCGTCAGTTCGAGGCGCTGTTCGAGCGCCTGCGAAACACTCTCGCGGCGGCCGGAATCGACCCGGCGGCCGCGGCCGATCTCCTCGCCGCGGCGGACCGGATCGAGCTCGATTTCGGCGCGGCGTGGAAAAACGCCGACCCTCGCCGGACCAATGAGTCAGAGACAGAGCAGGGTAGCGAGGAGGAGCGACCATGATGCAGACGTTCACGTCGCAATGCCCCGATGCCGAAACGCTGGCTGCCTGGGTGGAAGGACGCCTCCCCGAATCGGAGACGGCCGCGCTCATCGAGCACGCCAGCGATTGCCCGGAGTGCATCGCGATGATCGATCTTGCCAACGAGACGTATCACGAGGAGGCGTCTCAGGACAGCGGGCGCGGCTTCAGCCCGCCCCTCCCGTGGACGGGCGGGCGGAAGCCACGCCCTGCGTTTCGTTGGCTCCTCGCCGCGGCGGCGGTGCTGATCGCGGCGTTTGCGGTGCTGATCGTCATCCGCGTCCGCAACGATGATCCTCTGCGGCAGCTCGTCGAGGTCGCGCCGCGCTCGGCGCGGGGCACCGAGGCGCGGCTGTCGGGCGGGTTCGCGTGGGCGCCGTACCGCGGCGCGATGCGCGCGAATGAGGGGAGCGCGGACACGGAGCAGATGAAGCTCGTCGGCGCCGCGGCGGAGGCGCTCGATGAGGCGGCGCGCGACGCGTCGCCCGAGGCGCAGCGCGCCGCCGGCGTGGCCATGGTGCTGATCGACCGTCCGGAGGAAGGCATCGCGCGGCTGCAGGCGGAGGCGAAGCGCGCCGCGTCCGACGCGACGGCGTGGAGCGATCTCGCGGCCGCGCAATACGCCGCGGCGCTGGCCGGCCGCACCGCGCTCTATGCCGAGGCGCTGGCGTCGGCCGATCGGGCGCTGAAGATCGATCCGCAACTGCGCGAGGCACTGTTCAATCGCGCGCTGGTCCTGGAGCGTCTTGGCCTCCGCGGCGAAGCGCGCGCGGCGTGGCAGCGCTATCTCGATGCCGATCCCTCTTCGGACTGGGCGGCCGAGGCGCGCGAACATCTCGCGCGACTGGGGAGCGCGAGCACGGCGCCGCCGTTCGACGCCGATCGCGCGCGCCTCGAGCTCGCGGCGGCAGCGGGCGACGAGCCGGTCGTGCGGACGCTGGTCGCCAGTCATCGCGAGCGCGCACGCGCGTTCGCGGAAGCGGAGTACCTCGGGCGCTGGGCCGACGCGGTGCAGCAGGGCAATGCGAACGAGTCCGCGCGCTGGCTGAACGTCGCGCGCAGCATCGGCGCGGCGCTGGTGCGCGTCTCCGGCGAGTCACTGCTGCGCGACGCGGTCCAGGCCATCGACGCGGCGTCGCCCGCGCAGCGGTCGCGCATCGCGGAGGCGCAGGTGAGCTATCGCCGCGGACGCATCGCGTACAGCCGCCGCGAATTGAGTGCAGCGGAGCGCGACCTGCGCCTTGCCGCGGAACAGTTCGCGGCGGCCGGCAGTCCGATGTCGCTCGCCGCGCGGTCGTACGCTGCTGGTGCACGGCTCGCGCAGAACGACGTCGCGCAGGCCAATCGCGAGCTGACGGGCCTTGCGAACGACATCGGCGAGACGAGCGGATACCTCTCGCTGGCCGGGCAGGTGCGATGGGAGCTCGCGCGCTGCCTGATCTTCGACGCGGACTGGAACGGCGCCGCGCGCGTGCTGGCCGAGGCGGAGTCGCTGTTCGCGCGGGCAGGGGAGCCGGTCCATCAGGCCGTGATCGGGGCGATGCTCGCCGACGTGCGCGGCGCCGCCGGCCGGCCCGACGAGGCGTGGAGCGCGCGGACGCAGTCGTTCGAGATGCTGACGGCGGCCGGGCGGCACGACCTGCTGCAGAACGCGGTCGGCAGCGCCGCGACCGCGGCACTGCGCGCCGGAAGACCGGAGGTGGCGCGCGCGCTGGTCGGCGTCGGCGAGTCGCTGGCGCGCGGTGCTTCGAACGACCTGCTGCTGGCGGACGTCCTCGTGCGCAAGTCGCTGCTCGACGGGGACGCCGACGCCGCCGCCGATGCGACCACGGTGGCGATGGGCATTCCCGATCCGTCACTGCGCGCGCGCCATCTCGCCGACGCCGACCTGGCCATGGCCGCGGCACTCCTCGGCACGAACGCGCGCCGCAGCCGCGACCTCGCATCGCGTGCGCTCGACACGTATGTCGCGAGCAACCTCACCGCGCTCGTCGCCGAGCCGTATCTCGTTCGCGCGCGAGCTTCGATGCAACTCGGCGACACCGTCGCGGCC
Source organism: Thermoanaerobaculia bacterium (assembly GCA_036387915.1). Classification (GTDB taxonomy): domain Bacteria; phylum Acidobacteriota; class Thermoanaerobaculia; order Gp7-AA8; family Gp7-AA8; genus QHVT01. Next base: position 7,688 of record DASVSV010000015.1, read on the forward strand.
TCGCGCGACCTCGACGCCGGCATGGCCGTGGTCGAGCGGCATCCGATGGACGTCGTCGGCACGGGCGTGCTCGACGCGGGCAACGCCCTGTTCGAGGACGCGCTGCGGCTCGCGCTCGATCGCAACGACGTCGCGTCGGTCTTCGCGCTCGCGGAACGGCGTCGCGGGATCGCGGCGGGGCCCGGTGCGCTCGACGAACTGCGCGCGCGGTTGGAGGGGAGTCGCACGGCAGTCGTGACGACCATCGTCCTGCCGCGCGAGCTGGTGTCGCTCGTCGTGACCGAGAGCGGCGCGTCGGCGTCACGGCGCGCAATCGCACGCGACGAGGTGATCGCACTCGCGGCGAAGGACGACGATGCCGCGCTGTATCAGCTCCTGATCGCACCCGCGGCCGCCGCACTGGCCGATGCCCGCGCGTTGATCGTCGTACCCGACGCGCTGCTCGAGCGCGTGCCGTACGCCGCGCTGCGCGATCTGGGGACGCGACGCACGCTGGTCGAGCGCATGCCGATCGCGATCGCGGCAAGCGCGTCCTCGCTGCGGAACGCGTCCGCGGATGGCACTCGGGCGAGGATCACCGCGATCGAGCTTCCCACGGCGGCCGGCTCGGCCGCGTTGCCGGAAGCGCAACTCGAGCTGGCGGAGATCGGCGGCCTCTATCGCACGGTGCGCCGCGTGAGTGCCGACGCGCGCTCGATGCAGGAGCACGCCTCCGCGGCCGACGTGCTGCACATCGCCGGTCACACCGAAGGCGATGCGGCGATGGGCGGCGAAGCACTGGCCGCGAAGGACGGCGCGATCTCCTGGAGCACGATCGCCGCGATGCGCGGCATGCCGCCGGTGGTCGTGCTCTCCGCGTGCAACACGCTCCGCCGTCCCTCCGATCCCGATCGCCGCGCGCTCAGCCTCGGCGGCGCATTCGTGGCCGCGGGCGCGCACGACGTCATCGGCACGCTCGCCCCCATCGGCGACCGCGACGCCCGCTCGCTCTTCTTCGCCCTGCACGAACAACTCGCGCGCGGCGTCTCGCCGTCAGCCGCCTTGCGGCACGTGCAACTCGCACAGCAACAGCGACCCGGCGCCGCCTGGCGCCGCCTGGCGCTGCTCACCAACACCATTCAACGCAGCACTGACTGAGGGAAAACCATGGGCCAGCTCGTGATGTCGTTCCGGGGAATCGTCTGCCACGTGTTGGAGGCGTCCGGGAAGTTGCCGGACGGCGTGCCGCACCGGGTCGTGGTCGTCAATACCTCGAGGGGGTTGAAGACCAACGACTACGGAGATGTGCCGGCGCACCACTGTTTCCTGGAACTGGATGACGAAACACGGAAGGCGGTGGTGAAGGGCTCGGACGGTGCACTTGCGTCAGACGAGCTCGGGCACGTGCCGCTGCGCGGCTGGAACGTGCGCGTCGACAACCCGTTGGTCGGCGGACCTCCGGTAGCCACCGAACTGGAAAACCTCTTTCATCTCAGAGATTACCTGCCCGACATGGAGCCGCGAGTCGGGATCGGGAACGGTGTGGGTGATCTCCCGCAGTGGGCGTCGTGCTTCGTCGACATCAAGGGCGGAAACATCGCCTTGAACACGTTTCCAGCCGGCGCCCTTTACACGACATGGACGGTCGAGACGGAAGGCGACCCGGTGCTGCTGTTTACGCCGCGCAACGGAAGCCACGCGCGGCGGTTTCGCGTCCCCATCCCGTCGAGCCCACCCGAGGCCACGCTCAGCGACTGCGTCCCCGGCACGATTGTGCTGCACAACAGCACCACAGACGGTACCGACAAAGAGTTCGATTTCGTGCTGCACTTCCTGTTGAACCAGAACGGGATTCCACCGCTGGCCGGATTCGCGAGGTGCTTCCCGATCGACGATGGCGGAGCCACGGACCCCTTCGACCACACCCCCGAGTCCGACGACGTGCCACTGGAGGCCTTCGTCTCGATGACGACCTCCTGCTCGAACTCGACCTACCCCTGAAGCGCCGGACGCGACGTCGGCCGCACGGAGGAAGAACAGGGAGGGGTGGTGCGCCCGGCAGGATTCGAACCTGCGACCTCTTGCTCCGGAGGCAAGCGCTCTATCCAACTGAGCTACGGGCGCGTACGGCGAGAGGACGGAAGATACTCGCTCGAATGCGCAGTGCGCAACAGGAGAGGCTCATCCGTTTATTCGCGCGCCTCGCTTGCGACTCGCGGCGTCACACGTCATCAGCGCGCCGCGACCGGGATTGACGAACTTCTCCGCGGCCCGTGAATCGGGATGACCGCCTGGGTCTGGCCGGACGGAATCGGGGCCAGCGGGGTGAGCGTGCCGAACACCGTGGCTGGCGTCGGCGCCGCCGAGGGATCGCTCTGGAATGCGTCGTAGAGCACGAACGGAATCGTCAGTTCGTTTGGACAGTGACGACGGGAAAAGCATCGGACATGACGGTCTCCTTCGTGAAGATGCGCACCCTGCGGCGCCCGCGCGGGCGCCGTAGGGCGGTTGTGGGGGCGTCCGGCTTATTCGACTTCGGCCGGCGGAACTTCGTCGGTTTCGGGCTGATCGTTGATGTCGTCAGGACTCGCGCCGGAATCATTCGCCTCGTTCCCGAGGGCTGCTTCACGCGCCTGCTGCGCTTCTTCGACTGCTGCCGTTTGCTCGATGGCTTCCGCGACGCTCTGCTGCAGGTTCTCGACCGCCGTCTGCACCTCGGCGGTGGCGGCGGCTGCCTCGGTAGACAGTGAGCTCAGCGACTGATCGAGGGCCGGTCTCCAGGACGTGAAATCGGCGTCGTCCACCTGCTCGATCGCGGTCTGGGCGTGGGTCTGTGCCGACGCGAAGGCATCTTCGAAGCTCTCCGTCGGGGGCACGCCATTGGCGAGGTCGGTGTTCACCTGGTTCTCGACGTTCGCCACGTTGGTTTCGATGGCATCGACGAGCGTGGCTTTCTGCATCTCGGTGACGGTCGCGCTGTAGCCGTCGCTGACCGTCTGCGCGTTTGCATCGACACTCGCTTGAATCGCCGGCACGCCGCTCGTCGTGTCGGCCAGTTCGGCCTGGACGCTCTTGTCGATTGCCTGTTCCCTGGCCGCGAGATCGCCGGAGCTCTTCGCGCTCTTCTTCGCCTCTTCCTTCGCGGCATCCGCGCTCTCTTTTTTCCTGCTCACGAAGTCATAGATGGCAATGAGACCGGCCAGCGCGCCGATGATCTCGATGGACGTGGTGAAGAGGTTGTCCCAGCTGCTTTGCTTCTTCGCGTCATCGGCCGGCGCCGGGTGTCCCGGCAACTGACGCGCCGTCTGCGACGAGACGACCGCCTTCCCTGCGACGGTGCCGGTGACGGCACTGCCGATCAGGTATTTCGGCACCGGGTCACCGCTCGCATTGAGCGGCGTCTGAATCACATTCATCCAGACCGGCATGAGCGACGCCGAGAGGCCGCTTCCGCCCGGATCCATTCCTTGCATGGTCCCGTCGCCCCTCATGGTCAGCGTGAGCTGCTGGACCGGAGTGGCGTAAATGGGATTGCCCGAGCTGTCCAGTCCGCACATGGTGAGTACGGCCGTGTTCGTGGTGGCGTCGGACTGGATGTTCAGCGTGGCGATCAGTTGCGGCACGTAGTTCGCCGGCACCGGTGAAGGGGCTTCATAGAGGAAATACGGACCCTGCCAGCCGGACGTGACGTTCTGCAGCCACGTCATCACGATGTGCCACGACCCGACCGTGCAGGCCTTGAAGTTGTCGGTTCCCTGGAAAAACGTCGACACGGCGGCGAAGCCGTTTTTCAGCGCGGCATTGAAGTTCTGCGTCAGCGCCGAGGTGGGATTCGCCATCGCGAACTTGTGGAACTGGAAGGACAGGATCGCGGCGGAGCGGTCGGTTGCCTCGATCGTGTACGCCAGCGGCGGCGGCGTTCCGAACGTGACCTGTGTCCCCGACATCGCCGTGACCGGGAACTGGTCGTAGTAGTTGCCGTTCAGTTCGTGAACCGGTCCTGTGACCGCGGCGGTCAGCCGCGCTATCGGACGGATCATCGTGACCTGCGTCGTCGCACCAGCGGCCACCGTCGCCAGCTTCGAGTACTTGATCGCGCTGTTTTGTGTAGCGGTGCTCGGGTCGAATACGTCGTAGATGTCGACCGCGCTGTCCAGCCGGTTGGTGATTGAGACCACTGTGGCCGGCGCGGGCGAGGTCGCGGCTTTCTGCTTCATCGTCGCAGGTGTCGTTGCTTCAATCGTCATTGTTTCCTCCGTGAGGACGTAGTCCGGAAGCGCCTCGCGATTCAAATCGGCGGCGAGGCGTGCCGAGCGGCCGGTGCTGTGCGTGAAAGTGCAGCTTATCGTCACCTCGCTGCGACCGAGCAATTTCCTCCCGCGCACTTTCCTGGCCGAAACCGCTCGGGATCGGCAAGGTAGAAGCGCCGCCGCGAGGACGATTGCGGTCGAGGTCTGCCGGTCAGCGGTCGTGGCAAGAGCATCGCGGCATCGGCGACAGAGTTTACGAGCACGACGCGGCGCGACGTTTGGGGCTTGCGTCAGAAAGGTTTCACTCGCGGCCGATTGCGGAACTCGTGAATCTCGGACGCGAAACCCTGCACAGAGGCGGCCGCGAAAGCGCGCGATGTTTCATGTGACCGGCGAGTGCGAGAGCGGCGATGGAGCCGCCGCTCTGCACCCGCCGGTGAGCGCAAGTGAGTGTTACGGCACGACGGTGACGCGCAGCTCGATCTCGCCGATGGTCAGAGTCATCTTGTCGTTGAAACGCGGGCCGGCCTTTGCGTTGACGCGTCCCGTCGTTGCTTCGAACACGACGTGGACCTGCTTCAGATTCGCGTTCGGCCCGGCAATGCGACGCAGTTCGTCCGTGACGTCGAAGACGCGATTCATCGCGGTGGCGCCGTGGTGACCGGCGTGCTCGTTCATCGCCGCCGCCGTCGACACGAAGAAGCTCAGCGTGCCGACGCGCGCTCGTTTCGTGCGGTCGTCAGTACGTTCGAGATAGACGTGGTATTGCGTGCCGGGATGGTTTTCGAACCGAATGCCGGTGAGAACGAGGTCCGTGCGCACCGGTAGCGCATCGTGGCCCCGCAACGCGAGCATGCGAGGGGTCGCCGACGCCGTTCCGCCAGTGAGCGGTACCACCTTCCGCGTGACGGCGGCGTTGGTGACGTGCTTCTGCACTTTCCCGAGAACGACTGGAGCCTGGAGCGCCACCCGCGCGGTATCGAGCGTCTCGGCCGTCATCGGCGCCCGCCGGGCGGTCGGCGCGAGCACCGGTTTCGCCGCACCGCGGGCACAATTGCTCGCCTGCTCGTAGACATATCCGAGCGCGATCGTGCCGTTCGACAGATCGGCGACCGTATTGGTCACCAGAGCGCCGGTCGCATCGACGTACGAGAACGACTGGCTGAGATACGACGGGTCGGTAGGATTGGCGTTGCCGAGGCTCGTCCAGCAGTCCCACATACGATCGATGTTGGCGTGATGGGCCCAGAAGATCGGATCGTTCGCCGAATAGCCGACCGCGCCCATGTCCGTGACCGGACAGTCGATGACCGTACAGTGCACATAGCCGTGCACATTGTCCTGAATCGCGTTCTGAAACCCGACGTCCTGTCCGGAGACATCGAAGAACGACGTGTCGTTGAGCGCGTCGTTGATGTTCGTAGCCGCCGGATCCAGCGCATTCGACGTGGGGACGTTCCAGCCCGGATGGCGGCGCGGCTCGTAAAGCGGATTCGCAACCGTCTGGCCAGCGGCATTGACGTAGGTCGGTGCGGTGTAGGCCGCGGGCATGGTCACGTTCGCGGGGTTCGTGTAATCCCAGTAGGGAAGACGGAGCGTCGGATCGCCGGCCGCCTGCTGGAGCACCTGCTCGAAGTAATAAAGATAGAGCCGGTGCCAGGCGAAGAACCACTGCGTACCGTGCTGGCATTGCCCCCAGACCTGCGCCGCGATCGCATCGGGCGGCGTGAGGTCGGTGATGCCGTCGAAGTCGACCAGCAGGCTCGGATCGGCACCCGAGCTTTGGTAGTCGCTGATGGCTTCCTCGATCGTGCCGAATACGGAGCCGGGCCCGAAATAGCCATGCATCGCGCCCCAGTATTGCCAGCTCGTGCGATACAGCGCGCTGGTGAGATCGGCAGTGTTGCGCGACTTCATCACCGCGACCCCGTTCCGCAGGCTCTGGACGCGTGCCGGATCCTCGGCAAATGTCTCCCAACTCATCCGCACCGCCGGCTGCGCCAGAACATCGAGGGACAGAAACACGAGGATCGCCGCACATACGGCAGTTCTCCACCGGGACCAGAAAATTGCTCCATTGACCTGAGGCGCGTATTCGATCGTCGTCATGATCATTTCTCCCTGCGTCGTCTTGCACGCACCTCGGTAGTCCGGTCCGCAAAGCCCGTTTTCCAACGCGCGGTCAAAAAAAGCTGGCGTCGGTAGGTCGGCGCCTCTCAGAACGGCAAGCCGGAGCGCATGAGCTCTTCCGCGGCGTGGAGGTGGCGGAGGGCGAGGGGCGTCGGATGCGGTTGGCCGTGCATTACTTCGAGTGAGGTCTGAACGAGACGGGCCGCGGCGCAGCGGAGCATGGCCGGCCGTGCTTCAGGCGCGTAGGCGTCGATGAAGACGTCCGTCGGCGGCACCGCGACAAGCTGCCGGCGACACACGGCGTACGGCGGGCGTATCGCTGGGGGGACAGGAACGGTCGGTCCCGGCCCCCCACTTGAGCTCAGGTGGGCGAAATTGCCGCTTCCGCGACCTGCAGTCCGCCGTACATCAGCATCAGCGCCGAGGCGGCCATGACGAGCGCCGCCTTCGCCTGCGAATCGCTCGTGGTCTTGACGAAGAACATCACGATGCGATTGAAGTCATTGACGATGTTGGCCGTCTCGTTGACGATCGCCGAACTCCGCGGCGAGCCGGACGGGGCATCGGCGAGTTCCTGGAAGTGGTAGACGCTCGGCGTGAGCGAGAGAAACGCGAGCGTCGCGTCGACACCGGCGCTCACGACGCCAGCCTGCTCGATCTCCGCCGGAGTGGGGCCCGGACCGACGAGTGCACGCGAGCGCCAGCCGATCGCGAGGACCTTGTTGAGGATACCGAGCGAGGACGTCGCCTTCGCCATCCGGTACATGGCCGCGTTCTGAATCGGCAGCGGCGACTCGAACAGCGACGCCATCGCCAGCGAGATGCCGGTCACGCCACTCGCCGCGGCGAGGAAGTAGGTGTAGCCGTCATCGTCGGGTGCCGCGACCGCTACCGTGCTGAGCAACGCACCCACGGCGGCAACGGAGTGACCGATGATGAAGAGCTCGCGCTCGTCCTTCGGCGTGAGACCGATGACCGGCCAGCCCTGAGTCATGGCGGTGGCGGTGCTTCGGATCTCGGCGACCTCCATCGTTCCGGCGTGCTGAAATGCCGCGACGAGCTCGTCGAACGTGTTCGCGCCGAGGATCTTGTCTCCGAGGCTGTCGCCCAACGGTGCGTCTCCCGTCGCGAGCTTGTACGCGAGCGTCGCCGGAATGGCGCCGATCATCATGAAGACATCGAGCAGCGAGAAGTTGATCGTGACGCCGAAGTCCTCGAGGATATCGGAGAGCACCGGAATCCAGATCGGCGTATCGAGCGCCGCGACGCCGTCGCGCGCGACGATGACCAGCGCTTCGAGCAGCGCGTCGATCAGCGTCTGCGTCCCGTTGAGGAACGCATCGACGACGATCGCGGCGAGTTTCTTGAGGATGTCGCCGAGCGAAGCTGAGCCGAAAACGGAGCCGTCGATCAACTCCGCCTTGATGCGGTCGATGGCGACGAGGGCGAGATCGGACGAATTGCTGAGTGCCGACGACGCGCGGTCGAGCGCGCTGCTGCCGTTGCCCGTCGTCGGAGCGGGGGTGAGGCGCGCGCCGCCGAGGTTGTCCATCACGTGGTTGTAGAAGAACATCGCAGGGGCGGTGAGCAGGTCGACGATGTCGCCGCCGGAACGGAGCGCGCCGAGACCCTCGCTGCTGTCCGGCACGCCGTCCTGCCAGTTGTTCGAGGCCAGGCCGGCCCAGTCATCGACGCCGGTGCGCGCGCTCTGCATGATTGCGTCGAGGTCGCTCTGAATGGTGCCGACCTCGTCGAGCACACGTCCGAGCGAGAGCATCAGCACCTTTTTGCAGACGTCTTTGGTGCGCACGAACGACTTCCACTCGAACAGGAACTCGAGGAATGCAATCAGGTCCTCAATCGCGGTCTTGATGGCGCGGTAGACCGCCTCGAGAGCGCCGACGACCTTCGCCACGGCGTCGAGCACGAACGAGTAGACCTGGCCGCCGATTTCGGCAATGAAGTGCCACAGGCCGCTGGCGGTGTCCTCGGCCAGATGCACGACGTAGTCGGCGGCACCTTCCAGCCAGCTCAGGAGATCGCCGGCCGCGACCTCGATGATGTTGTCGAAGGACGCGAGCGACGCGGCACGCAACGGACCGCCCGGCGACACGGCGAACGAAGTCACCCGTCCAGCTTCGAACGAGCGCAGCGACGCCGTATGTGTGGCGGCGCTGCCGTCCGGCGGCAATGACTGATACACCGACTGCAGGTTGGCGAATACCGCGGCCGCGACCTTCAGATCGTCGTCGCTGACGTCGGACGAGACGAGCGGCCGCGTCGTGCCGTCCGGCGCGGTGATCTGCGCGCCGCGCAGACTGTCGGTGCCGGTCAGTGACGCCGCCTTCGCGAACGGCTTCGCCATCGGGTTGATCGTCGCGGGCACCGCGCCGGCGATCGTCGCGGTGAGCGGCGTCCCGCGCACGCTCTCGATCCATTCGATCACTGTGATCGAGCCGAGCGAGTCGGTGGGAATGCCGATCGGATCGGTGTCGAGCACCGTGTAGAGACCGTTGACGTAGACGCCGGCTCGATGCTGCGCGCTGAGCTGCACCGTCACCTTCGCCAGCGGTCTGTTCGTCGCGTCGGTGACTTGGATGCGCGTGGTGTACGAGCTCGCCTTCATCGAGGTCGTGTTCGCCGGCGCGGGCAGCAGGATGTGCTCGTAGCGCCACGTCGTGAGCCCGGGAGCCTGCGTCGCGCGCTGCACTTCGCTGGCGCCGGTCTGGACGAAGAACGTGTTTCCGTCGTTGACGCGATTGACGTACGGCGAGAGCTGTTCGGCGCCCTGGCAGATCGGCAGCGGCACGCTCCATGCGCCCGGATTCGTAACCTGCGCGCGCTGGCAGCGCACGTAGAAAACCTGGTTTGCGCGATCCAGACCCCAGAGGATCACCTGGTTCGCGTCGCCGTAGCCGAACAGCTTGCGCACGCCGTCGAACAGCGCATTGTTGAGCAGGGCGACGCCGGTCGCGCCGTCGCCCTGAGCGTCGGCGGCGAAGTAGTAGATGGTCTGGCCGGCCGCGACGAAGAGATCGGTCGTCCCTGTGCCGGTCGACAGCGCGACGAGCGCGGCCGACGTTTCGCCACCGGGCAGAACGAACCGCGCGGGCGGGGCGGGGACGCCGGGACGGAAGGCGTTGTACAGCGGCTGGAAGAAGAGCTGCGGATGTCCGCCGATGGAGCCGCCGGTATAGATTCCCTCGACGTAATCGCCGGGACGCCGCCCGAGACAGCTCGAGATCGTCGAGGCGTCGAGATCGCCGGCGACGTCGTGAGGATTCCACGCCTGTCCGGAGAGCCGCTTCGTCGGATCGATGAAGTAGCGGAAGATCACCGGCGCAGCGCTCGACGGATCGCGGAGCACGTCGGCGACGATCGACTCGCCGTCCGCGGTGTTGTTGATGAAGAGGTCCGCGACGACGACCCGTGCGAGCGGGCGCGCGGCATCGTCGTATGGAACCGCGGTCCACGCGACCGACGCGAGCCAGCTCGTGTCGGAGGCGGAGTTGCCGAGGCTCAGATAGAGGACGTCAGCCTGACCCTCCGTCATGACCAGGGCGAGATCGATCGTGCCGGTGGCCGCATTTTCGGCGACGGCGAAGGTCTTCACGGTCGCGCCGAGCGACGCGGAGAGACTGGTGCGCTGCCATCCGCTCGTGGCGCCGGGAGCTTCGGCCGTGACGTAGAACGCGCCGTCGGTGCCGATCGAAAAGAGCAGCGCGGTTCCGGCGGTCGTCTGCACGGCCTCGAAGCTCGCGTCCGGGGTCATGATCGACACCGGCTTGTAGTTGCGCATCAGCTCCGTGCTCGTCGTGAGCGTCGGCGCCGCGTCGCCGAGAGCGGCGAGGCGGCGGGTGGGAGTGGAGGGGAGCACCGCCGCGGTCATCGCGCGACCTTCGCGACCGGGCGGCGGCGGTTGGTTCTGCGGATGGCGGCGTTGGTGCGCTGCCGCAGGATGGTGGCGGGATCGGCATACGTGACGCGGGTGATCAGATCCTGGAAATCGGAGAATGACGGCTCCTTGAACATGAACGTTTTGCCGCCGGGATAGACCCACGCACCGGAACCGTTGAGCAGCGACGCGACCTCTCCCTCGAAACCCTGCGTGGAGCTGACGACGGCGGCGAGGAGCTGCGATCGCATCGAGCGGATCATGCTGGCCACATCGCCGAGGCCGATCAGGCGGTCCCACGTACTGACGTCGATGTCCTGCGAGTTGTTGGTGACCGTGGGCGGGCTCATCGTCACGGTGAGCTGGCCGTACGCGTCGACATCGAGCGTGTAGGTGACGGTCGTCGCGTAGT
>DASVSV010000016.1:0-11171 GCA_036387915.1 Thermoanaerobaculia bacterium
GGGCGGGAGGGGAGGCCAGGCATGTGCCCGCAAGGCACGTGCATCGTGTCCCCGCCCGCCCAGGTCCCTCGACTCACGCTCGGGATGACAAAAGCCCGCCGCCCGCGAGAGGCGCGCCTCCTCATGCCTCATACCTCATGCCTCGCACCTGAGATCGCTGGAAGTGCTCATCCGAATGTTATGTTGTCGGCCAGCGCATGAAGATCCACATGGTCTCCTTCGAGGACGGCATCACCGCCACCGGCTTCCGGAAGATGGCGGCGTTCATGGAGCGTGTGAATCCCGACACGCGTCTGTTCTACGTCGGGACCAACAGCTACCGTTCGTTCTGGAAGTCGTTCTCGCGGAAGATGGGCACGGCCCTGAAGTTCGGGCCGGAGCAGATCGACGAGATCGCGCGGGGCCTCGCCGGCGCGGAGCTGCTGGCCGTCTCGTGCATGACCGGCTATGCCGACGTGGCCCGCAGAGTCATCGCCCGCGTCCGCGAGCTCGCGCCCGAGACGTACATCATGTGGGGCGGCATCCACCCCATCATCTACCCCGAGAACGCCATCACCGCCGAGGTCGATGCGATCTGCACCGGGGAAGGGGAGCTGGCGTTCGAAGAGTGGCTCGGCCATTACACGAACAACCGCGACTACACCAAGGTCCAGAACTTCTGGTTCAGGATGAAGGACGGGACCGTCATCCGGAACTCCTTCCGCCCGCTCATGAGCGCGGCCGAGCTGGAGACCATGCCGTTTCAAAAGTACGCCGGCGAAGAGTGGATTTACGCGCCGGGCAAAGGCTTCCGTCTCATTGAGCTGTCGGACTATCTGCAGAATAACGGACTGGCCTACCAGGCCATCTGGTCCATTGGTTGTCCTTTACACTGCACCTTCTGCGGCAATACCGTCTTCATCGCCAACGACCCGAAGTACAAGCGCATCCGCCATACCTCGCCCGAATACATCGTCAATGAGGTCAAGGCGGCGCGCGCGAAGCACCCGCACCTGCGCACCGTCCTCTTCCACGACGACAGCTTCATGGCCATTCCGCTGACCGAGCTCACCGAGTTCGCCAAGCGCTGGCGCGAGGAAGTGGGTTTGAATTTCTGCGTCTATGGCGTCATCCCCAGCTACGTGCAGGCCGACAAGCTGGAAGTGCTGACGTGGGCGGGCATGAACCGCGTGCGCATGGGCATCCAGAGCGGCAGCCAGCGCATCCTCGACTTTTATCGCCGGCCGACCCCGATCGCGCGCGTCGAGCGTGCCGCCGGCGACCTGGCCAAATTCTCGAAGTACCACATCAATCCGGCCTACGACATCATCGTCGACAACCCGGTCGAGACGCGGCAGGACGTGATCGAAACACTGGAGCTGGTCTGGCGGCTGGCCCGCCCGTTCACGCTGAACATCTTCTCGCTGCGGGTCATCCCCAATACCGTGCTCGAGAAGCAGATGAAAGAGAACGGCATCGACCTCGAGCAGATCAACGCCAATTACACCTCGATGCGGCCGACGTTCGCGAACGTGCTGCTCTACATCCTGCTGGTCTATCGCATCCCGCGGAGCTGGTTCGACAAGCTCCTGCCGCACGTGCGCGCCTTCAATGAGCCGCAGAAGTCCTATCCGCTGCTGATCCAGCTCGTGCGCATTCCGTGGCTGATCAAACAGGGCCTGCGCCACCTGCGCTTCGGCGAGTTCTCCGTCATCACCGGCTACAGTGGCTACTACCTCTGGAAGACCGGCCTGCTGGGGATCTGGAAGAAGCTCTTCGGCCGCAGGCTGAAGGTCGACGCGAAGAAGATCGAGTCCTGGCTGCCGATCTCCGAGGCGGACCGCGTCCGCGCCGAAGCAGGCTGACGCCGCACTGATGGGCGACGCTCCACTGGAACGCCCCCGCGGTCTCACGCTCCTGGCGCTGTTCCTCGCCGCCGGTGCAATCATGCTCGCTTACGCGTGGAACACCGTGCACCGGCGCGAAGGCGGCACCTGGTCGGCCACCGGCGGTCCCAATCAATCGCACGACGTAGTCCGGCACTGGCTCCAGCGCGGCTATTTTTCGAGCTACGGCCTGCATGTGGCCGATCCTACCGGTAATACGGTCTATCGCTGGTCCAGCGGCGCGTTCATGGTCACCGGCTTCATCACCCAGAAGCTGGCCGTCGCAGTCACGGGCAAACCGGACTGGCGCCTGCTCGCATTACACAATCAGCTCGTGGCGCTGCTCATCTCCGCGCTGCTGGCGTTGCTCGCCTACCGCCTCGCCCGCCGCTTCGGACTGGATTTATTGCACGCCATCGTCCTCGGCATATCCGCGCAAGCCGTGCACTTTACGTTTCCCGGAAATCTCGCGCTCTATTGGGAGATGACCGCGCAGACCTTCCTGCTCCTGCCCGCCCTCGCGTTTCTGCTCCTCGAGATCCGCGCCCTCGACGGACGCCGCACGCGCCGCATCTCGCAATTGCAGGCGCTCTGCGCATTCGCGATGGTTTATCTCGAGTTCATTACCGGGACGATGTTCGTCATCGCATACGCCGTCACGGTCATGGTGCTCGACGAAGAACGCCCGCCACTGCGGCAACTTCTCAAAATGCTGCTGATCCCATGGATTGCCGCGATCGCATTACAGGGCATGCAACTCGCCGGCGCAAAACTCGGCGGACACGCGACCGTGGGCTCGTCCTTCCTCTATCGCACCGGTCTCGATGGCGACGCCATGTTGTACGGCGACCACCTCGACATCGCCTTCAACCGCGACGTCGTCCGCGCCACCCGCCCCGGCAACCGCCAGTTCCTCTTCCGCTGGCCGGTGTTGTTTCTCACTGGCGTCGCGGCCGTCCTGGCGCTGTTGATCGCCTGGCTCCGCGCACGCGCCCCCCGCCTGGCCATCGTGATCCTGACCACGCTCCTCGGCACCTACATCCTCCTCGCCGCGGTCTTCAGTCAGGCCGTGGCCCTGCATCCCTACCTGAACGACGTCCTGCTGGTGACGCCCCTCATCCTGGCCCTCTTCGCCATGCTCCCCGCACTCGTCGAGACGCACACCCACCGCACCGGCGCCATTGTGTTGATCACCCTCTTCGCCGCCATCTGGACGTCCATGTTCCAGCTCCGCCTCTACGCGCTGGCGTTCCCGTTATAAAGACGCCGGAGGCCTCCCCGTCGCTGCGCCTTGAATGATGCTGGCGCCGAGGCGCGAGGTTCCATGTCCTCAGGCCGAGTGAGAGTGGCAGCTCGTGCGCGGCCGCACTCCGGACGCTGCGCGTTTCCCATTATGGGCAATGCGTGCAGTTGTTCAGGAGTGCGGCCGCGGGCGTGGAGCGAGCTGCCGCATTTAAAAGAGAGAGAAACGTGGGAGCCGCGCCCGTACCAAAGCAGAGGCTCGTTCGCCGCCGCGCACGTATAAGGAAGGCATTATGCCGCTAAGGCCATAATGTTCGCGTGCAGCCGCTCTGTGTCGACCATTTTCGTCTGGTGCAAAGCACTGAAACCACCTGTTATGGCAACTCGCAAAATTTGTGTCTACTTCAGACTTGCTTAAATCGCATAAAGCCTGTTACCGTCCCGCCAGTCCGAATCCCCCTAATAAATAAACGGTTCTTCAGCAGGTCCCAACGGAACAGGAGCTTTTGTGTCTGCCACCCCACGGTATTCCTGGGCGGGCTGGGTGGGTGTCCTTTCTCTGGTCGTCGTTACAACTGTTGTGTCTCCGGCGTTTGCGGCCGGTGAAGTGTTGTTTCCGGCGCCTCTGCATCTCACCCGCGAGCTCACCGATCCGATCTCCGGATCGAAGTCGGTGGTCGACGAGTACTGCCATGGCAACCGCGTCGTCGCGGTGAGCGGGCGGCGCACTTCGATTGCCGAATATGACAAAGGCGTCCTGACCACGATCGACTTCGAGGCCGGCACGTACAGCGTCACGAAGTTCGAGGAATTGGCCCGCGCCTGGGCGCGCGGAGGTCCCTCCCGCCGCGAGGAGCCGCAGGCCGCGATGACGGCCGACGGCGATCGCGCCGGTGCCTGGCGGGTCGAGTCCCGCGGCGGCAAAGTGGTCGCCTCGCGTCCCGGCGAAGCGATGGAAGCGCGCCGCGAAGACGCTCACGGCAAGCAGACCATTCGCGTGACCGGCGACCGCCAGTTGAAGCTGAGCCGGGCCGCGGTGGAAGTGCTCACCGGCACGGCCTGGCCGCGCCGCCCCGACCCGTCGGCGGACGTGCTGTTGAACGCGCTCAAAGCCGATGCGCCGCAAACGGCCGGCACGGCCGGACTGAAATCCGCCGCGCAGTACGCGCTCCCTCTGGAGCACGCGATCGAGCAGACCATCGACGGCGACACTGTGACGATCCGCAGCGTGGTGCTGCGCGTCGGCAGCGAGCTCCCGCCTCCCGATCTGCTGGCGGTTCCGCCGGGGGCGAAGCTCGTCGAGTCGGAAGCGGTCGCCGCGCGGCGACTGCTCGATGAACTCGACGGCGTCCGTCCCGCCCAGCACTGACACTCAGCTTTCCAATCGTTTCACCACCAGCCGCAGGAGGCTCGTGCATGCAGCTCCGTCGAATTCTCGGTGCCCTCGTTCTTCTGGCCGCGGCGGCCTTCCCCGCGTCAGCGAACATCACCAGCACCAGCCTCCGTATCGAAGGCGCAGGACTGGCCGTCCTCAACGACCCGCCGGTCACCACCGGCATCGACATCCCGGCCACGATCCAGACCAGCTTTGGCAACCGCACCAACGACGAGGCCACGTCCGTCGAAGGTCTCGTCGCCGTCGGTGAGCTGACCGGCCCCGGCCTCGAAACGCCGATCCCGCTCACCACCGCGCCCGGCCACAAGTTCCAGATCCCCGGCCTGCCGCAGCCCGGCATCTACTTCCTCCAGAACATCCGGCTGATGAAGGGGACGGAGTTCCTCCAGTACGCGACCCCGGCCACGACCACGATCATCGTGGCCGACCTGCTGCAGACCAAGGTCACGGTGCGGCAGCTCTCGGCGGCCGAGCTCCGCGCGCGTGGCATCGTCATCGACGCACGCAACTTCGACGTCTACGAGTTCAGCTTCACCTTCATCATCGACGGCAAGCCGGTGGTGATCCCGTTCCCGGTGATCGTCGACCCGCGCACGCACGAAGTACAGCCGGTGCGCGGCGAGAGCGAGTACAAGCTCCCGGCCCAGGGCCTCGTCGAGCCGCCGCGCTGGACGCCGCCGCAGGTCATCCCGCTCGACTTCGGAGAAGAAGGGGAGCTGCCGGAGCCGGGCAAGGAACCGAAGGAGCGCGAGCCGCGGGCCGGGCGTCCGAGCATCCCCGCGGCCATCGTCATCCCGAACAGCATGGCCGTGCTGCACCAGTTCTTCGCCGTCTCGCTGATGGTGACGAACGGCGCGCCAGCCGAGAGCGCGGCCCGCGTCGAGAACATCCGCGCCACGATGCGCGTCTCCGACCCGGGTGCCTTACGCACCGTCAAGACGCTGCCGCAGGTCTCGTTCGGCCAGCCGGTGCCGGTCGTCGATCCCGTCAGCGGCACGACGTTCCTCGTGGCGCAGGGACGCGGCGAGGCGGAATGGACGCTGGAAGGACTGCGTCCCGGCACGCACCGCATCGACTTCGACCTGCGCGCCACGCTCAAGCAGCAGGGGCAGGACGACATCCTGCTCCGCGCCTCGCCGAGCGCCGCGATCGTGATCCACGACCCGCGCTTCAACGTCACCTTCTCGCATCCGGACGTGGTCCGCAAAGGGATCGAGTACTCGACGTACGCGTTCATCACGAACCTGAGCGAGGCCGAGCGCGAGGTGATCATCACCAGCGCCGTGCCGTCGTGCGACAACGCGGCGGAAGACGCGAACGTCTGCCGTCTCAACGGCGGCGTGTCGGACCTGATGAAGATCCCGGGCGGCGGGATGCGGCTCATCGAATACAGGCTGCGTCCCGGCGTGACCGGACAGGTCTTCGCCACAGCGGGCACGCTCAGCGACACGGACGTGCTGAGCGCGAACGTGAAGCTGCACATGGGCGTGAGCCCCGAGGGGATTCCGCTTTCGCCGGCGACGCTGATCCTGCCGTATTACGCGCAGTTCGTCAGCCCGGCCGTCGTTTCCGCGAACCTGGAGCTGTTCGGTCTCGGCTACAGCCTGGCCACCGCGCCGCTGGGTCCCGTCACGGCGGCACTCCCGCGCGTCATCAAGACCGACGTCTACACGCGCGCGGTCGACCTCTCGCGCGCCGGTCAGCGGATGTTCATCACCAACGACGCGGCGGAGACGAAGCGCGACTCGATCGTGCACCTTTCCCTCGACCTCCTCGGCAACAGCGGCTACGAGCTGCGGGAGTGGGACGCGTTGCGCCGCCGCGTGGAGAGCGGCCGCAAGTCGGGCGCCGCGGTCACGCGCGAGCTCGAGCTGACGGCGCTGGCGGCACCGGGCGTGACGATGTCGTCGTTCATGGACGACTTCGCGCGCGTCACCGCGCATCGCCGCGGCTACGCGGCCATCCTCGCGCACGGCACCGGCGCGGGCGACCGTCCGTACGCCATCACGATCAACGGCGAGACCACCGATCGCGAGACGTCGCTGCACAACGAGTCCACGGCCAAGTCGTGGAAGCGCGACCTGCCGTACGCCGACATCTCCGCCTTCAACGGCGCCGGGGAGAAGGGGGAGCTGGCGCTGGTCGGACGGTGGACGGAAGACCTCCACGTCACAGTCACTCCGGCCGTGGACGGACCGTTCGCGGTCGACGTCATCTATCCGCACGCGAACGACGGGCGCCTCTACCGCGCGCATTTCCAGCTCACCGGTGTGGCGGGGGCGAAGATCGACATCCCGCTCACGCGCGGCGCGAGCTCCGTCAACGCGCTCTTCCCGATCGGCGGCGTGGCCGCGGCGGGCACGGTGACGCTGGTCGAGCCGGATGCGCTGCGCATCCTCGGCGCGCGCCAGGACCTGCACCAGGACAAGGACGGACACAAAGTCTCGATGCTCTTCAACCGTCCGGTGAAGGCGGGCGAGGGCGTCGACCTGCGCACGAAGTTCACGGGCGAGATCGACTTCAACAAGGACAGCGTCGTCTACAAGGCCGCCCGTCCGATCTCGGCGGCCGCGCTGCAGGAAGACGGCCGCACCGTCAACCTCACCTTCGACCACACCCTGTCTGCGAACGCGACTTACAAGATCGAAGTCGGCTCCCTCGTCGACGCGGCCAGCGGCGCGCCGGTGTCGTTCCCCGGCAAGGTCACGCCGAAGATCGACAACGACCTCTCCGCCGGCATCGTCTACGGCAAGGTGGTCAAGGGCGACGGCACGCCGATCCAGGGCGTGGACGTGGTCATCCGGCAGTACCTGCCTCGCGACAACAGCCCCGAGCCGAAAGGGACGCCGCAGTACGACGTCTCGCAGGCCGACGGCGCGTTCCTCTACGAGTTCGTGCGCCGCCAGATCGATCTCGACTGGACGGGCACGTACCGCCTCGAGGCGATCTCCAGCGTGCACGGGCACACCAGCATCGAGGGCGCGGTGCGCCTGCCGGGCAAGGTGCACTTCGTCAGCCTGCAGTACCTCGGCCGCGGCGCAGCCGTCGGGCGAGTGACGTACAACGACGGCAGCGTCGTGAAGAAGGCGAAGGTCGTCATCGGCAGCACGATGTTCGACCAGTTCCGCACCGCGGAGACGGACGACGAAGGGAAGTACTCCGTCGAAGACCTGCCGGTCGGGCCGTTGACCTTCAGCGCGCAGGACGAGGCGGGCAACGTCACGTTCGCCGCGGCGGAGATCGCCACGCCGGGACAGATCGTCACGCAGAACCTCTCCATCTACCGCGCGCCGTTCCCGGGAATGGGGCGCGTCTACGGCGTGGTGCGGCGTTCGGACACGAACGCGCCGGTGGCGAACGCCCGCGTCGGCATCTACTCGCAGGGATACGGACTGTCGGACACGCGTACCGATTCCGAGGGACGGTTCGACTTCCAGAAAGTACCGGCCGGGTTCGTGACGCTGCTGGCGGCGGAGTACTCCGTCGCGCCGGAAGCGATCGCCATCGACTTCGACCTCAAGGCGGACGAAGTGAAGCAGCAGGACGTGCTGCTCTTCGTCGCGCCGCCGACCATGAAACTGGTCCAGCTCAAGGGCACCGTGTCGCGCGAGAAAGTGTCGGCGCCGGGCACGTACGAGCGGGCCGCGGGCGCGCTGGTGAAGATCTCCGGCTACAAGATCGTCACGGCCGACGCGAACGGCGAGTTCACGTACGAGAACCTGCCGTCGGTCTTCAGCGGGAAGTCGATCACCGCGTACGACCCGCTCACGCAGCGCGTGAAAGAAGTGACCCTGCCGACCATGCTGGAGGAGGGGACGTACAACGTCGCCATCTCCATCGCCGCGTTCGACCGCGGCAGCGGCACGATCCGCGTGCGCCTGCTCAACGCGGCCGGCAGGCCGGTCAGCGGCTACCGGGTCATGGAGCCGGGCTTCCCGCCCGACGAGCTGCGCGAAGTGGGCAACGGCGTCTACGAGATGCGCAACGCCTCCGTCGGCGTCACGCACCACATCCGCGCCCTCGCCGGCGGCATGCGTCCGGACAACGGCCAGCCAGATCCGCGGCCGTACGGAGACCAGGCCGCGGACGGCAGAGTCGCGGTCGCGTTCAACGGACACATCGCCGCGCTCACGCTGCGGCTGCCGGGACAGGGAACGGTCAAGGTCAAGGTGCGCTCGCAGTTCGACCTCATCTCCGACGTCGACCTGACGTACCCGGTCTGGGACGAACTGGAGCAGCAGATGCTCCCGCTCACCATCCGCGACACGACCAACAAACTCGGGGAGCCGGACTACGCGGTCTTCGAGAAGATCCCGGCGCTGACCGGCTACAGCGTCGCCAGCGCGCATCCGCAATACGGCTACGCCGGCAGAGGCGCAACGCTCGCGTACGACGGCGATCTCGACGAGCACATCCTGCAGCTCAACACGCTGGCCAAAGTCAGCGGCACGGTCTACGCGATCGACGGACTGACGCCGATCGCCGGAGCGACGGTGCGCATCCAGAACGGCCGCAGCGATCCGGGCCCGCAGCTCACGGGGCCGGACGGCCGCTTCGAGTTCTTCGACCAGCCTTCCGCGGTCACGGTCCGGGTGACGGCGGAAGTGACGCAGAACGGCGTCTACCGCATCGGCACCGCCTCGGCCAACACACCCAACAACGGCGGCGTCGTCGACAACATGGCGGTGATTCTGCGCAAGCGCGGGTTCGTGGACGGCAAGGTCGTCTACAAGAATTACAAGAAATTCGACCCGAACAACGTCGCCAACAACATCCCTGACGACACGCCCAACGACTACAGCGACAACGCGCCGGTGCCGCTGGCGAAGTTCCACCTTCGCGAGCTCGACTTCCCGGCCCGCACCTTCGGCACGTCCGGCTCGCCGCTGACGGCCGACGTCGGCGGACGCTTCCTGATCAACAACGTTTTCATCGGCGCGTTGCGCGCCACGGCGTGGGACTCGGGCAACGAAGAAGTGCGCGGCTCGTGGGCCGGCAGCATCGACGAAGAGGGCGCCGAGGCCGCGCCGAAGGCTTACATCGCCGTCGGTGACGCGGGCGTCGGCTCGCTGGAAGTGACGGTCGTCGACCCGAACCAGGCCTACCTCGAGATCGCCAACGCCGACGTCGGCCTTTACGCGGGACGGCCGTGGGACTTCAGCACCACGGGCGCGACCGGCAAGGCCGCCTTCGACGAGATCCCGGTCGGCACGTACACCGTCTCGGCGTACTCACGCTCGGTCGGCAAGACCAGCAAGAGCGAAACCGTCACCATCACCCGCGACCAGATCACGCAGGCGCGGCTCGAGCTCGAGTTCAGCGGCACGGTCGACGGCACGCTCACCGATCCGGAAGAAGGCAACTCACCGGTGCCGGGCTCGCACGTGCGCCTCACCGCGTCGAACTACCAGACCCAGTCCACGACCGACGTCCTCGGCAAGTTCTCGTTCCTGGGCGTGCGTGAAGGAACGTTCCGTCTCGACGCGAAGGACACCAACACGAACCGCCGCGCCACCGCGGAGCGCACGCTCAGCGTGGCCGATCCGCACCGCACCGTGAACCTGCAGCTCGAGCCGCTGGAGACGCTGCACTTCGCGGCGTACCTCCCGAACGACACCGGCGCCAACTCCGGCATCCTCGCGCCGCCGCAGCGCGTCGAAGTGATCCAGCGCTGCTACACCGGCCTCGACAACGTCCGCCACTGCGATTACGAGCGGCAGCTCCAGGGACAGGAGATCGAGTTCCCCGGCGTCTTCGAGAACAGCGGCTACGGCATCGGCATCTTCGAGCCGGGCGAAGTCAAACCGCAGATCAACCTGAGCGGCGCGTTCCCGCTCGGAACCGCGGCCAATCCGTTCATCTACGTCTATCCGGCCTACGGCGACGTGAACGTGCACGTGACGCAGGGCGGCGCGCCTGCCGCCGGCGCGTTCGTGACCATCTACAGCCAGGGCAAGTCGTTCAACGTCTACACCGACGCCGCAGGCAATGCGTCCGCGCGCGGCCTGCGCCTCGGCAGCATCACCGTGTCGGCGAAATCGATCGACGAGCGCTTCACCGGCTCGACCACCGTGCAACTGCTGCGGCAGTCGGTGGCCGCCCAGGCGAACATCGCCCTCGGCACGTACGCGGGCGTCACCGGACGCGTGCTCGCTGAAGTGGGCGGCGGCGTCTCTGTCGGCACGCGCGTCATCGCGCATTACGGCTCGTTCGCGGGCGAGGCACGCACCGACGACGAAGGACGCTACACCTTCCTCGGCATTCCGACGCCGGCCACCGGCACGACGCGCGTCAACCTGACCTTCGTCGGCCCCGACGACAACACCCTCGGCGGCTTCGCGTTCAAGGACGTGAAAGCCGGCGACGGCGTGCTGACCGTGGGCGACGTGCGTCTCGACGCCACGCCGCCGACGCTCGACGCCATCCTCCCGGCCGAGAACGCGGTCGACGTCTCGCCGGACACGAACGTGAAGATCACGTTCAGCGAGGCTATCAACCCCGGCACCATCACCGCGACGACCTTCCAGCTCATCGCCGCCGACGGCTCCGGCACCGTGACCTGCGCGCTGACGTACGGCGTGGTGGACGGCAAGTTCGTCGTGATCATGACCCCGGCCAAGCCGGCCACCGGCTTCCCGCTGAAGAGCAACACGCTCTACCGCGTCGTG
>DASVSV010000017.1:0-14161 GCA_036387915.1 Thermoanaerobaculia bacterium
GACGACGCCGTTCCTTCAGTAGGTGTGCGTCGACCAATTGATGCGCACGCTGTTCCCCACAACGCGGCCCTTCAACATCACCTTCGCGTTCGATTCGGTGATCCCGCCGGATTTTCCCTCGCCCTCGATCACGAACTCACCCGCGGTGTTTTTCGTCATGCGGCCGGTGAGCGTGCCCTGCCAGTCCTCGGCCGTGCCTTCGGACTTTTCGGTAGTCACGATCTGCAACGCCGCGAGCTCGGCGCCGTTCTCGGCCAAGGTCTCGGCGATGATGCGAGCGCGGAAGCGCCGCGCCTCGGCCAGCTCGCGCGCGGAGTCGAGCAGCAGCAGCTCGATGAGGCCGAAGTAGAGAACCGCGAGGACGAGCGCCGAGATCAGCGCGTAGCCGCGTTGGTTACTCCGTCGCGCGCGGCTGCAGGATCGTGTCGATCGCAAGGCGTCCTTTCTCATCTTTGGCGGTGACGCGCGCGGCCCACGGCGAGCCCGTATTCACTTTGACGGCGTCGATCTCGAGCGCGGAAAACGTGAGCGGCAGCCCGCGCGCCACCCACTCCACCGGCACGCCGGCGTTGTACGAGCGGCGGCGCACTTCGCGCGGCGTCTGAAAGTCCCACACCACCGTTTGCACACCGCCGTTCACGAGCGTGTCGACGATCAGGACTTTGTCCGACGACGTGTATGCGTCGTACGACTTCCTGTACTCCGTCGAATCCATCACGTCGCGCCGCATCCGCGCCAGCACGGCGATGACCTGCGGATGCTTGTGCATGTTCAGCGGCAGCCGCTTCTCGACCAGACGCATCTCCGCGGTGAGCTGGGCCAGGACGACCAGGAACATGCCGAAGATGGCCATGGCCACGATGACTTCGAGGAGCGTGTAGCCCGCGGCGCGCCGTCTCACCAGAGGTTCGACCCTCCGGTGTCGACGCGCACCAGCTCGAGCCGCGCCTGCCGCTGGCCGTTGCGCCAACGGATGGTCATCAATACGTTTTTGACGCCCGGCTTGGACTGCTTCACCGACACGATCGTGGCGTAGGGCGCGAGCGGCGCCAGCACCTCGGTGCTGCTGACGAAGCTGTCCGCTTCACTCTCCAGGCCCGCGTAGTCCATGCGCCGCCGGTACTCGGCCTCGTTGGCCAGGGCCTGGTACGCGAGGATGATCTCGCCGGCCTGCTGCAGCCGCTTGTTGCGCTCGAGGAACGCGGCCATCGACATCGTGATCACCAGCGTCAGGATGAGGAACGCAACGAGGAGCTCGATCAGGGAGAATCCGCGCTGGTCGCGCATGCGAGCGATTGTATAGACTCCGCGCCCGATGAAGCTCCGATTCGCCCCCTCGCCGACCGGCTTCCTCCACGTGGGAGGCGCACGTACGGCCATCTTCAACCTCCTCCACGCGCGCCGCCACGGCGGACGGATGCTGCTGCGGATCGAGGACACGGACGTGGAGCGCTCGAAGCAGCATCACGCCGAACAGATCCTGCAGTCGCTGCAGTGGCTCGGCGTCGAGTGGGACGAGGGTCCGATCTACCAGAGCGATCGTCTGGACCGCTATCGCGAGCGCGCCGAGGGACTGGTGGCGAATGCGAAGGCGTACCGCTGCTATTGCACCGTCGAGGAGCTCGACGCGGAGCGCACGGCCGCGGAGCAGGCCGGCGACTCGTACCGCTACTCCGGCCGCTGCCGCAAGCGCGCCGAAGCGGGCGAGCTGCAGCCTGAAGACGCGCCGCACGTGATCCGCTTCAAGGTCAACCCCGGCACGATCGAGTTCCACGATCTCATTCGCGGCGACGTGCAGTTCGAAGGGGACCTGATCGACGACTTCGTGCTGATCCGCTCGGACGGCAATCCGACGTATCACCTCTCCGTCGTCGTCGACGACGTGGACATGGAGATCACGCACGTCGCGCGCGGCGACGATCACCTCTCGAACACGCCGAAGCACATCCTGCTGTTCCACGCGTTCGACGCCCCCGCGCCCGTCTTCGCGCACCTCCCGCTCATCCTCGGCAGCGACCGCAAGCGCCTCTCCAAGCGCACCGGCGCCACTTCGGCCGAGGAGTATCGCGACATGGGCATCGTCCCGCAGGCGCTCTTCAACTTCCTCACGCTCCTCGGCTGGAACCCGGGCGGCGACCGCGAGCTGATCACGCACGACGAAGCGGCGCAGGTCTTCGACCTCTCCGACGTCAACAAGGCACCGGCCGTGTTCGACCCGGAGAAGCTGCTCTGGATGAACGGCCAATACCTGATGCGCATGTCGGCCGACGAGATCTATCCGCACCTCGCGCCGTTCCTGCCGGGCGACATGTCGCTCGAAGGGCTGCGTCCCGCGATCGAGTTGAACAAGGCGCGCGGGCGGACGCTGAAAGAGATCGCGGCGCAGCTCGAGCCGTATCTCCTCGACGACTCGCTCATCGAGTACGAGGAAGAAGCGGCGAAGAAGCACCTCAAGGGCGACGACCTGGCGGCACGGATGGCGGAGCTGCACGAGGTCCTCTCGCAAACGCATCCGTTCGACGTCACGACCACCGAGGCGGCGCTGCGCGCGCATGCGGAAGCGAAGGGCGTCAGCGCGGGGAAGCTCATTCACCCGCTGCGGCTCGCGCTCACGGGGCGCGGCGCATCGCCGGGCATCTTCGACGTGATGATCGTCCTCGGCAAGGAGCGCACGCTCAACCGGCTGCGGCGACTCGTCGACCGATTATGAAATGGGTGACGTACGCGGCGACGAAGATCGCCGACGTGATCCAGTGCGCCCAGGCCATCACTTCGCGCAGCGTCTCGTTCGTGGCGACCTGCAGCAAGTACGCGGATAGCGCCATCGGTCCGATCAGCCACATCGCAGCGAGACCGGTCTTCTTGTTCTGCCCGTCGCCGAAGCGCCACTTCGGCAGCATGTGATTCGAGAACACCCAGCCGAGGATGAAGAGGACCAGTGGCGCGATGACGACGTGCGCGGCCAGCATGTGCGGCTGCCACGGATGATTGACGACGGAGAACTCGTCGTCGCTGGTCATGAGGTACTTCATGACGGCGAACACGAGACCGGTGATCGTCGTCAGGGCGACCGAGAGATGCAGCCATACGAGCTGCAGTCTGCTCACTTGCCCCCGTTCGCGTGCTGGATCACACGGTGCAGCGCGAGCACTTTGCGTGAGGCGTTGGTGATGGCACGCGCGCTGAGGCTGGCGCCGGAGAGCGGGCGGATCTTGCGCTTCATGGAGAGGTCTTCGTCGAGCCTGCGCCCGTCGAACTGCTCGAGCCAGCGCTCTTTCGGCAGGTACTCGGGCGGCTCGTCGAAGGAGAGGATCTCGACGCGGTCGATCTTCCCGTCGGCCGTGACGAGCACCATCACCGTCTCCGGGAGCGTGCGCACGCGATGCGTGTCGAAGTACGCGAAGCCACCCGGCGTGACGTATCGCACGATCATGCGGTCGGTGAAGTCGACGCCGCTCTCTTTCTTCGCGGCGGCCAGTTGCTCCGGGGTGAGGTAGTGGACCTGGCGTGTGGGCCTGGCGTTCGGGAACGCGGAGGCGAGGGCCTGCGGCTGGGTCATGAAGACCCTCGCCTCCGCGGAGAAACCAAGGAGCGCGGCGGCCAGGACCGCCGCTTTCCCTAGAAGATGTAGCCGACGCCGACGTTCCACTGGTCCAGTCCCGTGCCTGCCTCGTTGTCGCTGTTCTGGTAGTCGGCCTTGATCACGGTCTGCGGCACCGGCCGGAACTGCAGGCCGATGGTGAAGATCGTCTGCTCGGAGGCCGGGTTGCGCGTGAAGCCCAGCGGCACGCTGCGCTGCGTGTCGAGCTGCTCGTAGCGGAGGTACGGCGTGAGCGCGCTCTCGCCGAAACGCGGCAGCAACGACGAGACGTCGTAGCCCGCCTCGACATACCAGCCGCCCAGCTCTTCACCGATCGAGCGATTGCCGGTCAGGCCCTGCAGCGCGTTGAGCTGCGCGACGTCGTCGAGCGTGGCCTGCGCCCAGAGCGCGCGCACGGTGGCCCCGCGGAACTGCGCCTCGCCGTGCAGGTCGAAGATGGTCAGGTTGCCTTCGACGACCGAGCCGGAGACGGCGTTGCCCTGCCCGGTGTTGCCGGAGAAGAACGAGCCGCCGATGGTCGTGCCGTCGAACGGCTCGTAGTCGAGACGGCCGGTCAGCGCGATGTCTTCGATCTGCGCGTTCGCGCCCTTCTGCCGTCCGCCGCGCACGCCGCCGGCGGTGAAGCGGTCGCCGCGGATGCTGTTCACCGCGTACGCGCGCCAGCTCAGCGGACCGTGCTCGCCGAAGACGCCCGCACCCATCTCGCGCCACGTGGTCGGGATGATCGCGTTCTCGACGGTGGAGCGGCGCGCGGTGAGGTAGGTCGTCGGCTCGTGCTGTTCGTTGACGAGGCCCATCGGGATGAGCAACAGTCCGGTGCGGACGCCGACGTTCTTCGTGGCCATGAAGTCGAGGTACGCGAACTCCACCGACGCTTCGCCGCCGAGGGCGGTGTTGCCGTGCTCGAACTCGATCTCGGAGTTGAAGAGCACGCGGTCGTTGTACTTGTAGCCGGTGTAGAGCACGCCGCGCAGCATGTCGAAGCGGTCCTTCGTGGTGGTGCGCACGCCGGCGTCGTTCGAGCCGGCGAAGTTCTCGTAGAGCATCTCGCCGTAGCCGCCGAAGGAGATGCCGTGGTCGACGCGGTAGACCTTCGACGCGGCGGCGCCGAGTCCGAACTGCTCGGTGTCGGCGACGGCGGTGGTGTCGGTTTGGCGGGTCTTGAGCGACTCGATCTCGGCGCTGAGCACTTCGATCTGGCGGCGCAGCTCCGCGACTTCATTCGACGGCTGCATTTTCGCGATCGCTTCTTCGATCGCGCGCAGACGGCGCTCGAGATCGGCGGGATCCTGGGCAAAGGCGCTGGTCGCAATCGCGACGGCAAGGAGAGTGACGGCAATACGCTTCAACATGCTCAATCCTTCAGTTCGTATTTCGAGTCCAGCAGCTCGAGATCGCGCGGGGCGCGCGCGGAGCGGCGGACGAGATTCGATTCGGTGATGAAGATCGCGGCGACGTCGTTCGCGTTCGCCCAGCGCAGACCTTCCTCGTCGCCCATCACGTAAAGGGCGGTGGAGAGGATGTCCGCCGTGAGCGCGTCCTTGGCGATGACGGAGACGGAGCCGCGGCGCCGCACCGAGCGGCCGGTGCGCGGGTCGTAGATGTGGCCGGGCTGTTCGGAGTCGCCGCTCGTGGAGAGCGAGGCGTTGGCGATGGTCAGCGCGAGCAGCGGCTTCCGGCGTTCGGAGGGATTGGCGATGGCGACGTCGCGCGTGCCGCGGACGATGAGCTGTCCGCCGAAGTTGATCGTGGCGTCACCGCTGGTCAGCGCGAGCATGCGGTCGAGCGCGTAGCCTTTGCCGAATGCGCCGGCTTCGAATCCACGCTCGCCGTGGGCTTTCTCGCGCCAGCGCGGATCGAAGGCGCCGTTCGTTTTCTTCGACCACGCCTGCGCCTCGGCGAGCAGCGCGCGCAGCTCGGGGCCGGGCTCCGCGCCGCGGTTGACGCGAATGAGCTCACTGTCGTCGATCCACGTCGAGAGCATCCCCTCGACCCGCTTCGCCTCGGCGAACGCGGCGTCGGCCTGCGGCTCCGCGGCCGCCGTGATCTCGCACACCGTGCCCATCAGAAACTGCGCGCGGACCACGGCCGCGAGGAGCAGCGCGGCGGCGGTCATGCCTCGACGGTCCGCTGGCGCATGCGGTCTTTGAGCGTCATCACCGCGAGCCAGATCGCGCAGATGGCCACCATGCCGAACATGATGTGCATGCTGTAGCGGCCATCCGCGGAGTACGGCTCCGTCGCCAGGTGAATGGCTTCGCTGTTCGGCAGGATCTCGGCTTCGGAGAATTCGTGGATGGCGTAGAAGACGATCTGTACGGTGAAGAGCAGCAGGAAGAGGCCCGTGACCTGGAAGAAACGCTTGACGTTGACACGGTGGCCGTAGTGCGCCCAGAGCCACGACATGCCGGCCGCCGCGGCCAGGCCGAGCGCGCAGCCGAGCCAGAAGCGCGGCATGTTGCCGACCTGCAGCAGCATCAGGGCGGTCTCCATCCCTTCGCGCGTGATCATCAGCAGCGTGAAGCCGAAGACGCCCACCCACGCCCAGCGCCCGCTGGCGCGCTGCTCGAGGCGCGTTTCCATGTCGCGCTTCATGTGCGGGGCGACGCGCCAGATGTGGATGACGAACGTCGCCACCAGCACCGCCGCCACCAGCGCCAGGATGCCTTCCCAGAGCGCCTGGTTGGTGGTGATGGTCTTGAGCACGTAGCCGAGGGCAACGCTGGCCACGACGGAGAGGCCGATGCCCCACCAGACGGCGGGACGGAGCGCGTTCCGGCCGGTCTTCTTCAGGTACGCGAAGATGATGGCCACGGTGACGAACGCCTCGAAACCTTCACGAAAAACGATGATCAGGGCCTGGAGCATGAGTTCACTTTCTGAGTCGGGTCTGCTGGATCATGCGGACGCGGTCGGGCGACTCGGGGTGCTGACCCTTGCGGCGGCAGGCGTCGCAGACGCCGAGGATCTGAAGGTTGTGGAACGTGGGGGTGAACTTCTTCTTCTCGCAGATGGCCATCTGCAGGCGCTCGAGCTCCTCGTCGTGGAACTCGATCACGCCGCCGCAGGTCGTACAGATCAGGTGGTCGTGGTGCGAGTTTCCGGTGACGTGCTCGTAGTGATAGTGGTCCTCGCCGAGATGGACGCGGCGGACCATGCCCGACTTCACCAGCAGCTCGAGGGTGCGGTAGACCGTGGCCCGCGAGATCTTGACGGCCTTCTCTTTCATCTTGAAGAGCAGCTCGTCGGCTTCGAAGTGGTAGTGGATGGAGAAGATCTCGCGCAGGAGCGCGGTGCGCTCGGCGGTGAGCTTCAGGCCCTGCTGCTGCAGGAACTCCTGAAAGCGCGCGGTCTCCTTTTCGAGGTGGGCCATGGTTCTCGCTTCGCCAGTTGAGACTGAGTCTCAGTAGCTGGCGGCAAGAGTAGTGGGGGCGGGGGGCGGTGTCAAGGGTGGGGGGCGTCTGTGAGTGGTCGGGTGTTCGAGGAGTCTCATAGCCGCATAGGCTCACAGGCTCGTAGGAGGCGCCCTGTGCATGTGAGCCTATGAGACTGTGAGACGCCCCGGTCCGACGACGGGAGTCGCATCGTCGCATCGGGGCACAGGCGCATACGCTCATTGCCGCGCCCACCGCTGTCATCCCGAGTGTCGAGTCGAGGGACCTGGGCGGGTGGGGGCACGCGAACGGATCCCGAAGCTCATTGCAGCGCGTCCCCGCCCACCGGGTCCCTCGACTCACGCTCGGGATGACAGCAGAGGCTATGAGGCTGTGAGCCTATGAGACTGTGAGACTCCCCCGGCGCGCCGACTGGCTACAAGTGCGTCCGCGCCGCGTCCGCGGCTTCGCGGATCTTCGGCTGGCGGGGGTCGATGGCCAGGGAGCGGTTCCAGAAGTCGAGGGCGCGGGCGTACTCCTCCTGGCGGGCGTAGAAGACGGCCAGGTTGTTGAGGACGAGCGTCGACGACGGTTGCAGTCCCAGCGCGCGCTCGAGCTCGGGGAGGCCTTCGGTGTAGCGCTTCGATTGCGCGAGGGCCGAGCCGAGGTTGGCGGCGATGAGGTACGACTGCGGGAAGATCTGCTTGCCTTTGTAGAGAATGCTGATCGCCCGCGAGGTCATGTTCTGCGAACGATAGAGCGCGGCGAAGTCGATGAACCAGCGCTCCGCGTTCGGCAGTCCGCGCTGCACGGCCATGACGAACACGTTCTCCGCGGCGGTGTACTGCTGCCGCTCGAACAGCACCATGGCCATGTTGAGGTACGGCGTCGGCCGGGTCGGGTTGATGTCGATGGCGGCCTGGAATGCCTCGACGGCTTCCTTGTACTTCTTCTGCTTGCGCAGCTCGATGCCCTGGTTGTTCCAGTGCGCGTACGCGCCCCACTGCGCCGGCGCGACGGCCTGCGCGGCCGGCATGGGCTGCCCGTCTTCGTCCTCGAACACCGGCTGCAGACGGGACGGATCGAGCAGATGCCCGATGGCCTGCAGCCGCTGCGTGTAGCGCTGCGGATCGACGGCCGCGCCGCCCGTGGGACGTCCGGCGAAGAACTCGTCGTAGCTCACGACGCGCACCGCCGTCACGGGAGAGATGTCGCTGAAGACCCAGTCGGCGTGATTGCCCTGCATCTCCGTCGACTTCGGCAGCCCGAGGAGCGAGAGCACCGTCGGGACGACGTCGTAGATCGAGATGGAGTGATTGCCGCGATTGGCCGCGACGTGATTGCCGTACGCGATGAACACGCCCGGGTTGCGGTGATCGGAGAGCGCGCTGCGATTGACCGGCTGCGTGCGCGGGCGGTTCTTGCCCCAGCGGAAGCCGTGCGCCGACATGATGATCACGGTCGTGTCGTCGGTCAGCACTTTCATCCACTCGCCGATCAGCCGGTCGACCTCGGAGTAGTAATTCGCCACCGTCGGCCAGTACTTGCGGAACTCGGTCTGCGACATCCCCTCGCGGTACGGCGGGTGGTACGGCGCGAAGAGGTGATTGACGGTGTCGGTGCCCTCGTACGACATCATCATCACCAGCGGCTCCTGCTGCTGGTAGAGACTGATGCCGACGCGGTGATCGGTCCAGGTCTTGGCGAGCGTCTCGCGGAAGACGTTCACCGGGTCGTTGGCGTTGCCGCTGTTGACGGCGTTCTCGTACTCCGTGCCGGTGATGTTGAGGAAGCGTCCCACCTGGCCGAAGCCGATGGTCTGCGTCGGGACGATCAGCGGCGCCACCCTCGCCCGCAGCTCCGGCGGATCGATGGCCTCGGCGGAAAGGGTCACCGGCGCGTCGAACGTCACCGGCCCGTCCAGGCGCGGCGGCCACGCCGTCCACCAGTTCACCACCACCGCGCGCCGTCCGAAGGCCTCGGCGATGTCCCACAGCGCCGGCGAGCGGCGCGTGGCCGCGTCGGCGGGACGCTTGGCCCCGCGATCGGTGAACTCGAGCACGCCGTGACGATCGGGCGAGAGCCCCGTCGCGACGGAAGCCCAGACCAGCGGCGACACGGTCGGCTGAATGGTCTGCAGCGAGGCGGTCGTGCCGCCCTGCGCCAGCGCGCGGATGTTCGGGATGCGGCCGTCGGCGGAGAGCTCGGAGATCAGCTCCCAGTCCGCGCCGTCGATGGCGAAGATGGCCACGCGGCCGGCGATGCCGCGCGCGTTGCGGCGCAGCTCCTGCCGTTTGTACTCGAGCAGCGCGCGGCGATCGGGCTCCATGAGCGCGATCTCGAAGGCCTCGACTTTCAGGCCGCTGCGCGCGAGGTGCGCGGCCACGGTCTGGCGGAGCACGTCGCGGCGCATCGCGAACTGCGAGGTCGGCGAGAGCAGCTCCTCGATCGAGACCTGCTGCGTCACGGCCAGCACCGCCTCGGCCACGCGCGTGCGGATCCAGGCGCTCCAGCCGTCGCGAACCAGGCCCCGCGCGTCGCCGAGGCGCTCGGCAGGGAGGGTGAAGCGGATGCGGTAGCCGACCGTCACCGGCACGCGTTCTTTCGAGAAGATGCGGACCAGGCCATCGCCCTGGGCCGCGCCGTTCCGCTTCTCGAACGAAAGCCGGTAGAACTGATGCGGGGGGAGGAAGGTGACGGTGTTCTTGACCAGCCGCACGTCGCCCGAGCTCTTGTCGACGCCGAAGATCAGACGGCGCGACGAGGGGAGGAAAAGGCTGATGACGACGTAGATCACCAGGCCCATCAGGGCGAGGAGGGCGAGTACGCGGACAAACTTCGAGCGGAGCACGGCGGGCGATTATGCGGAAAAGTTGCCAGTCACTTCTTCCGCTTCACCAACTGCTTGACCTCGTCGTTGCCGATCGGGCTCTGGGCCGAGATGATCACGGCCGCAGTTCCCTCGCGAAATGACGGAATCGTGCAGCGGATCACGGCGCTGCCGTCGGCCGCGGTCTTGCCGCGGAAGATGACCCGCGGCGGCTCGACGGTGGAGATCACCTTGACCTCGATTGCGGCCGCGGGGATCGGGGCCTGGGAGAGGCTTTTCCGTGCCGCGACGCGCATCTCGATGACCGCGCCGGCGAAGAATTCGATCTGATTGAGCAGCGCCAGCTCGAGGTGCTCGCTCTCGGCTTCCGAGGCGAGGTAGTCGATGATCACCTGATCGAGGGTCTTCTCCTCGTCGATCGGCGCGGCGGCGGCGGGCGCGGCAGGCACGAGAGCGGCCGGCGGCAACGGCTCCATGCCGGTCTTGGTCGTATCGGCGGGCTGGTCGAAGCGGCCGCGCTTGATGGCCGCGATCATGGTGCGGTGCTGCTGCTCCATCAGTCCGCCGATCCACTTGTCGTCGACGCCGGTCTTGAGCTGCTCCGCGTACGAGGTCTTCTTCGAGGCCAGGATCTCGCCGCCGACGTACACGAGCGACTCGATGTAGGGATTGCCGACACCCTTGTCCTCGGTCTGGACGTGGTAGACCTTCTCGTTGTGCTTGATGTCTGTGTTGAAACCGGTAATCACGGAGAGCCGAATGGTAGCAGTTGTTTGGAGCTCCTCGGGTTCCTCGGGGTTCCTCGGAGTTCCTCGGAGTTCCTCGGAGTGGCTGGGACTCTGAGGTACTCCGAGGTACTCCGAGGAACCCCGAGGTACTCCGAGGAACTAGTTCTGGTCGAGCCACGCACGCAGATAGGCGATCTGTTCGCGCACTCGCGAACGATCATCCGCGGAGGGCATCAGCGCGAGATAGCGCTCGAACAGCTCGATGGCCTGCGCGTAGCCGTGCATCTGCATGGCCAGCGCGGCGCGGTCGCGGACTTCGTACGCGTCGCGGTCGTCGAGGATGAGCAGCCGGTCGATCGACGCCGCGGCGCGGGCGAGGTCGTGCTGCGCGAGGTACGCGGCCTTGAGCTGCGCCAGCTCGCGGGCCAGGATCTGCTTCGGCGTGAACGAGCGGAGGTGATGCTCGCGCAGCTGCACGCCACCGCCGTACATCCCGTCGAGGATCTTCTGCAGCTCGACCGTCGAGAGCACGCGTCCGCCGTCGAACGGATCGACGACCACCACGCCGAACGGGCCGGTGAACTTCACCAGGAACCGTCCCGGCAACGCGACGCCAGCCGCCTCGATGCCGGCGCGGCGGGAGAGCTCGATGTAGAGCACCGAGAGCGTGATCGGCAGTCCGGCGTGACGATCGAGCGCCTCGCTCAGAAGGGCCGAGCGAGGATCGTAGTAATCCTCGTTCTCGCCGTGGAAGCCTTCCTCCTCGAACAGGAGGCGGTTCAACGTCTCGACGATGCGCTCCACATCACGGGAACCTTCGAGACGCTGGCGCACCGCGTCGCTCCAGGCCTGCACGTTGGCGAGATGGTGGCCGATGTCGACGCGGGGGTTTTCTTCGAGGTCGATGACCAGGGAGGCCTCGACGAGGTCGAGGAGCGGCTCGGGAAGACCGGCCATGGCCTCGAACCGGCGACGGGCTACTGCTGGATGGGTGAGGACTCTCCCCGGGTGCATTCCGCTACCTTCCTCCGCAACTCATCGCCAATGGGCATCTTCGAGTCCCGTGCCCAATCGTAGAGCACGACTGTGACTTTTCCGGTAGCAGCAACTTCGTTGCCGTTCGTTT
This sequence comes from Thermoanaerobaculia bacterium, assembly GCA_036387915.1. GTDB lineage: Bacteria > Acidobacteriota > Thermoanaerobaculia > Gp7-AA8 > Gp7-AA8 > QHVT01. The sequence goes on from DASVSV010000017.1 coordinate 11,660, forward strand.
TGCGGATCTCGTAATGGGTGTCGAAGGAGCTGGTGCGCATCTCGCCGACCCGGACCTTGATCTCGATCGGCTCGAGGCGGACCGGCCGGCGGTAGTCGCATTCCGCGTGGGCGACGATGAAGCCGATGTCCGTGGCGCCGCCGAAGCCGGCCAGCTCGAACCAGAGCAGCGTGCGCACCCACTCGAAGTAGGTGAAGAAGACGGCGTTGTTGACGTGGCCGAAAGCGTCCACGTCGCGGAAGACGACCTGATGAGGAAGGACGTACCAGCCATCGCGCCACGCCCCGCGAAACTGCTCGGGTACGCTCATTGTACGGCCGCGCTCGTCGCGACGGGCATCGCCCGTCTGGTGCACGACTGCAGGTAACGCCCCGGCAGTGGATGATCGAGATACGGCGCGATGATCGTCGACGCCTGTACTAATCGATTCAGATCGACGCCGGTGTCGATGCCCATCCGGTCGAGCATGTACACGATGTCCTCGGTGGCCATGTTCCCCGACGCACCCGGCGCGTACGGACAGCCGCCCAGTCCGCCGGCGGAGGCGTCGAACGTGGTGATGCCCATCTCCAGCGCCGCGAGCGTATTCGCCAGCGCGGTGCCGCGCGTGTCGTGAAAGTGCATGGCCAGCTTCGAGGCCGGGATGACCTGCAGCAGCACGCCGATCACGCCCTGCACCTGCATCGGAGTGCCGACGCCGATCGTGTCGCCGACGGAGACTTCGTAGCAGCCGAGGTCGAGGAGGCGCGCGCTGACCTCGAGCACTTTCTCCGGCGGGACTTCGTCCTCGTACGGACAGCCGAACGCGGTCGAGACGTAGCCGCGCACGCGGATGCCTTCCGCGCGCGCACGTGCCGCGACGGGCGCGTAGTTCTCGAACGACTCGGCGATGGACATGTTGATGTTGCGCTTGTTGAACGTCTCGGAGGAGGCGGTGAAGATGGCGATCGACTTCACGCCCGCTTCCAGCGCGCGCTCCAGTCCGCGCATGTTCGGCACGAGCACCGGATATTCGACACCCGGGTCCTTCGGAATGTCGCGATAAACCTCGGCCGTATCGGCCATCTGCGGCACCCACTTCGGCGAGACGAACGCGCCCGCCTCGATGACGCGCAGACCCGCGTCGGAGAGTGCGGTGATGTAGTCGATCTTGGCCTGCGTGGGAATCGTGACTTTCTCGTTCTGCAGGCCGTCGCGCGGGCCGACTTCGACGAGGCGGACTGAATCAACCGTGATCTTCATGCATTGTCACCAGTTCGACGCCCGGCTGCACCAGCTCCCCTTCCTTGCAGTTCACGCTCGCGATCTTTCCGTCGCGCGGGGCCGTGATCTGGTGCTCCATCTTCATGGCTTCGAGAATCAGCAGCGGGGCTCCTTTTGCAACAACGTCGCCCTGCCCGACGAGAATTCGCAGCACGACGCCCGGCATCGGCGCCTCCATCGAGTGATCGCGATGGCGCGCGCGGGCGCGCCCCTTCTCCTCGATCTCGACGAAGTAGATCTCGCCGTCGAAGGCAAAGTTCACCGTCGAGCCCTGGATGACGTACGGGACAAAGTGCGTCCGTCCGTCGATGCGGAGCTCCGCTTCGTCGCCCTCGATGCGCACCAGCTCGATCATTTGCTGAAACGCGATCCCGGCGCGTCTAGTGGTTTCTGCTCCGCGCATAGCGGGCAGGCGGATTCGTCGTAAGTGTCGAGGTTCAGCGCGAGCAGCGATTCGTACGGCGCGTCGAACGGGTTCTCTCTGCCGGTGCGATTGAGGATCGACGCGAAGCCGGCCACCACGCTGCCATGCTGCTCGATGACGTCCGCGGTCTCGCGCGTCGACTTGCCGGTCGTTACGACGTCCTCGACGATCACCACGCGCTCGCCTAGATTCATGCGGAAGCCGCGGCGCAGCGTCATCGCCCCCTCTTTCCGCTCCGTAAACACGAACGGCAGCCCCAGCGCCTCGGCCACGGTGTAGCCGATGATCACGCCGCCCAACGCCGGCGCGACGATCTTCTGCACGTCGAGTCCGCGGATCTTTTCGCCGAGCGCCGCGCCGAGCGCCTTGGCGTGGCGCGGCTGCTCGAGCAGCAGCGCGCACTGCACGTAATTCGGACTGTGCAACCCCGACGAGAGGCGGAAGTGGCCGGAGAGCAGAGCGCCCGTTTCTTTGAGCAGGGCCGGGACGTCAGGTGACATGACGGCGCGAGTTATAACATTGGCGGCACTATGGGCAATCTCACAGAGAAAATCCGCGCCGACCTGACCGCGGCCATGAAGGCGCAGGAGAAGGAGCGCCTCTCCGTCATCCGCATGCTGCAGTCGGCGGTGAAGAACGAACAGATCAACGCCGGCCACGAGCTCTCCGACGAAGAGGCCATGTCGGTCATCCGCAAGGCCGTGAAGCAGCGGCAGGACTCGATCGAGCAGTACTCCAACGCCGGCCGCACCGAGCTCGCCGACAAGGAGCGCTCGGAGATGGAGATCCTCCGTACGTACCTCCCCGCCGAGCTG
>DASVSV010000018.1:0-4736 GCA_036387915.1 Thermoanaerobaculia bacterium
ACTCACGCTCGGGATGACATGGGGTTTGCACAGTTGGTTGTGCATGACACGCTTCGCCGCGATCTTCCTCTCCACCGTCCTTGCCTTTGAAGCCAGTTCCGCTGGCGGCGAGGTTTCGCTTGCCGTGAGCACGAAGAAAAACATCATGGAGTTGCGCGTGGGCGGGAAGACGATCCGCCGGTATGACGTCTCCGTGGGCAAGAAGGCGCACCCCACTCCGCATGGGACGTTCCGCATCAATCACATCGTCTGGAACCCGGCCTGGGTGCCGCCGAAGGAGAAGTGGGCCAAAGGGAAGAAGGCCGAGGCGCCGGGGAGCAGGAAGAATCCGATGAAGGTCGTGAAGATCTTCTTCAAGGAGCCCGACTACTACATCCACGGCACCGGCGACGAGGAAGCGCTTGGCGGCGCGGCGTCGCACGGCTGCATCCGCATGGCCCAGACCGACGCTTTCCGCCTCGGACGCTACCTGATGGACAACGGCGGCGCAGCACGCGACTCGGCCTGGTACACCGGCGTCTTCAACCGCGGTGTGCCGGCCGATGTGCGACTGAAGTCGGCCGCGCGAATCGTCATCGGACCCTGAGGCGCAAACGTAGGGCGTGGCTTCAGCCCGCCCCCCCCGTGGGCGGGCGGGCTGAAAACTGTGAGAACTACAGCGGCGGATCCTCCGGGAACAGCACCACGTTCTTCGCGCGTACTTCGGCGCGGTACCTGGCCACATCCTCGGCGAACAGTTTGTTGAAGTCGGCGATGACCTCGCGGAGCAGGGCCTCGGCGCGGTCGAGGTAGGTGAGCTGGGCCGGGGTCGGCGCGTCCCAGGACGACTGCAGCGAGTAGAGCGGGTAGCCGATCTTGTTCATCACGTCGCGGTCCGCGATGATGCCCTTCGTTTTCGGCGGGACCCAGAGCCGCTTCTCGATCTCGTCGAGGCGGCGCTTGAGCGCGGCGCCGGATTTCACGACCGGGTCGGGCGTCTTGTCCGTCGCGTCGTCGTCCTTCTTCAGCTTCGAGGAGACAGAGTCGATGTCGGCGCGCGTTTTCTGAATGCGCTCGATGGCCGACGTCACCGTCTCCGACAGCTTGCCGGCGCGCATGATGGCGTCGAACTTCGCCTGCCGCTGTTCGGGGGTGAAGTTCTCGCGCGGGTCGGCGAGCACGCGCACCGTCTGTTTGGCCTCATTGCCGCGGAACTTGATCGAGACGGTGTACGTGCCCGGCAGGACCTCCGGACCGCTGCCCTGACCGAACTCGTTCGGCGGCTGCCCCGGTACGACCGGGCGTTTGAACGCATCGCGCCCGAGGTCCCAGGCGGTGCGGTTGATCCCGAGCTTGGCCGGACCTTTGAACTTGCGGATCACTTTCCCCGTGGCGTCGGCAACCTCGATGTCGACCTCGGGCGGCTTGCCGTCGTCGGCCGGTTTCGCCGCGTCGTCCTTCGGCGCGTCCGGCTTTGCGGTGGCCGAGGCTTCCGGCTCCTTCGGGATGTCCATCACCGGCACGCCGGTCTCGGAGACGATCGTCTTCGCCGCGGCGTCGCGCTCCTTCTGCTTTCTCTCCCGCTCCTTCTCTTCGACCGGGTGCGGCAGGCCGGGGACGTTGAGCGAGTAGGTGAGCAGCGCGCCGTACGGCTCGTTCTCGCCGCGGAACTCGGCGTCGCCGACGAAGCGCGCGCCGGTCTTCTGGCGGGTCATGTACGACTGCGCGTCCGGCACTTCGAAGAAATGCAGCGGCTTGGCCAGCGTCTCTTTCGACACGGTGCGCAGCGGGCGGATGTCGTCGAGGACGAACGCCGCGCGGCCGTGCGTGCCGACGACGAGATCGTGGTCGCGCGGATGCACGGCCAGCCCCATCACCGAAACCGTCGGGAAGCCGTGCGTCCACTTCGCCCATGACTTGCCGGCGTCGGTGCTGAACCAGAGACCGAACTCCGTGCCCAGGAAGAGCAGTTCCGGGTCGACCGGGTCCTGCTCGATCGCGTGCGCGTAGCCCCGGATGTCTTTCGTGACCAGCGACGTCCAGGTCTTACCGTAGTCGGTGGTGCGGTAAACGTATGGGGTCCAATTCGATCGGCGGTGATCGTCGAAGACGACGAAGGCCGTGCCGGCGTGGTGGCGCGAGGCCTTGATCTCCGGCGCCCACGTGTTCGCGGGCACGCCTTTGATGTTCGCTTCGACGCTGGTCCAGTTCGCGCCGCCGTCGCGCGTGACGTGCACGCGGCCGTCGTCGGTGCCGGCCCAGATCACGCCGCGCTCCAGGGAGCTCGGCGCGAGGGCGATGATGGTCGTGAAGTTCTCCGCCGACGTCACGTCCGGAGTGATGCCGCCGGTCTTGTCCTGGTTCTGCCACTCCTTGCGGTTCGTGGTCAGGTCGGGGCTGATCGGCGTCCACGACTCGCCGCGGTTCGTCGACTTGTGCACGTACTGGCTGCCGAAGTAGACGCCGTTCGGGTCGAACGGATCGACGGCGATGGCCGCGTTCCAGTTGAAGCGCAGGTCGTTCTTGTCGGTCGCGGAAGGTGAGGGGCGGATGTCTTTCCGCTCGCCGGTGCGCAGGTTCCAGCGGACGATGTAGCCTTCCTGGCTCATCGCGTAGCCGGTCATCGGATCGTCGGGGATGGGGACGGTGCCGAAGCCGTCGCCGAAGGCGACTTCCTGCCAGTCCCAGTTGCGGATGCCGCCCGTCTCCCAGGTCGTGTTCGGCCCTTTCCACGAGCCGTTGTCCTGCATGCCGCCGTAGACGTTGTACGGCATCTCGTTGTCGACGGCGATGTGGTAGTACTGGCCGAGGGGGAGCGTCGAGACGAAGCGCCAGCTCGCGCCGCGGTCGCGGCTCTCCGCGACGCCGCCGTCGTTGCCGACGAACATGTGCGACGGGTCGCTCGGGTTGATCCACATGGCGTGATAGTCGGGATGGATCTTCGCGAACGGGATCAGCGTGCGGAACGACTTCCCGCCGTCGGTCGACAGCGACACGACCGAGAAGAGGTTGTAGACGCGATTCGGGTCCTGCGGGTCGACGTGGATCTCGGAGTAGTAAAACGGGCGGTTGGCGATGTTGTGCTCGGTGTTGACCGCGGTCCATTTGCGGCCGCCGTCGTCGGAGCGCAGCAGCGCGCTCTTCTCCGCCTCGACGAGCGCGTAGACGACGCTCGGGTTCGAGCGCGCGACGGCCAGTCCGATGCGCCCGAGGTTCCCTTTCGGCATGCCGTCTTCCTCGGTGAAGCGCTTCCAGGTCGCGCCGCCGTCGTGCGACACGTGCAGGCCCGAGCCGGGGCCGCCGGAGTTGAAGAACCACGGCCAGCGCCGGTACTCCCACATCGCGGCGAAGAGCTTGTTCGGATTCGTCGGGTCGACGATCAGGTCCGCCGCGCCGGTGCGCTCGTTGACGTAGAGGACTTTGGTCCAGGTGCGGCCGCCGTCCGTGGTCTTGAAGACTCCGCGGTCCGCGTTCTGTCCCCAGGCCTGGCCCAGGGCCGCGACCCAGGCGATGTTCGGGTCGCGCGGGTGGGTGATGATGCGGTGAATGCGCTCGGTTTTCTCGAGGCCGAGGTGCTGCCAGGTGCGGCCGCCGTCAACGGTCTTGTAGATGCCGTTGCCGACGGACATCGAATTGCGCGGGTTGCCTTCACCTGTGCCGACCCAGACGATGTCGGGGCTCGGCTGGTAGATGGAGATCGCGCCGATGGCGGCGACCGGCTGGTCGTCGAAGATCGGCGTGAAGCTCAGCGCGCCGTCGATCGACTTCCAGACGCCGCCGGTTGCGGCGCCGACGTAAACGACGTCGGGATTGGAGTGCACGACATCGATGGCCGCGACGCGGCCGCTCATCGTCGCGGGCCCGATCGCGCGCGCCTTCATGCCGGCGAGCAACTCGGGGTCGACTTGTGCGTGGAGGAAAGAGAAGGGGAGGAGGGCGAAGAGGAGAGCGAGGCGTCTCAGCAGCATGGCCGCGCATTCTAGTGTGACGTCTCGCAGATAGGTGCGCGGTCTTCAGCGCTTGGGGCTCGCTTGCTTCGCCGCCGCGCCTCGACGATGTCCCGCATCGCCTGCGTCGCGGCGGCTCGCCATCAAGCCCCGATCGCGCCGAATACCGCACACCTATCTGCGAGACGCCACACTTGCGCGCGGCGAAGTTCCCCTCTCCCCGTTCTTGCCAAACGGGGAGAGGGGAGGGAGTCGTTTAGGTCGTGGTCGTCGACGTCGTGCCGGTGGCGGCAGTGTCGGTGCCCGTCGCGGTGCCGGTCGCGTCGGTCGTGCCGAGCGTGTCGGTCGAGGCGGCGGTGTCGGTCTCCGACGAGATCGTCGTCGTCTGCGTGGTCTCAGTCTGGATCATCGCCGTGTCGGTGGCGACGGTGTCGGTGACGACCGTGTCGGTCGCTTCGGTCTCGGCCTTCTTGCACGAAACCATACCGACGACGAGCAGGGCGCAAACGAGGAACGTCATAAACTTCTTCATGTGATTCTTCTCCTTCAAAGCTGTTGTTCTGCGAAAACTTAGGGCCGCCAGGGTCAAGTCTTCGTTGTTTGCCCGATCACTTCCCTTCGCTTTGGTGTGTGTATCTGCGGGGCGTAGCATAACCGAAGCCAACCTTATGCGGACGACGGCGCAGGGGGGAGGGAGTTCAGGCGCGCGGTTCTCCTGCCCTCTGCGAGCTGTCATCCCGAGCGTCGACTCGAGGGACCTGGGCGGGTGGGGGCGCGCTGCACGAGCTTCGGGACACGCTGCGCGCCACC
>DASVSV010000019.1:0-15509 GCA_036387915.1 Thermoanaerobaculia bacterium
AGTGTCCCTTGCACAGGTGACGCGTCCCCACCCACCCAGGTCCCTCGACTCACGCTCGGGATGACAGACCGGATAAAGCCTATGAGACTGTGAGACCCGTATGAACCGCTATCTCCGCCAAACCACCCTCCCCGAGCTCGGCGAAGCCGGACAGGCGAAGCTCGCCGCGGGCTCCGTGCTCATCGTGGGCGCGGGTGGGCTGGGGTCGCCGGCGGCGACGTATCTCGCGGCCGCGGGTGTGGGGCGCATCGGACTCGTCGACTTCGATCGTGTCGACGCGACGAACCTGCATCGGCAGATTCTGTACGGCACGTCCGACGTCGGACGTCCGAAGCTGGAGGCGGCCAGTGCGCGGCTGCGCGACCTGAATCCCGAGGTTGCGATCGAGACGCACGCGGCGCGGCTGACCTCGGGGAACGCGCTGGAGATTCTCGCGAACTACGACGTCATCCTCGACGGCACCGACAACTTCGCCACGCGCTATCTCGTCAACGACGCCTGTCTGCTCCTCGGCAAGCCGAACGTGTACGGCTCGGTGTTCCGCTTCGACGGACAAGTCTCCGTTTTTTCGACGGACGACGGCCCGTGCTACCGCTGTCTCTATCCCGAGCCGCCGCCGCCGCACCTCGCGCCGTCGTGCGCGGAAGGGGGCGTGCTCGGCGTGCTGCCGGGCATCATCGGAACGCTGCAGGCGACCGAGGCCATCAAGCTGATCGCCGGGATCGGAGAGACGCTGGCCGGACGTCTGCTACTCTTCGACGCCCTGCGCATGACGTTCCGGGTCATGAAAGTGCGCAAGCGTTGCGACGAGCACGCGCCCGTCACGAAACTGATCGACTACGAGGAGTTCTGCAGCCCCGTGAATAGCAACGACATCACACCCAAACAACTCTCCGAAAAGCTCGCCGCCGGCGAGGACGTGGTCCTCATCGACGTCCGCGAGCCGTACGAATGGAACACCGGCCACATCGAAGGCGCGACCCACATCCCCATGAACCAGGTGCCGCAGCGTCTGGCCGAGATCCCGCAGGACCGCGAAGTGGTGATGATCTGCCGCTCCGGCGGCCGCAGCGGCCACGTGCAGGAGCACCTGATCGGCGCCGCCGGCTACACGAAAGTGAAGAACCTCGTCGGCGGGATGCAGGCCTGGGCGCGCGAGGTCGACCCGTCGATCAGGGTCGCGTGACCGGCGGTAAAAGGTAAAGGGTAAAAGGTGAAAGTCGCTTCGCGCTGAAGGGCTCCGGTCTACGCGAAAGAAGCCACGACGCGAAGCGACTTTTACCTTTTACCCTTTACCTTTACCCGCTTTAGCCCCATTCAAGGCCGTCGGGCTGCGTGTTGCAGCATCGGCGTCTTCTGACGTCCGAACAGCACCACCACGGACTTTCCGAGCGCGCGTCCCTTGGTCGATCCGTCGATGATGGCGATGCCGCACTCGGAGTACTGCACGCCCATGATGTTGGCGCGGTGCCCCGGCGATTCCATCCAGGCCTCGACCAGCACCGGCGACGTCTCGAACCCGGCCGCGAGATTCTCGGCCGCGTACAAATAGTCGTAGTCGGTCGCGGAGAGCCAGACGAACGGCGAGATACCGTCCGGCGACTCGTGGCTCCACCACTCGCCGTCGATCATGTCCTGCATGCGCGACTCGGCCGCCCGGGTCAGCTTGCCGTTCACGACCAGCGGCGGCAGGCCGTTCGCCGCGCGCATGGCGTTCATCTCACGGATCACGTTCTCGACCGTGATGTCGGTTTCGGAGCGATCGAACGCGAACGCCGAGCCACACACGAACAGGAGCAGGAGCGAAAGGGTCTTTTTCATGACGGGACGTTGTCGGGGCGCACGCGCAGGAAGAACGTGCAGGCCTTGCCGGTCTTGGATTCCACCCAGACGGAACCGGCGTGCGCGACGGCGAATTCGCGGCACTTGAACAGCCCGCGGCCGGTGCGCTCCTGCGACGACGGGTTCCAGGCGAACGACGGCTCGAAGATGCTCTGGCGCAGCGGCTCCGGCACCACGGCGCCGTTGTCCATCACGAAGAAGAGCAGCAGCGGCTTGCCCTTGTGCTCCATCCACCGCACGCCGATCACCACCTGCCCGTTGGCCGGGACGTAGTGCAGCGCGTTCTCCATTAGGATGGCCAGCGCGTCGGCGAGCTGCTCGTGATCGCCGAAGCGCTCCTCGAGGTCCTGCACGTCGACGTCGAGCCGGATGGCCTTCAGGTCGGCATGCGCACGGAAGCGCTCGGCAACGCGCCGCACGACTTCCGTCACCGTCGGCACCGGCCGCACGCCGAACGAAGCCTCTTCGACTTCCGGCGCGAGCTCGAGCGACGACAGCACCTGGTCGAGCGTGCCCGCCGAGTCGCTGAGGAAATGATCGTTGCGCGTGTGCGCGGCGGAATGCAGCGAGTCGCGCAACTGGCGCAGCGGGCCGAACACCGTCTCGCGCACGTACGTCACGAACGACGCATGGGCCTCGTTCATCGGATCGGTGTGGCGGAAGACGAGCACCGCTCCGCTCGCGCCTCCCGACATCGGCACCAGCGTGTAGATGAAGTTGCGTCCGCCGATGTGCACGCCCGCAGTCGCCGGAACCGAGAGCTCGCTGACGCGGATGCCGGCCTTCGCCTCGATGACCGAAAGCTGGGCCAGCTCCGACTGCGTCGAGTCGAAGAGCTTCTTGGCGTCCTCGGAGACGAACTTCACGCTGCGATCGGGCCCGAGGAGCACCGAGGCGCCTCCGGTGGCGACGAGCAGGTTGACCACGCTCGTGACCGCGGGCGACGCGGATTCGACGGGGAACGGGAGGATCGGCGCCTTGGGAAACGGATCGAGCTCGACCTGCGGGGCCGTGGCCGCGCTGGCGTGCGCGCTGCCGTGATGGCTACCGGCGTCCGGCGGCACAGGCGCGCCGGCCTGTTCCGCGGCCGGCGTCGCGCCACTCTTCCGACGCGGCTTGTCGCACTTCGTGCAGAGGATTCCCTCCGTCACTTCGCCACCGCACATGAAGCATTTCCGCGCCATAGGACCGTCGAGTTTACGCCAACTGCGGTAGAGTCTCGCCGATTTTGGACCCCTCAGGAGTTGACCGAATGAAAAACATTGTCGTCATCGGCGGCGGCACGATGGGCAACGGGATCGCCCACACCGCCGCGGCCAGCGGATTCGACGTCACCCTCGTCGACGTCAGCGACGCGATCCTGCAGCGCGCCGTCTCCACCATCACCGCCAACCTGCAGCGCGGCGTGGACAAGGGAAAGATGACCGTCGAGGAGCGCGACGCCATCGTGGCGCGCATCCGCACCAACACCGACATGCCGTCCATCGCCGACGCGGACATCGTCATCGAGGCGATCGTCGAGAACCTCGAGGCCAAGACGCAGCTCTTCGCGAAGCTCGACGCCATCGTCAAGCCCGAGGGCATCCTGGCGTCGAACACCTCGTCGATCTCGATCACCAAGATCGCCGCCGCGACGAAGCGTCCCGACAAAGTGATCGGCATGCACTTCATGAATCCGGTGCCGGTGATGACGCTCGTCGAAGTGATTCGCGGCATCGCCACCTCGGACGACACCTGGCAGAAAGTCGAAGACCTTTCGAAGCGGATGGGCAAGACGCCGATCGAGGTGAATGACTACCCCGGCTTCATCTCCAACCGCGTGCTGATGCCGATGATCAACGAGGCCATCTTCACTCTTTACGAAGGTGTTGCAACGCGCGAGGCCATCGACGGGGTCATGAAGCTGGGGATGAATCACCCGATGGGGCCGCTCACTCTGGCCGACTTCATCGGCCTCGACGTCTGTCTGGCCATCCTGCGCGTGCTGGAGCAGGGCTTCGGCGATCCGAAGTACCGTCCCTGCCCGCTGCTGGTGAAGATGGTGGACGCCGGATGGCTCGGCCGGAAGAGCGGCCGCGGCTTCTACGACTACCGGAAATAACTGTGTGACGGCAGCCGCAATGCGTCCCGTCCTTCTTGTGTTCTAATCCGCCGAAACCACCATGCTTTGTCAGACCTGCAGCGCGTACAACGACGACGAGCGCGAGTTCTGCTTTCGCTGCCAGAACAAGCTGCTCGTACTCTCCGGCGTCACCTCGTTCGAAGAGGACGATCTCGACGAATACGAGGAAGAAGAAGATCTCTCCCTCGACGAGCATCTGCTCGAGCGCGTCTCCGCGCTCGAAGAGATCGTGAAGCGTTCCGCCGAAACGATCCGCTCGCTCGTCGACGCCGTGCAGAAGCACGAGCGCGCCATCTTCATCAACCAGACCGGTCTCCTCTCCGTCAAGGAAGTCCTGGAGAAGAAGAACATTCTCACCAGCGACGAGGTCGTCGAGCTGTGGGAATCGAAGATGGGCGAGCAGATGCTCGCCCTCGAGAAGAAGCAGCGCTTCACGGAGCGCAAGGACCGCATGGTCTCGCTCTTCCGCGGCGACAAGCGCGAGCGCTTCCTGATCCTCGTTGCTGATTCCGAGGCCGCGTTCGACGGGTTCGATCCCGATCGCGGCATGAAGCATCTCGAGGAAGCTTTCCGCCTCGACCGCGACAATTACGAGCTCTCGTTCTTCCTCGGCGAGATGTTCTTCAACGACGGCAATCTCGACCGCGCCAAGTCGTACCTCGAGCGGACGCTGGAAGTGCAGCCCGATCACTTCGACGCCGCGGTCTTCTACGGCGTGCTGCTGCACGAGCGTCAGGATCTCAAGGGCGCCGAACGCTGGCTGCGCCGCGCCATCCAGATCTCCCAGGAATCGTTTCTCCCGTACTTTTCGCTCGGCGCCATTTACGCGCGCAAGGGCAAGCTGCTGCGCGCGCAGAAGTTCCTCGAGAAGGCCATTCAGCTCGAGGCCATCCCGCAGGCGTACTTTCTCCTCGGCACGATCTTCTATGAGAAGGGCCAGCTCGAGCGCTCCATCCGCTCGTTCCAGGCCGCATTGAAGCTCGACCCGGATTACGAGGAAGCGATCTACCACCTCGGCCTCTGCTACCTCGACCGCAACTGGAACCGCAAGGCCATCGAGTGCTTCCAGGAAGCGCTGGAGCTCAATCCCAACAAGATGGAGTACCAGCAGGCGGTCAAGATTTACGAGGGCATCTCCGGCCATACGCCGGTCGAAGGTCCGGCCGCGCAGGCCATGACCGAGGCGGAGTCGCTGGCCGCCGACGGCAAGTACGTCGAGGCGCTCGACCACTATCGCCGCGCCTCGGAAGAAGAGCCGGACAACGTGAACGTGCTGCTGCCGTACGCGCTGCTCTGCTCGCACCTCGACAACAACAGCGAGGCCATTGCGGTGGCGCGGCGAATCCTCACGCACCGGCCGGCCGAGGTCGTGGCCGCGGCGGCGTACACCACGCTGGTCGAGGCGCTGCGCGCCGAAGGCAATTACAAGGAAGCGAACCACGTCCTCGAAGAGATGCTGCGCGACTACACCTCCAATTACGCGAAATCGATCGCGTACTACGAGAAGGCGTACAACCTCGCCGAGATGGAAGAGAACCTCGACGAGGCACTGGAGAGCGCACAGCTCGCCCTCCGCTACTCGCCGAAAGAGCTCAAGCAGTTCCCGCTGGCCGCACTGGGCTGGGTCTACTTCAAACGCCGCGACTTCAAGAGCGCCGTCGACTTCCTGACCCGCTCCGCCGACATCGGCCCCACCCCCACCAACCTCATGCACCTCGGTATGGCCCTCCTGGAAAACGGCGAAAAAGACCGCGCCAAACAGGTCTTCCGCCGCGCCAAAAGCTTCAAGATCAAAGGCGCCGGCTTGGAGGAAAAGATCCTGGAGCAGGTCCGCACCGCGACGAAGCTCATCGACCGTTTGCACGCACGGCGGCGTAAGGTCGCCAAGACGTAAGGCGCACGCAGTGGAGCGCCGGCGTCGTTGGAGAACAGGACCGCGCGCCGCGTCGACTGCACGATAGAGTCAGGCGCGTCTCTCGCCAGGAGCGCCGCGAATTTTACGCGTACAGCAACCGGCGACCCTTCGGCTCGGGAACCAGACTACCGTTCGCGCGTGCGGCCTCCAGCCAGAGATCGATCGCCTCTTGCGCATTTGCAAGAGCGTTTGCGTGCGTAGAGCCGTGCGCCATGCAACCCGGAAGTTCGGGCACGTCCGCGATGAACGCATCGTCTTCGTCACTCCAAAAGATGATGATCTCGTACCGATTCATCAGTCCTCACTCCTCGCAAGCTTGTACTTCAGCATAACGGCGCGAACCTGTTTGACCTGATACGGCTTCGCATGCCGCCCATCCTGCTGCAGGTTGATCCGTTCGTCGACACCTGACTTGCTGAACACATGGTGACTACCCTTTGTTCTCTCGTCAAAACCAAGCAAGAGAAGGATTCCCCTCGAAGATCATCGAAGTCGATATTCGTGTCGGAACGTCCGCCGAGCACATCGGCGATGAGCTTCTCGCGTCGAGTCACGGACCGAGGTTACCATCGGCCACCGCGTCTGCCGAGTTGCCAACGGATCAGCGCTCGTTGGTCCGCGCAGTAAAGATCGCGCTCGCGATTCCTTTGCTCGATGCCATGACGCAGGGACGGACGAGGAAGGAAACGCTGTGATGGCACAATCGCGCGTGATGGAACGCTCGCGTATGCCGCTTCCGGTGCACCGATGATCCGCGAACGCTTCGAGCGCGATGGGTGGGCGCTGGTTCAGCGCTTCCTCGCACCACGAGACGTCGAGTCCCTTCGCTCGGCGACCGACGACCTGGCGGCGAAAGGTGCGTCCCTGTTGGCGGATGCCGAGATCGACGGCGCGCGTTATTACGTCCAATCCGCGAGTGGCCGCCGGGGTGAGGCCGCGATCCGGCCCGGGGCTCTGCGAAAGATCACTTTCGCGTCGTCGGCCAGCGTGGAGGTGGCCCTCCTCCGCAACGACCGGCGGGTCCTGAAGCTCATGGAGGCGGTCGGCGTGAGCTCACCGCGCTGGATCGTCGATCAGATCAACCTGAAGGCGCCCAGGGTTGGCACTGGCTTTCCCTGGCACCAGGACACGGCGTTCATCGCATGGCAGCAGCGTGACGCGATCGCGAAATACGGCGGGGCTAACCTGGTAATCGCCCTCGACCGTGCCGACGAGGTGAACGGCGGGTTTGAGGTCCTTTCCGGCACCCATGCCGGCGGCGCAGTGAACTTCGACTACGACACTTCCAATACGAACGCAGGCGTCTTCGACGAGAGCCGTCGAACGCTCATCCCGCTCGATCCGGGTGACGCGGTGATCTTTCATCCTCACCTGGCGCACGGGTCGGGACCGAACGCCTCACCGCTCCAGCGGCGCCTCGTCGCACTGTGGTTCATCGGAGGGCCAGCCATCAATCCGCACCGCCCGTCATCGGCGTCCACTAAGACGTCGCGCCCATTGACGCGGTAGACATGATGCATCGCGCCAGCGAAGTCAGCTCGCAGTTGTCGTGACCTGCTCCGGCGATCACCCGCATCTCGCGATGCACCTCGCCGCCTACAACAGCGAAATAGCTCCTACGGAACGGAAACTAAACGGCCGGCGCTCTACGTAGCGTACAGCTGCGGTGCGCGAAAGCAGCAAACGAGGGCCTGACCCTAAGACTCCCCGCGCGCCCGGATAGGATTCAAGTTAATCAATTACGCGCCGCCGGTATAGCCGCACACACCCATACGAGGTGAGTTGACCACCGGGAGCATCGCTTCGTCACCACACTTGTGGTCATCTATATGCGCTTCGCACACGAATGCGCCGCCTTCATAGACACAGTACGAACAGAGGGAAGCAGCGGAGTTGTTGCATTTGGTGCAAATCCACGCTGGTGCGTCGTTTCTGGCGAGTAGCCGAACAACATTTCCGCGCAGGCTACCGCGCTGGCAGCTCACGTGGCGCGGGTTGGCGTCGGCTGCAGTGCCAGCTAGGCGCCGAGGCGATTCATCTGCAGCTTCAACAGTTCCGGCAGACGCTTCTCGAGCGCGTACGCCGTAGACTCGACGACGATCACGTTCTCGGGAAGAGCAGAGGCGAAAGAGAACGTACCCACTGGTCCTGTCTGAACAAGTACCATGAACGGGGCGCCCTTCCCTTCCGCCGCAGTCACCAAAGCGGCCGCGGCGTCCACAAGACTTTCTCCTGATCGTTGAACGCGAATTGGTACTGGCGCGTCGACAACATTGCTGTTCAGAAACGCGTCGATGCCCCGATTCCGCTGCACCGGAACAGTGTCGAGACTCGCGAGCAGCGCAGTTGAGGCGTCGTCCGCCTTGCGGAACGCGTCTCGGCCGCTCTCGAGTACTGCGGAACGCGTGACCGCACCTGCAGTCACACGGCTCCGGGTCAACGCGGTCGCCTCCGGCGAGATATCGATGCCATACGCCGCACGGTCGAGCTCACGGGCTGCAACCAAAGTTGTACCGCTTCCACAAAACGGATCGAGAACCTTGTCACCCGGATCCGATGCAAGTCTGATGATGCGATCCAGCAAGAGCACAGGCTTTTGCGTCGGATACCCGGTCCGCTCGCGCGCCTTCGGGTTCAGGAATGGGATATCCCACACATCACTGAGGGGAACTCCCTGCTTCGCACCCCCGATGACGACCTCGCCGGAGCTATCACGTTCGTATGCAGACTTACCGTTCTCCGTTCGCGCTCTTCGCTGGAGGATCTGGTCGACGTTGGTCGCAGGCGAGTACGCCTCACGAATCATGTTGAACTTGAAATGTGCACTTTTCGAGTAGTAGAGGATGGTTTGATGCGCCGGAAGGAGCTTTCGATCGGAATTCGACCAACGTCGGTAGGTCCAGATGATCTCCGACCGGAAGTTATCCGGACCAAAGATCTCATCCAGGACCAAGCGCGCCAAGTGGCTGCTATTTCGATCGCAGTGCAGAAACAATGACCCGCTGTCTGCGAGCACGCGCCGGACCGCGAACAGGCGTTCGCGGAGGAAATTGACATACTGCTCACTAGACTCCCACAAGTCGCTGAAGCTGAACGTCTTCGCGAGGTCGCGTGTCGTCAGCTCATGGACCTTTCGCGTGAAAAACGGAGGGTCCATATATATGAGGTCGAAGAACCCTTGCTCGAAGGACTCCAGGACATGCTTGCAGTCCCCGGTGCGGATATCCACAACGTCACCTGACTTCGTTTTCATGCGCGAGCGTCTCCAGGAGTGCGTGAAGGCGGACACCGGTTTTCTCTTCGATGTACCGCCATGCACCGTCCCCGAAATGGTACTCGCCGCCGACACCCTTATACAAAGTTTCGAGTGCCGCCTGGATACGCTTCGCCTGATCCCTGTTCGGGTAATAGAACATCACCCGGACTGGGTTGTAGCAGGCCGAAGCAATCGTCTTGATGCGCGTATGTTCCTTCGTGATGTGGTCGCCGTCCGTTGTCGCGTCACGCCACTTGATCTCAATCGCGTCAGCCCCGACTACGCAGTCGATCTCGAACGTCTTCGGACTGCGTCCGATGGTGTTATGAATCCGCTGCGATCCAGAATCAGGAAATCGGCTCTTCAAGCACAGTTTCGCCGCATTTTCGAGGAACGAACCGGCGTATTTGTACAGAAACCGACCCTTGTTCTGGTAAAGGTCGATCAGGCGACCTTCATCGAGCGATATCCCGAGCACACGGTAGACCAGATAGTGAGAGGTGTCGTCCGCCTCCATTTCGGACGAGCGAGCGTCGATCTTCTCGCGGAGCTGCTGCCCGTACGTGATCGCGAGTGCCCGGATTTGCTCCTCAACCGACACGTCCATCCGTCGCTAGCTCCTCCATCGGCGCCTGACTGGTGCCGCTCAGCCGCGGCAACCGCACGCGAAGTCTATCGCGCTACGGAGCACCGGCTTAACACCCGGCTGCCGCGTCGAACTGCGGAGAAGTGACGGGCCCGCGCGACGCAGCGGAGCGCCGACATCCCGGCCGGCTGTCGGCCTACCGCTTCCGCATCATCGGGTCGCCGAAGAGGAGGAGCGTTCTGCGGACGTCGGGGTCGGTGGTGGCGCGTTGGGCGGCGAGGGTGGCTTCGCCGAGGGTTTTGCCGGCGAGGAGCGACGCGACGAGGGCGTCGTGGGCGACGAGTTGCGCATCGGGCTCGGTGAGCGTGGAGAGTGCCCAGACGCCGGCGGCGCCGCCGTTGGGGTTGCGGAGCAGGGTCTCGGCGAGCGATTCCTGGGCGAGGTCGTGGAAGTAGCCGTTGAGGCAGGTCATGGCGGTGACGAGCGGCAGGCGCGCGTTCGTCAGCGACGCCGCGTCGGCGCGCGAGAAGAATGACTCGCTCTGCCAGATCTCGACCGAGCCGTGGCCGAAGAAGTGGATCAGCGACGCGCCGTTGGACCAGCGCTGCAGGAGGTTCTGCCGCGCCGCGACGAGGCCCTCGGAATCAATGCTGACGCCGTCCGTTGCGTGCGCGGCTTGTTGTGCGAAGCCGGCGCCGTTCACGACCACGACGTCGTTCGCCGGGACGGGCGCGTCCTCGTAGGCGAGGATCTTCGCCACCATCGTCTGCAACTCCGCGGCGGTACGCGCCGGGAGGCGTCCGATGGCGATGTCCGCGACTCCGTCGTGATTGAAGTCGGTGTACCAGGCGTCGGAGGGCGTGCGCTGCTGCGCCGAGGGGACGAGTTGCACGGGGATGACGTCCGTTGCGCCGCCGCCAACGTAGTTGCGCGGGTCGTAGCTGCCGTCGCCGGCGAGCAGCACCGCGCCCGGTTGCACCTCGGCGAGGAAGGCGCGGATCGCGGCCGGATCTTTCGCGCCGAAACTGAACTCGTCGTACACGTCTTCGATGGCCGCGAGAACCACCGAACCGCGGCGGCTCGCAAGCGGCGCGAGTGCGGCGAAGAAGCTCCGCGGCGCGAGCATGACCACGTCGCCTTTGGCCTTGTGCAGCGTCGACGGCACATTGAGCTCGAGTGACGGCCGGAGCATGCGCGTGCTCGCGACGACGGTGCGCTGTCCCGAGCCGCGCAATGAGATCGCACCGCCTTCGACGGTCAACACGACCGGCGCATGCGGCTCGGTGATGTCGAGCGCGACCACGTCACCGGTGAGGCCCGCGACCGGCACGCGCGTGCCGCCCGGCGCGGTGAAGAGCAGCGTGCCGTCCGCGGCCGCGTATTTGCGCGAATAAACGACGCGCACCGCTTCGAGCGCGCTGACATCTTCCGCGCCGTTCTGCGCGACCAGCACGAGCTCGTTGTCGCCGTCGCGCAGCGAGGCGACCGGCACGGTCAGCGTGGCGCGCTGCTTCGTCTGTCCTTCGAATTCGATCGTGCCCGCGGCGTTGCCGTTCAGCGTGACGGCGACGCGATGTACGCCCGCCGTCGCGCCCTGCAGCGTGAGGGTGAGCTCCGCGTTTGCGGCGGTGCGGTCGACATGGTCGAGCCGCAGCGTCTGCCGCGCGGCCCACGTGGCGTCGTTCGTCACCAGCGGGCCGAAGAAGCCGTCGCCGTCCTCGCTCTGCAGCGTGGCGTCAAAGATGACCTTGTCGCGGCGCTCGACCGTCGCCAGAAAGCCGCTGGCCGTGTGCAGCGGCAGCGTGCCGTGCAATTTCGTATCCGTGCGCGACGAAGAAGAACCGCGGTCCCACGTCAGCCAGTAGACGCGCGTCCCGCTGGCGGCAGTATCGAGCGGTGAACCGTAGAAACGGATCGCATTACGCGTGACAAGCAGCGGCACTTCGGCGCCGTCGGCCCACAATTGCAGCCGCTTCGCGTCGATGCCGGCCGGCAGGTCGGCGAGCCGCACTTCGTGAATGCCGGCGGTGGTGACGGCGAGCTTCATGGCCTCGCGGCGTGCGAGGTCGAAGTTGGTCGCATCGGATGCGCGTAATGCTTCCAGCCCGTGCGAGACCTTCACGACGCCGGTGCGCTGCGCGAGCTGGCCGAGGGTCGGGGCGGGGACGAGCGTGTCGTCGATGGGGCCGTCGTGCGGGACGACCGGTCCGTGCCACTCGCGGGCGCCGTGCACGTCGATCTCTTCGATCCAGTAGCGCGAGGCGCGGCGCGACGATTTCGAATCGAGCCAGCGATAGGAGTTGCCGCTGCCGAGGGATTGGGCGTTGACGAAAAACGCGGAGCCGGCGATCGGCGTTGGCGTGAGCAGCACGCGCTGCCGGCCAGTCTCGCGCCAGATGCGGTAGCCGAGGTTGCCGGCTTCACGGCCGGTGGTCCAGGAGAGGAGTACGCGCTCGGAGTCGCGTACGGCGCGCATCGAGTCCATCTTCACGGCCGTCGGGCCGAGCGTCGACGCGTAGAAGTTGTCGGCGATGGCGTCGTTCGGAGTCTTGGTGCGCAGCCCGAAGCCGGTGAGGCCTGCCGCAGTGACGGTGTTGTCGGTGGTCGTGGCCACGACGGTGCCGTTGACGATCAATCGCTTGGACGCGTCGGTGACGTGGAAGACGATCTCGTTCAGTGTGCCGCGCGGCTGCAGCGCGGTGGTCGTTCCGGAGGCGAGCACGGTCGGCACTCCGCCCACGAAACGCAGGATCGCGTAATTGCCGAGCGCGTCGAGCGTGATGGCGTAACCGCTCGTCCCTGTAATCCGTGCGTAGAGCTCGATGACGTTGTCGTTGTTGTTGCCGGCAAACGTGACGCTGATGCCGACCACGTATTCGGCGGAAGGGGCCGCGGCCGCATTGATATAGAGGTCGTCGAATTGATTTCGATCCGGACGGGCCGTATTCGAGATGAGCTCGATGCCACCTCCTCGCACGCGCGTCCACGCGCCGCCGACATCGGGCGCGTGGCTTTCGAGCAACGTGCCGTTCGGAGCCGTGAAGGAGTCGTAGACGAATTGCGTCTGAGCGCGGACTGCGAGCGCAACAGTAACGACGAGAAACAGGAAAACTGCGCGTTTGAACATTTGGCGGACCCCCCGCGGCGTTACGGCACAGTCTGGTAGCGCGGTATGAAGGCATCATGCGATCCGGATGCCATAGCCGCTTTACAATGCGCCGCTCCGCGCCCGTATGCCCTGATTCTTCCTGTGTTGGGCATGCGTCTTGGCCGCGTTTGCCACCGCGGGATCCGGCCGGACCCAGGCGCGCGGCGCGTCATTCAAGCGCCTTCCCGCAAACTGTCACCGCACCCGGCGGCACTTCCATACGGCCGGAGCGTATTATTTTCATATGCTCCGTCAGCTTCTCCTCTCCGCGTTCATCGCCGCGCCGCTGTTCGCCGGTCCGGTGCGCCCGATCATGGCGCCCGACTTTGCACCGGCGGCGTACAGCCAGTCCTCGGTCGACGTGGCGACGAACGGCCGTGACTTCGTCGCGGTCTGGATGGACGAGCGGATGAAAGACCGCCCGAATTTCTCGCGCGGCCTGGCCATCTACGCGACGCGCCTCAGCGCCGACGGGCAGGCACTCGATCCGTTCGGCATCGGCGAGCTCTCGCCGCAGAACGCGTACGGCCCTCTCCTCGAGTCGACCGGCCGCGCCTACCTCCTCGCCTACAACACGAACGAGGGCGCGTGGACGGTCCGCCTCAACAACGACGCGCGGCCGGAGAACGCGGCCCAGATGATCTCGTCGCGTCCGGTCGAGGAGCTCGCGACCGACGGCACGACGTACTGCGCCCTGATCGCCGCCGGCCAGTCACGCTCGGCCGCGCTGCTGCTCGACGAGAACGGCGCCCTGCTGCGCTCGATCCCGATCGACGGCTGGGCCTCTTCGGTGGTGGCGGTGTCGGGCAACTACGTCGTGATCACCGTTCATGAGGGCGAGGTGCGCGCCACGACCATCAATCGCGACGGCAGCGTCACCGCGAAAGTGGTTGTGGCCGAAGTGCCGGCGCTCGCATTCGCCCGCGCGTACTCCAACGGACGCCGCGCCATCGTGGCCTGGTTCGCCCAGGACCAGAAGCGCGAATGGATCGAGTACGCGGTGCTCGACGAGAACGGCGCACGCGTGGCCAGCGTGCGCCGCGTCTCCGAACGCGAGAAGGTCTCGTACTCGTACGACGCGCCGTCGCTGGCGTGGGACGGCGGCTCGTTCGTCCTGGTCTGGCACGACGTGAACGACAACACGCGGCGCGGCGTGCGCGTGGCGTCGAACGCGCGGCTGCTCGATACGGAGCCGGTGGTGATCGCCGATCCGATCGAGCGCTTCCGCGCCGCCCACAACGGCTTCCGCACCGTGCTGGTCTCCTCGGAGTCGCTGTCCGCGGCCAGCGATCCCGTCACGCGCGTGCTGACGTCGTTCCAGTTGCACGACCTCCCCGAGCCGCATGTGATCGCGTTCTCTGCGACGCCGCACAGCGAGCCGGACGTCGCGGCCACGGGCACGGTGGCGATGGCGGTCGCGCGGGAGGGAGAGTCGTACGGCTCGATCACCGGCTCGATCTTCGCCCCCTCGGCGGTGGGCAACGAGCAGCGCGTCGTGCTCGCGCCGCCGCAGCCTTTCGTCTACCAGGACGGTCCGTCCGTCGCGGCCGCGGGCGATCTGTTCCTCGTGGTCTGGCGCGAGACCCGCGACTACCACTCGCGCATCCTGGCCAGGCGCGTGGCCGCGAACGGCGCCGTGCTCGACTCGCAGCCGATCGTCATCGCGGAGGAGGGGCGGACACCCGCCGTCTTCGCGGAGACGGACGTCGCGTTCGACGGTGAGGCGTTCCTCGTCGTCTGGCCCTCCTTCAACGAAGAGATCCGCGCCCGCCGCCTCCGCCGCGACGGCACGTTCCTCGGTCCATCGGTGCAGGTGTCGCGTCACGTCGAGAGCAACAACCGCGAGCGGCGCACGCCGGCGGTGGTCTGGAACGGCTCGGGCTATTTCGTGGCGTGGAGCGAAATGATTCCGCTGTCGGGCGCGGCGATCACGGTCTACCGCGCCGCGCGCGTGGCCCGCGACGGCACGGTGCTCGACGCCGAGGAGAGCCTGGTGCTGTTCGACCACGATGGGCATACGCAGGGCATCGCGCTGGCGATGGGGAAAGACCGCGTCCTGCTGACGACGATCACCGGCGCGTATACGGCGACGGCCCCGTGGCCGGTGCATACGCTGCTCTTCGACGCCGCCGGACATCCGCTCGCCGACGCGCCGTCACGCATCGACAACGGCGACGAGCCGGGCATGCGCCGCATGCATCCGGCCGCCGCCTGGAACGGCTCGTCGTTCCTGATCTTCTGGAACGAACGCGAGAACGACTACTCCTCGGCCCTCACCGCGCGGCGGATGAACGCCGACGGCACGATCGCCGGAGTGCTGGACGTCGGCAACGCGACGACGTTCTTCCCCGCCGCGGCCATGATCGACGGCGGCGTGCTGCTGGTCGAGACGGCGTCGCGTCCCGAGCAGTCCAACGTGGCCCGCCTCTTCGCCCGCACGTTCCTCGGCTCGCTCACGAAGACGCGCTCGGCGCGGCACTGATATGGAGTGCGGCGGCAAGGCCGCCGCTTTCCAACGCGCGCTGCGCGTCGTAGAACGCTGATGCGTCTGAGTTGCGGAGAGGGTGCGGAAGCCTTCGTGCAAACTTCGCGAATGCTGCAACGTCGCGGCGGTTCGCACCCGAATTCGAAAGCGGCGGC
>DASVSV010000020.1:0-5534 GCA_036387915.1 Thermoanaerobaculia bacterium
CCCGCCCGCGCTCCCTGGGGCAGGCGAGACGCCCTGCCCCTACAGCCGGCGAGGACGCCGGCGCTCCCCGGGCGTCTGGAGTGCGGCAGCGCCACGGAGCTGCCGCTCTCAACTTGCGTCAGCCGCAGCTGGCGCGGGCGGGTGGAACTAGACCGCGATTTTCTCGACGAATGAATGCGGCGCGGGGATTTCCTCGCCGTTTTCGCGGAGGCTCTCGAGGTGCAACTCGACCGCCTCGCGAATGAGCTGCATCGCTTCGTCTCTGGTTTCGCCGACCGCAACGCAGCCGGGGAGGTCGGGAACGTACGCTCCGATCGAAGTGTCGCCCTGTTCGAGAATGACGAGGTATTCCATTGTGCGATCGCCTAGCTCTTCTTCAATCCTGCCTGCTTCCAGATACTTCCCAGCGTACCGATCGGAACATCGATGCTCGACTTACCGGATACGGTGACGGTTCCGGGCTTCGACGGATGCCGGAACTGCCGGTGACTTCCGCGTGTACGAACCAGTCGCCAGCCGTTGGACTCGAGCTCAGCGATTACATCCCGCACCTTCACGCTGTGCAGAGTATGCGACTCTCCTTCCCTCCGCGCCACCCATTCTCGCGCAGGAACTTGACAGCCCCTCTCCCTGTTCCTACCCTCTGTCTGGCACTCGATCCGCTGGAGTGCTAAAGAACTGATGCCGACACGACAGGACATAGACCTCGATCTCCGTGCGCGTGAAGTCCTGCGCGAGATCGTCATGCAGCACATTGCCACCGGCGAGCCCATCGGTTCGCGGACGCTGGCGCGCTGCGGCAAGTTCCAGCTCTCGCCGGCCAGTCTGCGCAACGTGATGTCCGATCTGGAAGAGCTCGGCTTTCTGGCGCAGCCGCATACGTCCGCCGGACGCGTCCCCACCGATCGTGGCTATCGCTTCTTCATCAACCACCTGATGAAACTGCGCGCGCTGACCACGCGCGACCGCGAGACCATCGACGAAGGGGTGAGTGTCGCCAGCGAGATCGACGACGTGCTGCATCACGCTTCCTCGATCCTTTCGCGCCTCACCGATCAGGTCGGGCTGGTGTTCATGCCCACGCTGCTCCAGTTCGCGATCCGCTCGATGGACTTCATCGCCGTGGCCGATAACAAGATCATGTGCGTGATCGTCGGCACGAACGGCGTCGTCGTGAACAAGGTCATCGAGACGCGGTTCCTCTTCACCCGCGACGAGCTGGAGAAGATCGGCCGCTACATCTCCATCGAGTTCACCGGCCTCACCCTCGACGCCATCCGCCGCCGCCTGATCCGCATGACGGAGCTCGAGCGTGCGCAGCACGACGCGATGATGCAGAAGACGATCGCCCTCGGCATCGACGCGGTGAACACGCCGTACGAGCACGACCTCTACGTCGAAGGCGCGAACTCGATCCTCAACAAGCCCGAATACGCCGACGCGGCGGCGCTGCGGAAGACCTTCCTGGCGTTGCAGGAGAAGGAAAAACTCGTCGACCTGCTCGAGACCTGCCTGGCCGAGGAAGGGCTGCAGATTTTGATCGGGTCGGAGAGCGACTTCACACAGGTCCACAACTTCAGTATCGTCGCGCGGCGGTACGGTTCGGCCTCTGCGCCCCTCGGCATGGTCGGCATCATCGGCCCCATGCGCATGGAGTACGCGCGCATGGCTCCTCTGGTCGACTATCTGAGCCGCGCCCTGAGCCGCAAGATCGAAGAAGAGGACACGGACTCTCAATGCTGAGCGAAGCGAAGCATCAAGGGAGCCCCCGCGTCCGAGGTACCTGTCGCGCGAGGGCTCCATTGACCCTTCGCTGCGCTCAGGGTGAAATGCAGGAAGAGGAGCACGACACCTGATGGACGAGAACACTCCCCGCGCCGGAGACGACGCGGACGACGCCTACATCATCGAAGACACCGAAGGGTCGGTCGAAGAGATCGAACGCGAGATGCGCGAGACCGCCGCGGAAGCCGCGTCCGACGCTCCGCCGGCCGCAGATCCCGCGGCCGGCACCGACTATCGCGATCGCTACCTCCGCGCCGTCGCCGACTTTGACAACTTCCGCAAGCGCTCCGAGCGCGAGAAGGCCGACTTCTTCAAGTACGCCGTCGCCTCCGTGCTGAAGGACATCCTGCCGGTGCTCGACAACTTCGACCGCGCGCTCGATCACGCCGCGGAAGGGGACGAGTTCCACAAAGGCGTGCTGCTGATCTACAAGCAGCTCTTCGACGTGCTGCAGAAGAGCGGTCTCAAGCCGATCGACGAGACGGGCGTGCACTTCGACCCGAACATTCACGAGGCCGTGATCCGCGAGGAAGACGACTCGCTGCCGAACCACACGGTCGCCGCCGTGTTGCAGAAGGGCTACTTCCTGCACGACCGGCTGCTGCGCCCCGCCCTGGTGAAAGTTGCCGTTGGCGGACCCGAGAGGGCTTAACCTCTCAGCAAACAGATGGCGAAGATCCTCGGAATCGATCTCGGCACGACCAACTCGTGCGTGGCCGTCGTCGACGTGACGACGCCGCAGGTCATCACCAACCGGGAGGGCAGCCGCACCACGCCCTCCGTGGTCGGCTTCACCGAGGACAACGACCGCCTGGTCGGGCAGATCGCCAAGCGCCAGGCCATCACCAACCCGTTCAACACCGTCTTCGCCATCAAGCGCCTGATCGGCCGCAAGTTCGACTCCGAGGAAGTCGCGCACGCGAAGAAAGTGCTGCCGTACAACATCGTCGCCGCGGCCAACGGCGACGTGAAGGTGAAGATTCGCGACCGCGATTACTCGCCGGAAGAGATCTCCGCGTTCGTGCTGATGGAGATCAAGGCCTTCGCGGAGGACTTCCTCGGCGAGACCATCACCGAAGCCATCATCACCGTCCCCGCATATTTCAACGACTCGCAGCGGCAGGCCACGCGCGACGCCGGCAAGATCGCGGGACTGGAAGTGCTGCGCATCATCAACGAGCCGACGGCCGCGGCGCTCGCCTACGGCCTCGACAACCGTCAGAACCAGACCATCGCCGTCTACGATCTCGGCGGCGGCACGTTCGACATCAGCATCCTCAAGCTCGAGGACGGCCTCTTCGAGGTGCTCTCCACGTCGGGCGACACGTACCTCGGCGGCGAGGACTTCGACAAGCGGATCATGGATCGCCTGATCGAGTTCTTCCAGAAGGAAACGAACATCGACCTGCGCGACGACCGCATGGCCCTGCAGCGCCTCAAGGAAGCGGCCGAGAAGGCCAAATGCGAGCTGTCGATGGAGCAGGAGTCGCGCGTCACGCTGCCGTTCATCTCGCAGGGAGAAGGCGGCGCGCCGAAGCACCTCAACTACGTGCTCACGCGCCGCGAGTTCGAAGGCCTCGTCGAAGACCTGATTCAGCGCACCATCGACCCGGTGAACGACGCGCTGCGTCAGGCCAACCTCTCGGCGAACCAGGTCGACGAGGTCGTGCTGGTCGGCGGGCAGACGCGCACGCCGAAAGTCGTCGAGGCGGTGAAGCAGGTGTTCGGCAAAGACCCGAACCGCAACATCAATCCCGACGAAGTGGTCGCCGTCGGCGCCGCGATTCAGGGCGGCATCCTGCGCGGCGACATCAAGGACATGGTCCTCCTCGACGTCACGCCGCTCTCCCTCGGCGTCGAGACACGCGGCGGTCTCTTTCAGAAACTCATCGACCGCAACTCCACCATCCCGACCAAAAACGCGCTCATCTTCACGACCGTCGCCGACAGTCAGACCCGCGTCACCGTGCACGTGCTGCAGGGCGAGCGCGAGTTCGCGAACGAGAACAAGTCGCTGGGCAAGTTCGACCTGGTCGGCATTCCGCCGTCACCGCGCGGCGTGCCGCAGATCGAGGTCACGTTCTCGATCGACTCGAACGGCATCGTGAACGTCACCGCGCGCGATCAGGCCACGGGGCAGTCGCAGGGCGTGCAGATCAATCCCGCCGGCGGCCTGTCGAAGGACGAGATCGACCGCATCATCAACGACGCCACCGCGCACCAGCGCGCCGACTCGGCACGCCGCGAGCTGCGCATGCTGGCCAACAAGCTCGACGGAATGATCTACACGAACGAAAAGGTTTTCCGTGAGTTCGGCAAGCTCCTCAAGGACGACGAGCGGGACCGCGTGGCCAAGATGATCACGCGCGCCAAGGACGTCGTCGGCGCGGAAGACAAGCAACGCCTCAACGACGCCATCTTCGAGCTGCAGGGCGCCTCGCGCATCCTGACCAGCGTCATGTTGTACAACCCCCTCAAGGCTTCGGCGCCCTCGACTGAATAAATGGCAACGACTGAAAAACGCGACTACTACGACGTGCTGGGGCTGCAACGCGGGGCCGCCATCGACGACATCAAGAAGGCTTACCGCAGGCTCGCGGTGAAGTACCACCCCGACAAGAACCCCGGCGATCCCGAGGCCGAGGAGAAGTTCAAGGAGGCGGCGGAGGCCTACGGCGTGCTGTCGGACGAGGAGAAGCGCGCACGCTACGACCGCTACGGCCATCAGGGCATGGGCGGGATGGGCGGCTTCGACCCGAATCAGTTCGCCGACTTCGGCGACATCCTCGGCGACCTGTTCGGCTTCGGCGATTTCTTCGGCGCACGTGGCGGCCGGCGCGGCACGCGTCCCGCGCGCGGCAACGACCTGCGCTACGACCTGCAGCTCGACTTCATGGACGCCGTGTTCGGCAAGGACGTCACCCTGGCCGTGCCGCGCCAGATCACCTGCACGGCATGCACGGGCACGGGCGCGAAGCCGGGCACGCAGCCGGTGACGTGCACGGGCTGCGCTGGCCGCGGCCAGATCCGCTACTCGCAGGGCTTCTTCGCGGTGGCGCGCACGTGCCCGCAGTGCGGCGGTCAGGGGAAGGTCATCAAGGACCCGTGCACGACGTGCGGCGGCGCCGGACGTCTGCGCGAGGAGAAGAAGATTCAGGTGAAGATCCCGGCCGGCGTCGACGAGGGTTCGCGCCTTCGCGTTGCGGCCGAGGGGGAGGCCGGGTTCAACGGCGGCCCCGCGGGCGATCTCTACGTCTTCCTCAGCGTCGCCGATCACCCGAAGTTCACGCGCCGCGACTACGACATCCACTCCGAACATGCCGTCAACTACACGCAAGCCGCCCTCGGCGGCGACGTCAACGTCGAGACCATCGACGGACACGAGGCGCTGAAGATCCCGGCCGGCACGCAGCCCAACCAGGTCTTCCGCCTGCGCAACAAAGGCGTCCCCTTCCTCGACGGCACCGGCCGCGGCGACCACTACGTGCACGTCGCCGTACGCATCCCCGCGACGCTGACCGACGAACAGCGCGCCCTGCTCGAACAACTCGCCGACCTGCACGGCGAGGCCGTGCCGACGGAGAAGGGCGTCTTCGACAAGGTCAAAGAGTTCTTCTCGAACTGACGCTGGTTCCGCGGAGCGTTATGGAGTGCGGCGGCCTTAGCCGCCGCTTTTTTATTCGCCAGCAGCACGTCCGAGACGCACCCACTCGGAAGGTCGCACCCGAATTTGAAAGCGGCGGCTAAGG
>DASVSV010000021.1:0-22269 GCA_036387915.1 Thermoanaerobaculia bacterium
CGACCGGCACCGTACTCTTAGGTGAGTGAGCTCAATAAGGGGCTCCTCCCCCGCGAACGTCGGTAGCACGACGGATCGCGGCGGCCGATCAACGAACCACTCCACCTAAGAGAAGAGGAGTCCCCGATGAATCGTAGCCCGATCCATGCTCTCGTGTCGTCTTCCCTGGCCGATGTCGCCTGCGACGTCGGTCTCGATGGACTGAACCTGATCTGCAGTGCTGTGGCAGGTCCTGGCTTCGCCGCGACCTGGGAGATCGAGAACCGCACCGATGCGATTCGCACCACGCTCATCGAGATTCAGCGCTTGGCTGAGGCGGCCGGGTACGGCGGGCTGAGGGTGATCGTCGAGCCGACTGGGATCTATCACAAGCTTCTCCTTCGCCTTGCACGCCAGCTGGGCTGCCAGACGGCCATGGTCAACGCTGCCCACGTCTCGAAGATGCGCGAAGTCATCTATGGCGATCCGGGGAAGACGGATCGTCGTGACCCCCGTGCAATCGAGGGTGTGGCGCGGCAGGGCCGTGTGATCGTCGATCGGCAGCTCCCTGAGATCTATCAGCTCCTGCGTCACTGGACGCTGCTCTACGCCTCGGCAGAAGCGAGCATCATCGAGTGCAAGAACAAAGTGCATCGGGTGGTAAAGCTGCTGTTCCCGGACTTCGCGTTCAGCACCGACTTTCTGTATAGCGAGTCTGGCCGTGCCGTAGTGCGCTGCTTTGGTTTGAACCCGCACCGGATCGCAGCCGAGCGGCCGCGGCGCATGCTCACGAGGCTCCGCAAGGCTTCGAACATCCGGCCGAGCTCTATCGAGCGGTTGCGCACCCAGGCGCGAACGTCCATCAGCAGTGCCCCGGCGGGGCGGATGGCAGATCTTCTCGAGCGCGAGCTGAGACTGGTCTGGGAAGAGCTGGAGTTGCATGAGAACCGCCGCCGGCAAGCGCGCCAGGCGCTGGAGAGTCTGTACGATGAAGCGCGACTCGACGACACGCAGTTGCCCGAGCCTCAGCGAGGTGTGATCTCGAAGCTCGCGCTGGCGCGGCTGGTCGGCGAGCTCGGTCCGTTCCGCGACTTCAGCAGCTGGCGTCAGCTGCTGAAGATGTCCGGAATGAACCTCTGCGAACGGAAGAGCGGCAAGTACATCGGGCAGACCAAGATCTCACGCACAGGGCGCGCCGGCGCACGTGCCGTGTTGAACCAAGTCGCACTGCCCCTCGTCAAAAGGAACCAACTCTACGGTCCCTACTACCATCGCAAGCGTGACGTCGAGAAGATGCCCGGTAACAAGGCCATGACCGCTGTCGCGCGCAAGGCCCTGAAGATGATCTGGGGTCTCTATCGTTCGACCGCCACGTTCGACCGCACGCGCGTCTTCACTTGCGCCAGCGAGTTCCGACTCGCTGCCTGATCGCCACCACGACCAACGTTCTCTCATCGACGACTTCATCGACAACTCAAACAACAGCTCTCCGGCCCGGAGATGACCGTCAGCGCTTGACCACTGCATTGCAGATGGCCTCCAGCACCGTCATCGTCACTCCGGGCCGGCGTTGCCGACATGGCCAGCCGTACGCATGCCCCACCGAGGGCCGAGACGGGAGCGTCGCCAGTCTGCAGCTTTCTGGTGCAAGTGAGTTGGAAGGCGACTCAGGGTTGTTCAGAGACGGCGGGAGGCACACGCCCGGAGACAAACCATCGGTCATCAGTGAAAAGACCTTGACACACGCCTAAAGGGAGCGCTGCTTGGCCTAGCCTGAATGCGCGCCAGTCGCCTGAATCGCGGTTCGTGCGGAGAGTGACCTCAACTAAGCGCTGCCGGTCGTACCGGCCCGCCGGAGGCCTCCCGGTCGTTCCTCATACGTGGTCGAGGATGCGCGATACGTGCAGCCACTCCGTGGCACCGTTGCCGATGGCGACGCGGATGGCGTAGTCGCCGCGGAGCTTCGTGTGGGAGACGAAGAGTTGGCCGCTGGCGTTCATGCGCTCCAGGACGGCGATCGTTTCTTCGTCCGTGCGGAGCTTGAAGACGACCACGCTGAAGGATTGCGCGAGCACCGTGACGCCGTCGCGTTGGCGCAGTTCGGTGGCGAGGCGTTCGGCGAAGGCGACGTGTTCGCGGATCACGTTGCGGAGGCGTTCCAGGCCGTAGTGCTCGAGGACCAGCCAGAGCTTGAGGGCGCGGAAGCGGCGGCCGAGCTGGAGGCCGTAGTTCATGTAATTGATTTCGGCCGTGTCGGTGGTCTTCAGGAACTCAGGGACGAGCGAGAACGTCTCACGCAAAACGTCGGGGCGGCGCGTGTAGAGCACGCTGCAGTCGACAGGCGTGAAGAGCCACTTGTGCGGGTTGGTGACCAGCGAGTCGGCGTATTCGGCGACGCCGTCCCAGATCCAGCGATACTCGGGGGCGATGGTCGCGGAGCCGGCGTAGGCGGCGTCGACGTGCAGCCAGCAGCGCTCGCGCTGTGCGATCTCGCCGATGGCGCGGACGGGATCGACGGCCGCGGTCGAGGTCGTGCCGGTGGTGGCGACGACGACGCACGGCAGCAGCTCGTCGGCGCGGTCGCGGGAGATCGCTTCCTCGAGTGCGTCGGGACGCATCCGGAACTCGTCGTCGCTGGCGATCTTGACGATGTTCTTCGCGCCGAAGCCGAGGGCCAGCGCGGCCTTGTCGACGGAGGAGTGGGCGTGCTCGGAGCAGTAGACGCGGAGCGGCGGCAGCTCGCGGCCGGTCATCCCTTCCTTGCGGATGTTCAGGCCGAGGGCTTCGCGGGCGGCGGCCAGGGCGAGGAAGACGTTGATCGAGGCGGTGTCGTTGATGATCCCGAAAAAGTGCGACGGCAGGCCGAGCGCGTCGCGCAGCCAGCCCAGGGACAACGTCTCGAGCTCGGTCAGCGACGGCGACGTCTTCCAGAGCATCCCGTTCGCGTTGATGGCCGCGGAGAGCAGCTCGCCGAGGATCCCGGCCTGGGAGCCGGTGATGCTGAAGTAGGCGAAGAAGGAAGGGTGATTCCAGTGTGTGATGCCGGGCAGGATCTTCTGCTGGAACTCGGTCAGCAGCGCGTCGTACGGCTTGCCCTCTTCCGACGCGGCGCCGTCGAACTGCGCCGCGATCTCACCCGGCTGCACGCGCGAGAGCACGGGAAAGGAGTCGATGTTCTCGAGGTAATCCGCGACCCAGTCGACGGCTTTGTGTGCGGCGGCGCGGAACTCCGTGGTTGTCGGATCGAGCTTCGGCATGATGATTACTTCGGACAGACGTCCGCGTTCATTCCTTGTTTGCGACAGTCGTCGTACTTGTACGCGATGACACGGGCAGTGTCAGGCAGGATTGCATACTGCGCGGCGATCCGGTCGGCAGTGGCTTCGGCCCCAAAGACTTCCATATCCACCCAGAACTTCACCTTCAGCTTCCGCACCGCCTTTGACACTTCTCTTTCGTAATCCTCTGCCGTTAACGCATATTTTTTCCAATCAGGCCAGGAGCACGCATGATCGAACCGGGCGCTGAAACCATCCTGCAGGAGAAGATGCGTGATCTTTGTCCCCTTGATGAGATCCGCGAACATCGTTCCCGTCGCCTTGGCATTGAGCGTCCCCGAACCAGAGCACCCAGTCACGAAGAACGGCGCAATCAGAATGGCGCCGAGTTTCGGAAGATCCCGCGAAACACGCTCGAGATACTGGTGAATCCGCTCCTGCTGGGCCGAATCGTCAAAGTTGTGAATCTCGCGCGCCAGGTACCAGCCCGCGAGCTTTCGATTGATCTTTCGTTCCTTCAGGTAGGCCAGGAACTCCTTCGCCACGATCACATCCTCGCGGCGCGCGCGGTCGAGCTCTTCCTCTGTGGCAACGTCCGAGCGGAAATCTCGACCGTAGACAAGGCCGACGTAGATCGCGGCGTCGAGAGAGGCGCTCTGGATCAGCTCCGCCGCTTGACTGAACTTGTCGTAACGCGGACATCCACCTGTGTCATATCCAATGATATTCGCAATCACGATTGCGTTGGCTTTCGACTCCGCGATTCTGTCGCGGTGTTCCAGCTCGACGAACACACCATGAATGGGCAGGGTGGCAGCAAAGAGAAGCGTTGCGGCGATCACGGCGCGATTATGACGCGCCTTTGCCCGAGAGCACCGCCGGAATCGTCCGCAGCAGGATTTTGAAGTCGAGCGACGGCGACCAGTTGTCGATGTACTGCAGGTCGAGCTTCATCCAGTGGTCGAAGTCCTGGATCTGATTGCGGCCGCTGATCTGCCAGAGGCAGGTCAGGCCCGGCTTCATCGACAGGCGGCGGCGGTGCCAGCGGTGATACGAGGCCACTTCCTCCGGGATGGGAGGGCGTGGGCCGACCAGGCTCATGTCGCCCTTGAGCACGTTCCAGAGCTGCGGGATCTCGTCGAGCGAGAAGCGGCGCAGCCAGCGGCCGACCGGCGTCACGCGCGGATCGTCCTTCATCTTGAAGACGGGGCCGTTCATCTCGTTGAGGTGCGCGACTTCCTCGCGGCGCTCATGCGCGTCCTCGATCATCGTGCGGAACTTGTAGAGCGTGAAGACGCGGCCGTTGAGGCCCATGCGACGCTGCTTGAAGAGCACCGAGCCGGGCGACGACAGCTTGATGGCCAGCGCGGCCACGCCGATGATCGGCATGGCCAGGCCGAGGACCATCACCGAGAGGGCCACGTCGAGGGCGCGCTTGAGCGCGAGGTGCGCCTCGTTGGAGGGGGTGGTGGTGAAGGTGAGGAAGGGGACCCCTTCCAGCTCTTCGATCTCGAGGCGGGCCACGCGGTTCTGGATGAAGTTCATGGCCACGCGGGTGCGGATGCCGAGCTCCTCGCACATGAGGAAGATCTGCTTCATCTCGTCGAGCTTCTTGCGCGTCACGGCGAACACGATCTCGTCGATCGGCTCGGTGATCTCGCGGTTCTCCTCGAGGATGCGCTTGAGGTCGGGGACATTGCCGTAGATGCGGTATCGCGCCCAGCCGTTGGAGAGGCGGTGACCGTCGCTGACGAAGCCGAGGATCTTGTAGCCCCAGTACTTGTGGCCGGCGATCATGCGGGCGATGTCGGTGGCGCGGCGGCCGGTGCCGACGATGAGCAGGGTCCGGTAGTTGAGGCCCTTCGAGCGCACCCAGCGCGCGATCACGCGCAGCAGGATCTTCTCGGCCACGAGGAGCACCGCGGAGAGCGCGGCGAAGATGCCGAACCAGCCGCGTGAGAGCTGCGAGAGCTGGCCCAGGAAGGCCACCGTGGCCAGGATGACCGTGCCGGTCATGACCACGCGGATCGTGGTCAGCGCCTCGCGGGTCAGGGGAATGGTGCGGTGCGAGTGATAGCTGTCGTAGGTGAACAGCAGCACCGACCAGATCACCAGGACCAGCGGATAGAACTTCAGGTAGTCCGCGAGCGGATAGAGGCCGGTGGGGAAACGCTCGGGGGCGATGAGCGGCAGGACGCGGTCGCGGATGAAAAACGCGGCGAAGAACGCCACGGACGTCAGGGCGAGGTCGGCTCCGTAAACAACTCTCGCAATGACTCGCGCTTTCTGCTTCAGCATCTGAACGTTCTTTTACCGCAACGGTATACGGAGAGGAAGCCTGTTGCGTCTAGAGCAACATGAAAAGCCGCTCGTACGCGTCCGTCACGCGCTCCCAGGAGTACCTTTCGGCGGCGCGTTGCCGCGCCCGAGTCCGGAACTCCTCTCTGGACTGAGGGTTACGGAACCATTCGCGAAGCATGCCGGAAAGCGTCTCCTGGGGACGGAGCCGGAAATAACCGACAGCGTCGCCGCCGACTTCCCGGTTCTCCGGCGTGTCGAGCGCGAGCACGACACCGCCGGAGCCCATGGCCTCGATCAGCGCCGGGTGCGTCCCTCCGACCTCCGTGGCCTGGATGTAGAGGAGCGCGTTGCGCTGCAGGGTGCGGTAGTCGCGGCCGTAGAGCGCGCCCGGCGCGAGGACGTTGCCGGTGGCGCGGGCGCGGATCTGCTCGTCGAGCTCTCTCGCGTAGAGGCCTTTGCCGACCATGACCAGCGGCGTGGTCAGTCCCGAGTTGGCGTACGCATCGAGGACTTCGAGCGGGTTGTTCTCCGGCTCGAAGCGGCTGACGTAGAGGATGTAGTCCTCCACCCCCAGCCGCTGCAGCACGTCGGAGTCTTCCTCGACAGGAAAATCCGACCCGTACGGGATGACCACCGGCTCGAAGGCGTAGTGCTCGCGGTAGTACGCGGCGATGACTTCCGCATCGGCCACGACCCTGCTGGCAAAGGCGACGGAGAACGCTTCGCCGATCGCGTAGACCGCGCGGCCGAGGACGTTCCACTTGCGGCGCTTGCGCTCGATGCCGTCGACGTTGATCGCGCACGGAATGCGCGCCGCACGCAACAGCGGGAGGACGAACGCATTCGCGGCGTTGCAGACCAGGACCGCGTCGAAGTCGCGCTTCAGTGCGTCGAGCGCGGAGAGGAAGGCGTGGGAGACGGTCTCCAGGTACTTGTGCCGGGCGGCGGGGAGGACGATGCGGTGGACGCCCCGCCAGGTGGCGTTTGAGGTGGCAGGGCGGAGGGCGCGGGGGGCAGGAGCTTCTGCGCCCTGCGCCCTGCTGTCTGCGCCCTCCCGGCAATAAACGTACACCTCGTGGCCGCGCTGCACAAGCCGCGTGGAGAGCTCGCCGGCGAAGGTCTCGAAGCCGCCGTAGTTCGGCGGGACGCCGCGGGTGCCAAGGATGGCGATCTTCATCGGCTGGCTCGCGATGACCGTCTCGGGACACCCAGTCCCCTCTCCCCGCGAAGAGCGGGGAGAGGGCTAGGGTGAGGGGTTGTGGCGCTGGGCAAAAGGGAGCCCCTCACCCTAACCCTCTCCCCGCTGCGGCGGGGAGAGGGGACTGGTTCACGCGGCGTCACGCGAACCACCTTGCCAGCTCGCGGTCGCTGACTTTGCGGCGCGATTGGATGTCGCGGCGTTTGGCGAGGACGCGGCGGCGGTTGCGCCAGAGCCAGGTGAAGGCGGGGAGGGAGGAGCGTTCGATGGTGAGGGCGGCGAGCAGGACGATTAAGTCGCGAAGCAACTCGAACGGCGCGTTGCGCAGCGCGAGGTAGGCGCCTTCGTTCTTGATACGCAGCAGGAAGCGGTTCTTCACCGAGTGCATGTTGATCGACGCGGGCAGTTCGCGCCGCGATTCCGGCGTCACGCGGCGCACGTGATAGGCGAGGGCCGAGGGCTCGCAGACTGCCGTCCAGCCGAACAGGCGTCCGCGCCACGCCAGGTCGGCGTCCTCGCGGTAGGCGAAGAAATCCTCGTCGAATGCTTCGCCGTGCACCATCGCCTGACGGAGGAAAGCGATGCGGAACATTGCCGCCGCGCCGCTCACGCCGAAGACTTCCGTGCGCGACGCGGGACGGACGTCGATGTCGAGATGGCGTCCGCTGCGGGTCATGCGCATGCCCGCGGAGTCGACGCCACCCGCCGGCTCGATGTCGTAGCCGCGCGCGCGCAGCAGCAGGCCGGTCGCGGAGCCGACGCGCGGATCGTCGAACACTTCCTGCAATCGCGCGGCGTACTCGGGCTCGAGATAGCAGTCGGGATTCACGAGCAGCAGGAACTCGCCCGTGGCGACGGCCAGGGCTTGATTGACGGCGGCGCTGAAGCCGCGATTGGTGTCATTGCGAATGACCTTCGTAGCATGCGGTGCGACGAGATCCAGCGAGTCGTCCGACGACGCGTTGTCGACGACGATCAGCTCGCGGTCGCGATGCGTCTGGTGCGCGATTCCGTCGAGACAGCGGCGCAGGTAAGGCGCGCTGTTCCACGTCACGAGGACGAGCGAGATGCGTCCCATCGATTCCAGGCCCGCTTCAGCACGAGCGCATACGCGCGGAACGCTTCTCCCCGCTCGATGCCGCGCGGGCGTTTGCCGATCAGCCCCGCCGCGAAGCGGAGCAGCATGCCGGTCATGATGGCCCAGCGCAGCGCTTCGGCCTCGCCGGGGCGCATCCATTTCTTCGCGTAGCGCCACATGTTGCGGTACCAGATGTCGACGAAGCCGGAGAAGTGGATGTGCTCGAGAGACGCGCCGCCGAAGTGGCGCACGACCGCGGCCGGCACGACCCAGACTTGCTTTTTGTTTTCGGCCAGGCGGCGGCAGTAGTCGACGTCCTCGAACCAGGCCGGCGCGAACTGTTCGTCGAGCGGACCGATCTCCTCGACCACTTCGCGCCGCAGCAGCAGCGCCGCGGCGGCGGGCTGTTCGATGTGCTGCGGATGGGTGAGGTCGAGATCGCGATAGCGGTACCGCGCGGTGGCGCGATTGCGCGGAAAGATCTTGTCGAGCAGCAGCACCTCGGCGGCGAGCGTGCCGAGGGTCGGGAGGCGGCGGAGCTGGAACTCGCGCTGCGAGTCGCCGCTCTCGTCGGTCAGCAGCGGCACGGCCGCGGCGATCGAGCCGTGCGACTCCATGAACTCGAAGAGGCGCGTCAGCGCGCGCGGCGCCAGCTCGCAGTCGGGATTGAGCAGGAAGACGTAGCGGCCGCGAGAGGCGTCGAAGGCGCGGTTGGTGCCGGCGGCGAAGCCGGCGTTGGTGGTCGAGCGGAGGACGTTCGCGTCGCGCAGGTGGCGCAGCGTGTCGTCGTCGGAGGCGTTGTCGTGGACGACCACCTCGTACTCGAGCCCCTCGCAGGCGGCGGGGATGGAGCGAAGGCAGCGGTCGATGAAGCGCCCGCTGTTCCAGGTGACGATGAGGATGGAGAGGTCGACGGCGCGGACTCGCGCGCGCGGTATCGTCTCCTCTCGGACTTCGAACATCACGTTTGCCATTTCATGATCGCGCTAACGAGCGGGCGTGTCACGACATCCCACGCGAACCGCGGACGGAGGCGCTCCAGACTTTCTACGCATTTGGACCAGGTTTCGTCGTCGGACAGCAGGCGCCGGATGGCCTCGGCCACCGCCGCGACGTCACCGGGCGAAACGACGACGCCGAGGCCTTCCTGCTCGACCAGCTCCGCCGCGAAGCCTCCCGCGGTGGCGATCACTGGGATCCCGGCGGCGATGGCGTCGAAGAGGCGCGTGCGGATCGAGTAGTCGGCTTCCGCCGTGCGACGGTGGAGCATGATAGCGATTTTGCCGGAGCGCAGCCACGCCAGCCGTTCGCGGTACGGGACCCACTCGTCATTCGCCGACACATTGGGCCCGCCGCGGGCAAGCAGCGCGTCGAAACGGTCGTCGCGGCGTCGGTCGATCAGATTGCGGTTCGGCCGGGCCCGCCCCATGAACAAGAGCTTCGCCCGAACCCCCTCGGCATTGAGGCGCACGATGGCGTCGACGGCGGTCGCGGGATCGAGCCACTCCCAGACCCCGCCGCCCCAGACCACGATGTCGTCCTGCGGCTTGGGACAGGCGCGCATGTCGTCGGGGTCGATGCCGAACGGGACTTCGATCCAGGGGGCGTCGCCGCTCTGCAGCGCGCCGTAGAGCTCGCGCTGTTTGCGTGCGGCGCAAACGAGCAGGTCGGCGCGCATGAGCGCTTCGGCGAGGCGCCACCACTCCGCGGCGAGGTGCACGCGCTGCCGCAGCGAGGGGAAATTGCCGTACAGCTCGCGCAGCTCGAGCACGGTTGGGTCGAAGAGGTCGTAGACGATGCGCTGGCTCGCGCGGCGTTTGCGAAAGCCGCGCGCCGGCTGGCCGATCAGGACGCTGGCCTCGCGCATCGCGGCGCGGGCGGCGTCGGTGCCGTGCTCGATGATGTGCAGCGTGGCCAGTTGCGGGTCGCGCGCGCCCTCGGCCTTGGCGATCAGGGTCGTGTCGAAATGCTTCGCCAGCTCGCGCGCGAGATGCCACGCGCGGATGCCGGGACCGGCCATGCGGTCCCCTACGACGTCGGGCGTGTGGACGACAACGGAGAACATAAACCTTCGACGAGCCCGCGCAGGGACGTGCGTCCGCGCAACGCGAGCCGCGCATCTTCCCATAAGAGGGAACGGACGCGGCCGACACCCGGATGCATGCGCGCGACGAGGTAGCGGTTGCGCGTGCGGAGCCTGCGCGCGTCGCCGCGCAGCGCGCCGGCGGTCGCGGAGCCGCGGTGCGTGGCCTTCACGACGGGGAGCACGGCGGTGCGCCAGCCGTCTGCACGCAGGCGGGCGCAGAGCTCGACGTCTTCGTAATAGGCGAAGAAGCGTTCGTCGAACATGCGGCCCTGCAGCGCGGAGGCGCGGTAGAGCGTGGCCGTGGCGGAGACACCCCAGGCGACGCGCAATGGCGAACCGACGGTGGCGCCGTGGCCGATCTGGCGGAACGTGCCGTCGCTGATGTCGATCCCGGCGCCGTCGATCGCGCCGTCGGGTCTGCGGATGATGGTCTGCACGGCGGCCAGCTGCTCGTCGCGATCGAGGGCGTCGCGGACGTGGGCCAGCCAGTCGTCCGCGAGGATGACGTCGTTGTTGACGAGGGCGACGTACGGTGACGTGGCGAGAGCGAATGCGGCGTTGGCGCCGCCGGCGAAGCCGAGGTTTCGTTCGCTGCGTTGGGTGGCATTCGGCGTCGGCGTGCGCGAGCCGTTGTCAAAGAGGATGACGCGGTGCGGGACGGTCTGCGCGCGGATCGAGGCGAGACACTCGTCGAGCATCGGGCCGCCGTCGAGGTCGAGGACGATCACGTCGATCATCGGCGCTCCATAAAGTCGACGTTGATCGCGCCGGTGAGGGTCTTCAGCGTCACGCGGCCCGAGCGCGGAATGGTCACGGTGACGGTCTGATAGCGCTCGTTTGGCTGGACGGAGTACGTGCGCCCTTCGAGCTCGAAGGTGGCGCCGAGGCCGGTGATGAGGTGGAGCGTGTGCGTCCCTTCGCGGGCGAGGAAGGAGAGTGAGTCGCCGGCGTTGAGCGTCCAGCCGCCGCGATAGGTCGCGCGCATGAGCGTGTACGGCTCGGGATAGATCGTGCCCCCGTTGTGGCGCACGTGCGTGTCTTCGAAATGGATGGTGGTGCCGGGCTGGCGCGCGGCGTTGAAGGCCAGCGCGATGGCGAGCGAGATCGCCGGGAGCTCGAAGCGGCGGATGACGAAGAGGAACAGCGCGATGCCGAGGAGCCCCCACCACGCGGCGTCGTTCAGGCGGATGAAGCTGGGGAAGAAGCGCGAGAAATCGGCGCCGTATTGACGCGAGAGCCACTCCCCCATCGCGTTCTCGCCGGTGAACTCGTGGAACAGCCGCCATGGGTACGCGACGCCGTGAATGACGAGGCCGATCGTCCACGCGCTCACCGCCGCGATCGCGCCGCGCGAGATCTTCTCCCAGACCGCGGCGATGCCGAGGGCCAGGACGGGCATGAGGAAGACGAGGTAGCGGAGCGGCGGCGCCCAGCCACCGAACCACTCGCCGCGCGGGACGAGATAGAAGATGTAGAGCAGCGAGGCCAGGATGCCCAGGCGGAAGCCGTGCGGCATCGTGCGCCAGCGCGTCAGGGCCACGATGGCGAAGAGGTAGAACGGCGCCTGGAAGGCGATGCCGCTCATGCCGTCGACGAGCAGGCCGCAGAAGCCAAGCACGTACTGCATCGGCGACGTCGGGATCAGCTCGCGCCACGTGTGCACGTTGGTCGGGTCGCCGGTGATGAACGCGATCAGCGCCAGCGGCACGATCAGGATCGCCAGCGCGATTTTCTTCCGCGACTGCGCGATCAGCGGCAGGGCCACGAGGCCGAAGCGCAGCTTGAGCAGCACCAGTCCGGCGATCATCGGCAGCCAGCGTTTAATGCGATGCGCACGCACGCCGCGCAGAGCCTCCACGAAGAAGAAAGCCGCCGGCACCTCCGGCCAGATGCGAGCGGCGTAGAACAGCACCGGCGGCGCGAAAGCGAACAGCGGAAAAACCGCGCGCATGGCGCCGTCGCCGATGCCTTCGTCCTCCATCCAGCGCAAGGTCGAGCGCACCAGCAGGACGCCGAACAGCGCGATGGTGGCCAGCGCGCCGTGCAGTCCGGCCAGCGCGTAGCCGGGCAGCATCAGCACGGCCAGGAACGGCTCGTGACGCGCGTACTGCTCGCCGTTCTTCCCGACGGGATCGCCGGTCTGCGGCTGCGTGAGATCGGGCCGCTGCCATTGCGCGCCGGCGCGGATCTGGTACTGGTTGGCGAGGTCGAGGTCGAAGTCGCGGAGGATGGATTCGGTCTGCAGCAGATAGAACGGCTCGTCGCCGTCGATGGGCGTGCGCAGCATGGCCGGCACCATCAGCGCGTAGACGACGGCCGCGACCAGCGCGGCCCGGTTCGGCGACCAGCGCACCTGCTTCCCCGCCGCCAGGAAAAGTGAAAACGTGGCGAGCTTGAGCACGGCCACGACGATGCAGCCGAGGTAGGGATCGAATCCGGGGAGGCGGCGCGCGAGGAGCCAGGCGAAGAGCCACGTCGCCGCGTCGACGCCGAAATACGTCGCGAGCGTCCGGCCGCGCAGCACGAGCAACGGCAGGACGAGCAGCGCTAACACGGTCGCAGCGATCACTCGAATCCTTCGACCTGCAGCGACGCGTCGGCGGGCAGCTTCGCGTCCGCCGTCACGCGGATCGTGCGCGCGCCGCGCGGCAGCGGCACCCGTCCCGCGCCGTCGACCCAGGCGGAGTAGCCGTAGTCGCGAATCTTGCCAGCCGAGTCGCGCGGCAGCGGATTGCGGGCGCGGTACCACGCCTCGCGG
Source organism: Thermoanaerobaculia bacterium (assembly GCA_036387915.1). Lineage (GTDB taxonomy): Bacteria > Acidobacteriota > Thermoanaerobaculia > Gp7-AA8 > Gp7-AA8 > QHVT01. Next base: position 12,679 of record DASVSV010000021.1, read on the forward strand.
CGCAGATAACCCCAGTCCGCCGCATCGCCGATGCGCACGGGGATGTTCCCCGGCTGGATACGTCCGAGGAGCGCGCCGCGGCGGAGATGGGCGACGTTCGCGCCGGAGACGACGAGTTGCGTGGCGCCGTGCGGGACTTCGTAGACCTCGCTGCGGTTCGGGGCCAGCGCCTGCGCGACGACGGTGCGTTGCTTCGGCTCCCGCGCCTCGCGCAGAAAGTACGGGAACGCGCGTGCGACGATGCCGCTCCAGGGGAAGAAGAGCATCACGAACGCGACCGCGATCGTCGACGGCCACGCGAGCTGCAGGCGGGGCAGGCCGACGAAGCGCGCCAGGGCGGCGATGGCGAAGACGATCACCGGCACGACGTGCGTGCGCATCGGCAAGGCGGGGGTGACGAGGGCGGTGATGACCGCCACCGCGACCGCGAACGGCGTGCGGCCGAGGACGGCCACGGTGGCGCAACTGATGGCCAGGAGGAAGAGCTCGCGGACGACCAGGACGTCGCGGAGCGGGATCCAGCGGAGGATCAGAATGGCCGCGATGGTCACGAGGAACGGGCTGACTGGCAGCGTGCGCTCCGGCCGGCTGGCAGCCGGCGCTCCGATCGCAATCGCGATAGCGGCGGCGATGATGGTGCCGAACGTGAGCAGGCGCAGCGGTTCGTCGGGGATCGCGATCTCCGCGAGGAGGAGCAGCGGCACGCCGGTCATCACCGCGGGATACGAGAGCCAGGCGCAGAGCGTCACGGCCAGGGCGAGCAGCGGCAGGGCGGCGTCGATCGGCGTCGTGTGATGGACGGCGAGCTGGCACGCGTACGCCGACAGCGCCGCGGCGGCAATCCAGCGAAGGTTCTCCAAATCAGGCGACCGTGGCGCTGGCGGCGGGGTCGCGGACGAACTCCGGGGTGAACCCTTCCAGCGTCTCGGGCGTGATGGTAGCGCGATAGACGAGCCGCGCGTCACCTCGCAACCGCACATCCTCCGGGTGCCCGTCGCGCAACGTGAACGACACCTCCAGGGTGATGCCGCTGCGCGTCAGCACCGACACCGGCGACTGCACCTTGCCGAACATCGCGCTGGTCACGGCCGAGGCCACGACGCCGGAGCCGCAGGAGAGCGTCTCGTTCTCCACGCCCCGCTCGTAGGTGCGCACTTCGATGGCGTGGTTGCCGCGCACGGTCACGAAGTTCACGTTCGCGCCGCCGTCCGGAACCAGCTCGCCGCTCGTGCGGATCGCGCGTCCGAGGGGGACGATGTGCTGCGACCACAAGCCTGTCCCGAGCGCAGTCGAGGGATCGCGCAGATAGAGCACGTAATGCGGCACGCCGACGACGATCGACGACCCGTGCACCGTCTGCTGGCCCACCACCACCGGACGCTTCGCGCGAAACGAATGCGGCGGCGGCAGCGAGATCGTGACCTGTCCGCCCTCCCCCATCTCCGCGTGCACGATGCCGGCGTCGGTCTCGATGGTCATCTTGCGGCCGGCGATGACGTGCAGGAAGGCGAAGCGCGCCGCGCAGCGGGTGCCGTTGCCGCAGAAGGCGCCGAGGGAGCCGTCCGAGTTCCAGTAGCGCATGCGGAAATTCGCCCGGACCGAGCTCTCGACGAGGACGAGCCCGTCTGCGCCGACGGAGAGCGCGCGGGTGCAGATGCGGCGCGCCAGGTCGGAAGGATCGTCGATTTTTCCGCCGCGATTGTCGATCACGACGAAGTCGTTTCCGCCGCCGGCCATCTTGGCAAAAGTGAGCGGATCTTGTTTCGGCGTCTGCACTTGGCGCTGGTCAGTCCTCCGGAAGTTTTCCGCCGGTGCCCCGGTTTCCCTCCGTCGGTCCTGTATTCTCGCACGGAGTGCGCCACGGCCCGCGTAACGGCGGCGGCACATGATTCGTCTCAGGACCGGGTCTCACAGCCTCACAGGCTCACAGTCTCACAGGAGACGGGCCGCCTATGCGACTGTGAGCCTCTGCGACCATGAGACTCCGGAGGCCTTGTTGAAACGTACTGTCGCTCTTCTCACCGCGCTGGCCCTGTCGCTCCCGACCGCCGCGCAGCGTAAAAATCAGGAGCCCGAACAGCCGCGTCTCGTCGAGAACATCGACGTCCGCGTCATCAACGTCGACGTCATCGTCACCGACAGGCGGGGCAATTACATCCCCAACCTGACCGCCGACGACTTCATCATCCTGGAGAACAACGTCCAGAAGCCGATCTCGAACTTTTACGAGGTGCAGGGCACGGTCACGAAGAACCCGCTCGGCGACGTGCCGGCGCCGCAGGCCGTCACCCCGGACGGGCGCAAGGCCGTGCCGGAGCACATGAAGCGGCGCATCATCTTCTACGTCGACAACCTCTCCCTGGCCCCGTTCAACCGCAACAAGGTCTTCGCCGAGATGAAGAAGTTCGTCGTCGAGACGATGCGCCCCGGCGACGAGGCCATGATCGCGACGTACAACCGCAGCATGAAGGTGCGGATGCCGTTCACGCCGGACACCAAGGCCCTGATCGCCACGCTGGACGGGCTGGCGCGCGAAACCGGCATGGGCATCGCCAACCGCAGCGAACGGAAGCAGGCCGAGGAGCGCATCCGCGACGCCTCGTCGTACCAGGACGCGCTCTCCACCGCGCGCAACTACGCTGCCTCCATCGAGCACGACCTGCGGCAGAGCGCCGCGTCGATCAACGCCCTCATGACCACGCTGGCCGGCGTCGAAGGAAAGAAGGTCCTGGTCCTGACCAGTGAAGGCTTCCCGATGCAGCCGGGCCGCGAGCTCTTCACGTACATCGACGAGATGGGCCGCGAGAAGGGCTGGCAGAACGTCGGCTCGACGATGCTCGAGGGGATGACCTACGACGGCACGAACATCGTGCAGTCGATCGCCAAGACCGCCAACGCGAACGGCATCACGATGTACACGGTGCACGCCGCCGGCCTCGCCATGACGAACGAGATGTCCGCCGAGAACTCCCGCCCCACTCCCATTGCCGTGTCGCACGCGGCCATGACCAACACCACCGAGTCGATGCACCTCATGGCCGACATGACCGGCGGCGTGGCCTCGGTGCAGACGAACAATTTCGCCGCGGCCTTCGACCGTATCCGGACCGACCTCGACTCCTACTACTCCCTCGGCTACCGCGCCGGTACCGAGCGCGTCGACCGCCAGCGCTACCTGACCGTGCGCATGAAGAACAAGGACTACCGCGCCCGCACGCGGCAGACCTTCGTCGAGAAGTCGATGTACGCGGAGATGAACGACCGCGTCGTCGCCAACCTGCTCTATCGCGGCAAGGAGAACCAGCTCGGCATCCTGGCGCGCGTGCGCACGCCGCTGCCGACCGAGGACGGGCTGTTCCGCGTGCCGGTCGACGTGCAGATTCCGATGCAGGCCCTCACGCTGCTGCCGCAGGGCGAGACGGACTACATCGGCGGCTTCGACGTCTACGTGGTCGTGGCGAACAAGGACAACGACATGTCCGAGGTCGCGCGCAAGTCGCACCAGGTCCGCGTGCCGGCAGCCGACTACAAGAACCTCTCCGGAAAGTTCTACACGTACACGCTCGACATGCTGATGGAGAAGGGCCTGAACAAGGTCTCGATCGGCGTCGTCGACCAGATCTCGAACACGAGCGGCTTCGCCCGCGAGCAGATCATCGCCGCCGACACGAGGTAAAGCTTCAGGTATGAGGCATGAGGAACGAGGTATGAGTGTGGCGCTGGCCCACTCATGCCTCATACCTCATACCTCGTACCTGGCAACGTCACGCATGAGGGACGACGAATGAGTGCGCGTCTCGCCCACTCGTCCCTCATCCCTCATCCCTCGTACCTGTCAACGCCATGCGCCTTCTCCTGACCGTGCAGTACCTCGGCACCCGTTACGGCGGCTGGCAGCTGCAGACCAATGCCGTGACGGTGCAGCAGGTGCTGGAAGAGGCGCTGGCGAAGATCTTCAGCGACGCGGTCCGCGTCCATGGCGCGGGGCGCACCGACGCCGGGGTGCACGCCCTCGCCCAGCGCGCGCACGTCGACGTCCCCTTCGACATCCCCTCGCGCGGCCTGATCCTCGGACTGAACCAGCTCCTGCCGCCGGACGTGCGCGTGACGCAAATCGACAGCGTCGCGGACGACGTGCACGCACGCTTTTCCGCGAAGGGAAAGACGTACGAGTACCGCATCTGGAACGCCGAGGTCGCGGACGTGTTTGCCGCGGAGACGCACGCGCACGTCGCCAAACCGCTCGACGCGGAGGCGATGCAGGCAGCGGCGCAGCAGCTCGTGGGGACGCACGACTTCGCGCCGTTCACCGTCGCCGATCCCGAGGTGTCGTCGACGGTGCGGACGGTCGAGTCGATCGCGGTGGTGCGCGAGGGCGACGTGGTGAGGCTCACCGTCACGGCGGACGGCTTCCTGCGCTACATGGTCCGCCGCATTGCCGGCTCGCTGATCGAGGTCGGTCGCGGGAAGCTCGCGGCCGGTGCGCTTTTCGCCGAGGCGCGGTGGACGGCTCCGGCCAAAGGGCTGGTGTTGCGCGAGATCAGGTACTAACATCCCGGCCAAAATGATCGACGTCCGCAAGCTTGCCGAGCCCGGGTCGATCGAGGAGTCTCTCCTCGACAGGATCGACCTGAAGCGGCTCCCGCGGCACATCGCCGTGATCATGGACGGGAACGGCCGCTGGGCCCGCGCGCGCAACCTGCCGCGGGTCGAAGGCCACCGTTCCGGCATCGCCTCCGTGCGCGAGGTCGTCGAGACCTCGGCCCGCCTCGAGCTGGGCGTGATGACGCTGTACGCGTTCTCGGTCGAGAACTGGAAGCGCCCCCGCTACGAAGTGGCCACGCTGATGATGCTGCTCAAGGAGTACCTCCGCAAAGAGCTGCAGACGCTGATGGAGAACAACATCCGCTTCGTCCCCATCGGACGCGTGGACGGCCTCGACCCGAGCGTGCAGCGCGAGCTGCGGTACGCGCAGGAGAAGACCGCCGAAAATACGGGACTGCTCTTCCAGATCGCGCTCAACTACGGCGGGCGCGCGGAGATCGTCGACGCCGTCAACCGTGTCATGACCACGCTGCGCGAGAAGGAGATGACGGACGCCGTCATCGACGAAGACTTTTTCGCGGACCACCTCTACACCGCCAACGTGGACGACCCGGACCTGCTGATCCGCACCAGCGGCGAGCTGCGCGTGTCGAACTTTCTGCTCTGGCAGATCGCGTACGCGGAGATCCACGTGACCAAGACCCTCTGGCCCGATTTCCGGCGCCGCCACCTCTTCGAAGCCATCATCGACTTCCAGTCGCGCGAGCGTCGCTACGGCGGCGTCGAGCCGGGCGATTCGGAGATGTTCATCGAGGCGGACGACTCGGCCGCCTCTTCCTGACGATGCGCTTTTCCCGCGAAATCACGGCCGCGATCGCCTCGCCGATCGTCATCTGGCTGATCGGCTGGAGTCACGAGTACGTCTTCGACGCCGTAATCGGCGCCGTGGCCGTGCTGGCCCTGATCGAGTTCGTCAACCTCGGCAAGCACAAGGGCTACGACATCCCGCTGCCGCTCTGCATCGCCATCGTGATCATCATCGTGGCGGCGTTCATCATCGAGCACCTCTCCGTGGAAATCGGCGTCTTCGCGGCGCTGCTCTTCATCCCCGCGTCGTACGTCTTCAGCCGCAAGCCGCTCGAGGACTCGCTGCCGTCGAGCGCGGTAGCGGTGCTGGCGACGACGTACGTCGGGATGCTCACGGGCTCACTGATCCGCCTGCGGAACGATTTCCCCGAGGGGTGGAAGCTGGTGTTCTTCCTCCTGCTGGTGGTCTGGCTGGGCGACTCGGGCGCGTATTACGTCGGCAAGAAGTTCGGGAAGCGCAAGCTCTCGCCGCGCATCAGTCCCAAGAAGACCATCGAAGGACTGGCCGGCGGCATGGCCACGTCGATCATCGCGGCGGTGGTCATCCACTTCACGTTTTTCCAGAACTTCCCGCTGCACCACGCGATCATCGCCGGCGTGCTGCTGTCATTCGCGGGCGTGGTGGGCGACCTCGCGGAGTCGATGTGGAAGCGCTCCGCCGACGTGAAGGACTCCGGCACGCTGCTCCCCGGCCACGGCGGATTCCTCGACCGCTTCGACTCCATTCTCTTCACCGCCCCCATCCTCTATTGCTACTGGACACTGATCGTGCATGGGTTCCGCTCGCTGAACATCATGCAGGGATGAGGTGAAAGGAAAAGGGTAAAGGGTCAAAGTGGCTTCGCCCCCTTCACCTTTTTCCTTTTACCTTTCTCCTGATCAACCCATGAGAAACATATCGATCCTCGGCTCCACCGGCTCCGTCGGCTGCAGCACGCTCGCCGTCGCCGACTCGTTCCCTGAAGAACTGCGCGTCGTCGGACTGGCGGCCGGCGGCAACATCGAGCTGCTCGCTCAGCAGATCGAGCGCTATCGCCCCGAGCTGGTCTCGGTGCGGAGCGAGGCGGACGCGGCGACGCTGCGCGCGCGCTTTCCCGGCCTGGAGATCATCCCCGGCATCGAGGGCGCGTGCGCGGTCGCGTCGATGCCTTCGGCCGATGCGGTGATCGCGGCCATCGTCGGCGCGGCCGGCATCCCCGCGGTCTACGCGGCGCTGCAGCAAGGCAAGCGCGTCGGCATCGCCAACAAGGAAGTGCTCGTGGCCGCGGGCGACGTGATGACCCGCGCGGCGCGCGAGCACGGCGGCGAGATTCTCCCCGTCGACTCCGAGCACAACGCCGTCCACCAGGCCATCCGCTGCGGCACGCACTCCGAGATCCAGCGCGTCATCCTCACCGCCTCGGGCGGCCCGTTCCTGCAGCGCGACCTGGCCACGTTCGGCGACATCAGCATCGCGGCCGCCCTCGCCCATCCGACCTGGCGCATGGGGAACAAGATCTCCATCGACTCCGCCACGATGATGAACAAGGGGCTGGAGGTGATCGAGGCCCATCACCTCTTCGCGCTGCCGGCCGATCAGATCGACATCATCATCCACCCGCAGTCGATCGTGCACTCGATGGTCGAGTACGTCGACGGCTCGATCATCGCCCAGCTCTCGACCACCGACATGAAGTTCCCCATCCAGTACGCGCTGCTCTATCCCGAGCGCGTGCCGGCGCCGTTCGCGCGACTCGATCTGGCCAAGATGCGCACGCTGGAGTTCCATCCGGTCGACGCGCGCCGGTTCCCCGCGGTCGAGCTGGCTTACACGGCCCTGCGCGAGGGGGGCTCGATGCCGGCCGTGCTCAACGCTGCCAACGAGATCGCGGTGGCGCGCTTCCTGGCCGGAGAACTTCCGTTCACCGGGATCGTAGACATTGTGAACCGCGTGCTCGAACGGCACGCCGGGCAGGTCGCGGCGATCGCCTCCGTCGAGGACGCGCTCGCGTGGGATGCCTGGGCCAGGAACGAAGCCCGCGGAATTGATGTTGCAGTTCGACGCTGACTAAACTTATGGCCGAAAACGCCGCCACTAACCTCATCGCCGTCATCATCGTCCTCGGCTTCCTGATCTTCGCGCACGAGTCCGGGCACTTCATGTTCGCGAAACTCTTTCGCGTCCGCGTGCTCGTCTTTTCGTTCGGGTTCGGCAAGCGGCTGTTCGGCTTCCGCAAAGGTGACACGGACTACCGCGTTTCGCTGATTCCGCTCGGCGGGTACGTGCGCATGGCCGGCGACAACCCGGAGGAGAACGTGCCCGGGGCTCCGGACGAGTTCCTCTCCAAGCCGAAGTGGCAGCGCTTCCTGATCCTGGTCGCCGGACCGATGATGAACGTCCTCATCGCCATCCTGTTCCTGGCCATCGTGGTCATGGTCGGCGTCGAGCAGGCGGTCATCCGGCCGATCGTGACGTCGGTCGAAGCCGGCACTCCCGCGGCAAAAGCGGGCCTCGCGGCAGGCGACCGCATCGTGCGTCTCCGCGGCGAGCGCGTCAACGACTACCACGACGTGCGGATGATCATCTCCATGAACGCCGGCACTCCGATCGAGGTCGTCTACGAGCGGGCCGGCGTGCAGCGCAACACGACCCTGACCCCGGCGCGTGCGGACGGGGACTTTGGTCCGGTCGGCCGGGCCGGCGTGCTCTTCGGCAGCGACCCGATCGTGGGCCGCGTCGAACCGGGCTCCCCCGGCGCGGCCGCGGGCATCCTGGCCGGCGACCGCATCCTGCGCGTGAACGGCAAGGCCATCACCTCGCTCGACGAATACGCCTCCATCGCCAACCAACAGAAGGCGAAGCCCGTCGCGCTCGACATCGCGCGCGCCGGACAGCCGCTCCGCGTGACCATCCCGCCGACGACGGGGAACGACGCCTGGCGCGGCGTCCTCCGCCAGTCGAAAGTGCTGAAGCTCGGCGTGCTTCCCGCGCTGCGCTACAGCGTCGCCGAGAACTGGAAGATGCTCCGCCTCACCGGCGCCGCCGTGCGCCGCCTCTTCCGCCCCGAGGGCAGCGTCAAGGAGCTGAGCGGCCCGATCAACATCGCCCGCATCTCCGGCGAAACGATGCGCGAGGCGGGCGTCATGGGCATGCTCGGACTGATGGCCATGATCTCCCTGCAACTCGGCATCATGAACCTGCTCCCGATCCCCGTCCTCGACGGCGGCCACATCATGATCCTCCTCATCGAAGGCATCGCCCGCCGCGAGCTGTCGCTGCGCGTCAAAGAGCGCATCCAGCAGGTCGGCTTCGCGGCACTGGCAACGTTGATGATCGTCGTGCTCTACAACGACGTGATCTCGAACGTACTGCGGGTCACGAAGGGGTAAAGAGCCGCAGCGGCGTGATTGCCGCGATGTGTTGAAAGTCGATGTCGAGCGTCAGCAGCGGCACGTCGTTGCGAATCGCGCAGACGGCGATAAGGGAGTCGGCGAAGCCCGGTGTGATGCCGCGGTCCTGGCATGTTCGAAAGAGACGCGCCGCTTCTTCGAAGAGGTCGAGGGGCATGGGGGCTTCGAGCATGTGCGCCGCGCCGAGCGTGTCGCGGAACCCTTTCTCCAGTTTGGCGGTGCGGGCACCTTGCAGCACTTCCTGCACGATCGGCGGACAAACGGCGCGCAATTCCCGCCCCGTCTGCTGGTTCAACGTCAGGACACCGCGCGATTCGGCAATCCAGAGACTCGAGTCAACGAGGACCACGTTTGGCGCTCTTTTTCTGTGGCAGACGGCGTTCGTGAGCGGCGAGCTTGCTCGGAGGCGGACCGACCGGCGTCTTCTGATACCGCGGATGGTAGAGATGCTCCTCCAGATAGCCGGGATAAAAATCGTCGTCGGTCGCGGAGCCGTGCAGCGCCTTGAGTGCGCGACTGAGCCTCAACTCCCGCACGTACTCCGTCAACGCCTTCATGATCACGCCGGAGTACGTCTTCTCCCCGCTCTCCCGCCGCGCCTCCTCCAACAGCTTCTCGTCCAGAATCACGTTCGTGCGCTTCATACACACAATGTGGGCTATTTGTGTGTATCGGTCAAGATCGTGCGGCGGAGCAGGTCCAGCGTGGCCTGCGTCGAGAACCACTTCACGTTCGTGCGCGGGGCTTGCCAGAGGAGTTTGCGGTGGTGGTCGCCGTGGGGGCCGGAGA
>DASVSV010000022.1:0-35548 GCA_036387915.1 Thermoanaerobaculia bacterium
GCCCAGGTCCCTCGACTCGACGCTCGGGATGACAGCGCAAAGCGGGACAGTCGTGCGGGACGGAGGGCGTGGCTGCAGCCCGCCCGCCCCGCCCGAGGGGCGGGCTGAAGCCGCGCCCTACGTTTGGCGCGCTGCGGGCGAGACGCGCCCGCGCTACTCCGCCATCAGCTTCTCGATGGCTTCGCGGAACCTGCGCGCGGAGGTGACGCGCGTGCCGTCTTCGAGGACGAGCTCGAAGGAGCCGTTGAGCAGGGGGCGTACTTCCTGGATTCTGGCGATGCGGACGATGGTCGAGCGGCGGATGCGGACGAAGGCGCGCGCGTCGAGGCGTTGTTCGAGGCCGGTCACGGTTTCGCGCATGAGGTAGGTCTTCCCCGCCGCGTAAATCCGCACGTAGTTGTCCTCGGCGGTGACCCAGTCGATGGCGTCGACGTCGACGAACTGGATCTTGCCCGCGGAGCGCACCACCAGTCGCTGCGGACGCGCGGCGTCGAGGATGCGCGCGAGGCGCTGTTCCAGTTCTCCCTGCGGCCTGCGCTGCCGCGCCCGCGCCAGCGCGCGCTGGAGGCGTTCCGGGTCGACGGGCTTGAGGACGTAGTCCGCGGCGTTGAGGTCGAACGCTTCGAGCGCGTAGCGGTCGTACGCGGTGACGAAGATGACCGGCGGCATTTTGTCGACGCCGACCGCGGCGACGACTTCGAGTCCGTCCATCTCCGGCATCTGGATGTCGAGCAGGACCAGCTCCGGCCGCAGCTTCTCGATCGCTTCGATGGCCGCGGGCCCGCTGCCCGCTTCGCCGATCACTTCGACGTCGGACTCGACCTCGAGCAGACGGCGCAACCCGCGCCGCGCGATCGGCTCGTCGTCGACGATCAGGACTCTCATCCGCGGTAGGGAATGGCGATGCTGACCAGGAGTCCACCGTCGGGCGGCGTGAGGAGCTCGAGGCGCTGTTCGTTCCCATACAACTGCCGCAACCGCGCTTCGGTGTTCGAGAGGCCGACCCCGCGCTTCGCGTTGCGGGACATCCCCGGACCGTCGTCGCGCACGTGCAGGCGCAGCTCGCGGTCGTTGCGTACGGCGGTGATCGCGACTCTCGACGGACGGTCGACCGCGGCCACGCCGTAGCGGATCGCGTTCTCGACGATCGGCTGCAGGATGAGGTTCGGGACTCTGGCGTCGAGCGTGGAGGGATCGACGTTCATGTCGATGGTGAGGCGGTCGCCGAAGCGCATCCGCTCGATGTCCAGATAGCGCTCGAGAAACCCGAGCTCGTGCTCGAGGCTGACCTCGTGCGGCGAATCGTTGGTCAGTCCCGCGCGCAGCAGCTCGGAGAGGCGGAGCAGCATGCGATTGGCCAGCGTGACGTTCTCAAACATCAGCATGGAGATGCTGTTCAGCGTGTTGAAAAGGAAATGCGGATGGAGCTGGCGCTTGAGCACCTCCAGCCTCGCCTCGGACAAGTCGGCGCGGAGCTGCGACGCGGCGAGCTCGCGCTCACGGGCCTGCCGCGCGTAACGGATCACGTGCTCGACGGCCACGACACCCCAGTAGCGGAGCAGGTCGAGATGGATCTCGAAGACCAGCAGTTCCTTCACGCGCTGCAGGAAGGGGCGCGTCGGGATCCCCGGAACGGTGTATGGCGTGATGGCCGCGAAGAGCGAAAAGCTCACCACGGCGAACATCAGCGACGCGATGACATGAACGCAGACGCTGGCGATGGTGTTGCCTTCGCCGAAGCGGAACCGTCGCGAGATGCGCACGATGACCGGCGTGAACAGAGTCCACGTGTACGCACAGGTCATGAAGACCGCGAGCGAACGTGAGAACGGCGCCGGCTGCTCCGCGTATCTGCGGATGACCACGTCGTGAATGGCGAAAAAGAACGCCACGAACGACCAGGCCGCGAAGACCAGCAGCGGCGTGCGAATGCGTTGCATGAGCCGTGTTTAACGCGCCCGCGAGGGATTTCCTTTCGCGTGGGATGGATGGGGGAATCGCGGGGACGAGCGGCGCTCCGTCAGTCTCACAGTCTCATAGGCTCACAGTCTCATAGCCTCATCGTCTCGGAACTCCTCTATGAGGCTATGAGCCTATGAGACTGTGAGACTCTGAACCCTTGAACCTCGACATCCTCTATGAAGACGACGCACTCATCTTCGTCAACAAGCCGGCGGGCATCGTCGTGCAGCAGCGCATGCACGAGCCCGGCGAGATTTTTCTGCACGACGTGGTCGCGCAGCACGTTTCGCCCGTATATCTGATGCAGCGGCTCGACCGCGGGACCAGCGGAGTGATGTTTTTCTCCAAGCGAAGCGACGTCAACGTGCGCCTGACGCGGCAGTTCGAGCGGAAGCGGATCCGCAAGAGCTACCTCGCTCTCTGCGAGCACGAGCTCGGCGAGCCGCAGACCATCGACGCGCCGCTGGCGCGCATCGGCGCGATCAAGTTCGGCGTGCGCGATCATGGGAAGCGCTCCATCACGCACGTTGCGCCCCTCGAAGCCACACCGCTCGGCTCGCTCGTCACGGTTCAGCTCGAGACCGGGCGGACGCATCAGATTCGCGTGCATCTGTCCGCCATCGGCCATCCATTGGCAGGCGACTGGCTCTACGGAGAGAGGAACGCCGTGCGTCCGATGTTGCACGCGGCGGAGCTCGAAATGACGCATCCTTTGACAAATGAACCACTTCGCGTCGCGGCGCCGGTCCCGGAGGACTTTCGGGAGGAGGCGCTGAGGCGCGGCATCCGTCATTGGGAGAGGACACGACCGACACGTGCAGAGAGCAGCTAAGTCGTTGAAAGCACGTAGAATAAACACCAACCAGACCCAGTTAGCACAAGAGCACAGGAGACAAATCAAAATGAAGATCTGGACACGATTCGCTTTGGTATTGCTGTTCGTTCCGGTGGTCGCATCGGCGCAGTTCCGCGACCTCGACGCGGCGATGTCGAACCTCGAGCGCGGCTTTGGCGGCGGCGCCGTCGACGCGATCGTGTCGGGGATCGGTTCGGACGAGCAGGTCATGCTGCAGTTCCCCGGGCTCGTCGACAAGAGCGGGTTCTTCGGCCGCGATCAGGCGGCGTACCTGCTGGACGGACTGTTCAACAAGGTCAAGCCGACCGGGTTCGAGCGTGTGAGCGTCCGCGGTCAGCGTGCCGAGGGGCAGCATCACATCAAGGCTCGCTGGACGATCGACGGCGGGACTCGCGACCTCTACATCACCCTGCAGCAGAAGGGTGACCGTTATTCGGTCGTCTCCGTCCGCTCGGGCAGTTAAGATCGCACACATGAAGTTTGCCTGGATCGCCGTCGCACTCGCGACGGCGATTCGTCTTTTGGCGGGAGTGCAACCCTGGGCGGCCGGCGCGATGCTCGTGCTGGCCATCGCCGCCGCGCTGCTCTACCGCGGATTGCCGACGCGTATCGCCGCGGCCTTCCTGATCCTCGTCGCCGCCGTCGACCTGGCCTCGGTCTGGCGCGTGCACAACGTCGAGCGCAACTTCAAGGCGCGCGCGGCGGAACATCTCGAGCACGACCTCATCCGCGTCCGGGCGCGCATGGCCGCGCTCGAAAACGAGCTCGAGGCCTCGGCGGCACGCATCGCCGTGCAGATCGCGAAGATTCCGGCCACGGATCGCGCGCGCCTCTTCCGCGTCCTGGCGCCCGAGGCGGCGAAGGTGGGCCGCGGGGCGCGGATCGTCGATGCTGCCGGCGAGCCGGTGGCGTGGTTCGGCGAGGACTATCGCGCGCCCGCCAACCGCACCTACCAGTTCGACGTCACCAACCTCTACGTCACGCGCTCGCGCGTCGTCTCCAACCTGACGGTGCAGGCGTTCGCGCGCATCGAGAACGTCACCGGACGGCGCCTGGCGCTGCATCCCGAGGACGAGTGGGTCGTCTCGATGTACTTTCATGGCGGCTTCCCGCGGCAGGAGCCGGGGACGGAGCGTTTCCGCGTGGCGCAACGCGGCGGCTCGGACCTCTGGGTCGACGTGAAGTTGCGCGACGCCGCGGAAGTGCTGTCGCGCATGCGCGACGACGGCGAGAGCGCGGCCTCGGTGCTCTTCGCGCTGGGCGCTCTGCTGACACTGCTCGCGCTCAACGTCCGCCAGGATCGCCGCGCCAAGGTGCGTCCGACGTTCTGCATCATCGCCGCGCGCATCGCGCTGCTGGCGCTGACGGTGCCGAACGACCCGCTGAGCATCTTCGGCTTCGAGCTGTACGGCTCGAAGATCCTCGGTCCGTTCAGCAAATCGCCGTTCGACCTGCTGCTCACCGCCGCGACCGTGCTCGCACTGGTAGGGTTGTGGCGCGAGGCACTCTGCAAGATCCACATCGTCTTCCGCACGATGCTCTTCGCGGCCGCGGCGTGCGGCTACGTGCTGCTGCTCGACAACTTCGTCGCGAACTCGCGCCTCTCCGCGCTGCCGGATCACGTCATCCCGTCGTCGGTCGCGCAGGGAGTGCTGTTCGCGTCGGTGCTGCTCTTCGCCTTCGCGGTGGTGAACCTCGGCTGGACGCTCGTGGCGCGCTGGCGCGTCGAGAACGCGCTGCTGCGCATCGTCGTCTCCGCGGTGGTGGCCTCGCTGGTGGTCTCCCTCCCGCTGCAGATCTACGCGCGGAGCAACGCCCAGCGCTTCATCGCCGAGACCTATGCGCCGCTCGTGGCCGGCGAAGCCGGGCAGATGCTGACGATGATCTCGACCACGCTCGAGAGCGAGTTCACGCGCATCGACCTCTCCACCATCCTCCCCGACGACTATCGCCACATGAACATGGAGGACCTCGCGTATGCGCTCTGGCTGCGATCGGACCTCTCCAAGTTCCGTATCCCGGCGGTGATCACCATCCGCGACGAGTTCACCCGCTCCCCGATCTCGCGCTTCGGCGTCGGCCTGCCGCAGTTCGGCGAAGACACGGCCGGCGACGACGAGATCCTGGAAGTGGGACGCATCCGCCGCGTGCTGATGCACCACGACTTCGAAGTGACGGCCCTCGGCACGACGATCGGGCTCGGCAGCGTGCACGTGGTCAACCCCGCCGACCCCGGCGCGACCGCGTTCGCCGACGTCTATCGCGATTTCTTCCAGGTCGAGACCGACGACAACACCGGCCTCTATCCGCAGCGCGAGCCCGGCGTGTACGACGCGAACGGCAATCCGCAGAGCGTCGTCACGTACCGCCTGCCGCAGGATCCCGCGCTCTACTTCCAGCGCCTCCGGCCGGGACGCGGCGTCTGGGCACGCTCCGGCGAGAAGAACCTCCCCGATCTCTACATCCGCCGCGGCGAGAACGCGCTGTTCGTCTTTCCGCTGCAGGCACCGACGTTCGCGCAGCAGATCCGCCGCGCCGGCGGCGTGGCGGTCTGGGCGCTGATCGCGCTCGTGCTCGTGCTCGTGTCACGCTCCCTGCCGCGGTTACGCGAGCTGATGCGCGCGCCGTGGAACCTCGACTTCCGCGCGCGGACGTCGCTCTACCTGACCGCGGTGGTGATCATCCCGCTGATCGCGTTCGTGCTGTTCGTGCGCGCGTATCTCGCCAACCGTCTCGAAGCCGAATACGTGCAGCGCGGGCAGACCGCGCTCAACACCGCGCAACGCGTCGTGGAGGATTACATCGGCGCGCAGTCGGCCGCCCCCGAGCAGGTGCTCGACGACGAGATCTTCTCCTGGCTGGCGCGCGTGATCGGCCACGACCTCCATCTCTACCGCGGCGAGCGGCTGACCGCGTCGAGCCGCCGCGATCTCTTCGCCGCGCACGTGGAGTCGGAGCGCCTGCCCGGCGACGTCTATCTGAACATGGTCCTCGGCGGGCGGCAGATGATGCTCGCCGACCGCACCAGCGGCCCCGCGCAATACGTCGAGATCTACAGCCGCATCAACCTCGGCAGGGGCCAGAACTACACGCTGGCGCTGCCGTTCATCGTGCAGGGGCGGCAGATCGAGACGCAGGTCAACGACCTGGCCACCACCATCTATCTGCTGCTGGTCTTCATCGCCCTCGGCGCGATCGCGGTCGCGTTCCGCGTCGCGGCCGGCGTGACGCAGCCCGTGCAGGGACTGGTGGCCGGCGCGCGCGCGGTCGCCCGCGGCGAGTTCGACGTGAACCTGGCCGTCCCCGCCGATCCGGACATCGGCCTGCTCGTCACCACCTTCGGCGACATGGCCCACTCCATCGGCGAGCAGCAGGAGGAGTTGCGCCACCAGCGCGACCGCCTGCAGACGCTGCTCGAGAACATCAACGCGGCCGTGGTCGTGTTCGACGGCATGCTGCGCATCGCCTCGACGAACGGGATGGCGCGGCGGCTGTTCGGCCTCCACGGCGACACGCAGCGCTTCCAGCCGCGCTTCGACGGCGTGCGCGAGCTGCTCGCGGAGCATCGTCCCGGACGTGTCGAGTCGCGCGAGATCGCGGTGAACATCGACGACAACGAGCGCACGCTGCGCGTTTCCATCGTCCCGCTGCCCGACACCGACGAGGAGATGCTGATCGCCGAAGACGTCACGGAGATCCTCCGCTCGAACCGCCTCGAGGCGTGGGGCGAGATGGCGCGGCAGGTCGCGCACGAGATCAAGAATCCGCTGACGCCGATCCAGCTCACGGCCGAGCATCTGCGGGCGGTGGCCGAGCGTGGCGACCGCAATCTGGCCGAGATCGTGGATCACGCGGTCGACAACATCCTGCGGCAGGTGGTGACGCTGCGCGAGACGTCGAAAGAGTTCAGCGACTACGCGTCGCTGCGCACGGTGCAGCGCAAGCCGCTCGACCTGCAGAAACTGCTGGCCGAGATCGCCGCCGGTTACGAGGAGAGTCAGGAGCGCGGCATCGAGTTCCACGCCGAGATCGCGCCGTCCACGCCACGCACCTTCCACGGCGACGAGCGCATGCTGCGCGGCGCGGTGGCGAACCTGATCGAGAACGCCTTCCAGGCCGCGCCCGGCGGACAGGTCCGCCTCGGCAGTCACGGCGTCGACTCGAAGGTCGTCATCGCCGTGCAGGACAGCGGTCCGGGCGTCGCGCCGGAACTCCTCCCGAAGATCTTCGACCCTTACTTTTCGACGAAGTCCACCGGTACCGGCCTCGGACTGGCCATCGCCCGGAAGGCCATCGAGGAACACGGCGGGCAGATCCGCGCGGAGAATGTGAGTCCCGGTTTGCGGGTTGTGATCGAATTACCAGTCCGATGACGAAGCGCTTCCTGATCACCGCCATGGTGACGTTGCTTGCAACGCCGATCGCCCACAGCGATCTGGAGGAGACGCGCGCCACGCTGCGCCAGCACATTCTCGAGCTCATCAACCGCGACCGCGCCCGCTACAACCTGGCGCCGGTCGGGCTCGACATGCAGGCCTCGCAGATCGGCGACGACTACTGCCGGACGCAGATCCAGAACGGCACCACGGGGCATTTCACGACCGACGGCGTTCCGCCGTACGCGCGCTATTCGTGGGGCGGCGGCAACGACGCGGTCAGCGAAAACGCCGCGGCCTGGTCGGCCTCGTACGACTTCTCGGAGCGCGCACTGGTCGAGATGGCCGGCCGCTCCCAGGACGCGATGATGGCCGAGATGGCGCCGCACGACGGGCACAAGCGGACCATGCTCGACCCGCACGCGACGCACGTCGGCATCGGCATGGCCTGGCGCGGCGGCGAGTTCCGTCTGGTGCAGGAGTTCGTGCGCCGCTACATCACCTGGACGCGCGCGCTGCCGCGCGCGGCGCGTCTCGATCAGGTGGTGACGACTTCCGGCGTCGCCGCACCGGGCACGCGCATCGAAGGCATCACCGTGCATCACGAGCCGCTGCCGCAGGGACTCTCCGCGCACGTGGCCAGCGCGATCTCGACCTACGCGCTGCCGGACCGGCGCCGCGAATACGTTGCGCGCTCGGCGCGCTCGAAGAAGGGCGTCCTCGCCGCTGCCCGCCGCAACGACTTCACGTTGCGCGACGACGGCGCGTTCTCGTTCACCGTCCCTTTCACCGACGGACCGGGCCTCTACACGGTCGTGGTCTGGGTGCGGAAAGACGGACAGTCCACCGCCTTCCCCGCCAGCAACATTTCGATCCGGGTGGACGGCGGCTTGCAGAACGCAGCGGGACGGGCTGAAGTCCGTCCTGCGCTGAAGTGACCGAGCACGACGCACCCCACGACGCGATCATCATCGGCGGCGGCCCCGCCGGTCTCACGTGCGCGATTTTCCTCGCGCGCTACCGGCGCCGTGTGCTCGTCCTCGACGGCGGCCGCCCCCGCAACTACGCCACCACCGGCATCCACGGCTTCCTCGGACAGCACGGCATCAAGCCGGGGGACCTCCTCGCGCGCGGACGCGAGGAAGCGGAGCAGAGCGGCGCGGAGCTCTGCGACGCGCTGGCGAAAAAAATCGAGCGCGTCGGCGACGTGTTCGAGGTCACGACCGACACGCGCGGCGTGCTGCGCGCGCGGCGCATCGTGCTCGCGTACGGCGTGCGCGACACGCTCCCCGACATCCCGGAGCTCGAGTCGTACTACGGCGTCACCGTCCATCACTGCCCCGACTGCGACGGCTACGAATGCCGCGACCAGCGCATCGGCGTGGTCGGCTGGGGCAAGAAGGTGGTCGGCCTCGCCCTCAAGCTGCTGCAGTGGTCCAACGACGTGGTGATCTTCACGCACGGCCACGACCGCGAATGGGACGAGGAACAGCACAGCAAGCTCCTCGCGGAACAGATCGCCGTCAAGGACGAAAAGGTTGCCGCCCTCGAAGGAAGCTCGGGCCGTGTCGAAGCGGCCGTCCTCGCCACCGGCGAGCGCGTGGCCATCCAACGTCTCTTCTTCAACATCAAAGTAGAACGCGCCTGCACCTTCGCCGAAGACCTCGGCTGCGAGGTCGATCCCGAAAAGCCTGACATCCTCGTCGACGAGCACCGCATGACCACCGTGGAAGGCGTCTGGGCCATCGGCGACCTCGTCGAAGGCGCCCAACTCGCCATCACCGCCGCCGCCGACGGCGCCATCGCCGCCATCGCCATCAACAAATCGCTGCTGCCGCCCGCGCGGCAGGTCTGAAGAAACGCTCATCGCCCGCTCGTGCACCAAGCGACGAACCTCCATCGATCGCAGGCGCGCCAAACGTAGGGCGTGGCTTCAGCCCGCCCCCCGGGCGGGGCGGGTGGGCCAGACGCGCATGCGCCGCTCCGTGGCACAACCCCTCACCCTAACCCTCTCCCCGCTCTTCGCGGGGAGAGGGGACTGACGGTCCGCTACACAACGACCCACAACGGCTGTCGCCGTGCGTGCGCCTGCTTCGCCGTCAGTATCAACTGCACGTACGTCTGCTCGTCGAGGTCCGCGTCCGGATCTTCGTTCTCCAACTGCTGCGCCGCGAGTCCCATCAGCTCAACCTCGTCCGTCGGCAACGACGCCGCGGCGGCGAACGCACGGAGCTCCGCGAGCAGCGCGTCGAGGCTTCCCACCTGCAATGGATCGGCGAGGTTGCCGACGGGAATGTGCTCGACACCGGAATCGCGCGACGGCACGTACACCGCCTGATACGCGTCGATGCCTGTGAGCTGCGGCGCGAGGTCGAGCGTGCGCAGGACGCGCGTCTGCAGCGCGCGCCAGCCGAGGGCGTTCACCGGCTCCGAGCGATACGGCTCGCCGCCCGGAGTCAGTCCCAGCGCCGCGTCGATGAGACGCGCCAGATCCGCGGCGAATACGTCGGCGGCGGTGCCGACCACGAACGTCAGGGCCATCTATCTGGTGTGCATGTCGATCATGCGCTGGATGGCGCGCGTGCAGACGTCGCAGAACCCGACCTCGTTCCGCGTGAACATGATGCAGTCCGCCTCGGGACGATAGAGCCCCTTGGCCTCGTATCCCGCGCCCTCGAATGCGCCGACCGTGTTCGCGTACTTTTCCGCGGCCAGCATCTTCGTCTCGATGGCCTGCTCGCGGCGGAAGAGCGCGTCCATCTGCGACTCCGGTACGTTGGCCTCGCGCAGCTTGCGGCGCTCGGCCTGATATTCGCGCTGCTGCTTCTCGAACGCGTCCTTGTTCCACGGCGTCGGCAGCGGCGTGCCGGCGCTGACGAGGTCCATCCACTTCGGCCGCGCGCCGTTCGCGGTGATGTTCGGCTCCCACGGCTCGGGATGATCGGTGCCGCCTGTTTCGTACGCGACGTCCGAGGTGTAGTACTCGTCGCCGAGGCCAGCGAAGTGATGGCCGAACTCGTGGACGAAGACGTATTCGGCGAAGGCGCTGTCGACCGACGACGTCGCCTGGTCGTTGAAGATCCCGCCGCCGCCGTACTGCTTCTCGTTCACCAGGATCTCGATGAAATCGTACGGCGCCGACGACGCGGCCTCGCGCAGCGCCTTGTTGTCGAGCGTCAGGATGTAGCGCTCGGAGTCGAAGATGTTGTACTCGACGCCGGTGACGCTGCGGCGGTCGTCGCGCGTGCGCGGACGGTGCACGCCGCTCTTCGTCGCCGGCAGCTCGAGCACGCGCACGTTGAAATCACTCTTGCGCGACTTGAACGGCTCCGTCGCGAACAGCTTGCCCACCAGGCGGTCGACGTCCTTGCGCAGCTTCGGCATCTCCGCTTCGGTGTAGCCCTCGCCGATCACGAGCAGGTCGACTTTCGCGGACGGCGCGCCGTTGTCGAGATACGACCAGACTTTCCCCGCCGGACGGGCCTGCGCCGGATTCACAAAACGCGAGGCCGGATCGACGAGCGTCGACCAGACCTGCTGGAAGGCCTGCTGCGCGTCGCGCTTCTTCAGCACGACCTGCACCGGCTCCTTCGGCCACGGGAGGCGCAGCGATTCGTGGAACGTCGCGGCGCGCTCTCTGGCCTCGCCGGTGGTCTCGTACTCGCCGTACACCGAGGCGAAGCCGCGCGAGAAGATCACCTGATTGGTGTCGCGGTCGAGGACTTCGAAGTAGTACTTGCCGAGGTTCGACGTGTCGACGAGACGGGTGCGGCTGCCCGGCCAAGGGCCGTCGTTGACGACGCGGTCCAGCGCGATGATCTCGTCGCCTTTCGGCGTCGAAGTGTGGAAATAGTCGACGCGCATCGTGCGGTCGAGAAACAGTTCGTCAAACGTCGCCGCGGAGAGCGGCAGCGCGGCGAGACAGAGCAGCAGGAGAGCTTTCAGACGCATGACGCGGATTGTATTCTCACGGCATGCTCGCCTTCGTGCTGTCCGCCATGCTCGCCGCGCAGGTCGAGGAATCGATCACCGTGCGGCGCGTCCTCGTGGACGTGCGCGTGGTCAGCACCGGCCCCGGAGAAGTGGCCGATCTGAAGCCGGAGGACTTTCAGGTGACCATCGGCGGCAAGAAGATGGACGTCGAGTCGGCGGAGCTCGTCGGCTCCGCCTACGTGCCGCCGCCGCGCGAAGTGATCGGCCAGGAGACCGGCGCGGCAGAAGTGGAAGACGAATGGATCCTGCCGGCAGGCCGCACGATCGTCGTCTTCATCCAGACCGACTTCACCCGCCATTCCTCGCGTCTCGAAGGACACATGAAGTTCATGCAGTACGCGGACGAGCTCCTTTCCACGCTCGAGGAGCACGATCGCGTGGCGGTCTTCTCCTTCGACTCCCATCTCAAGTTCCGGCTCGATTTCACCTCGGACGTCGATGCGATCCGCGCGGCCATGGACCGCGCGATCTACATCGACGAGCCGTCGATGCCGGCCACCGGCCCCGGCCCGTCGCTCGTCGCGCAACTCGACCTGCGCAAGCTGCGCGGCGCGTCGACCTCCGAGAAAGCGCTGCGAGTCGTCGGCGAGGCGCTGCGCGGAATCCCCGGCGGCAAGACCATGATCTTCATGGGCTGGGGCCTCGGCAGCCGTCACGGCATGACCTGGGAGTGGCCCGCGGCGGTGCGCGCGCTGACGGAAGCGCGTGTGAGCATGAACGTGCTCGACACGACCTACGCCGACTATCACGATCTCGAGCTCGGACTGAAGGCCGCCGCCGAACAGACCGGCGGCTTCTACGCGAAGACGCACGTCCATCCGATGATCGCGGTCAACGAGCTGCAGGCCGTCATCAGCGGCTACGTCGAGTTGTCGCTGCGCACGACCGAGACGCTGAAGCCGGGCATGCGTCCGCTCGAGGTGCGCGTGAAGCGCCGCGGCGTGCGTGTGATGGCGCCGGAGTCGGTGCTGATCACGCGCTGAAGATCTTTCCGTATGCACGGGCCCGCTGCTTGCACAGATTCTTGTGCAGGAGGTTTTTGCATGGCATCGAGATACGGGAAGAAAGCGTCGGACAAAGTCGAGACGGAGATGCACAAATACAAACGCGGCACGCTCAAGAGCGGCTCGGGCAAAAAGGTGACGAGCCGCAAACAGGCCATCGCCATCGGCTTGTCGGAAGCACGCCGCGAAGGTGGCAAGGTGCCGCCGGCGCCGAAGGGATCTTCGTCGTCTTCGAAGAAGGGCAGCGCTGCGAAGAAGGGCGGCTCGTCGTCGAAGAAGGGCGGCTCCACGAAGAAGGCGTCGTCATCGACGAAGAAGGCGTCGACTTCTTCGAAGAAGGGCGCGTCGTCGTCGAAGAAGAGCAGCGGCTCGAAGAAGAGCAGCTCGTCGAAGAAATCGACGGCGAAGCGCTCCACCTCCACGAAGAAATCCTCGGCTTCGAAGAAGTCGGTTTCGAAGAAATCAACGTCTTCGAAGAAGAAGTAGTCTCACAGTCTCATAGTCGCAGAGTCTCATAGGCTGCTCTATGCGGCTGTGAGACTCTGAACCTGTGAGACTCCCCCCGCCCGGCTGGCTGAAGCCAGCCGCTCCACGCCTCGGCGCGGTTGACGCAGCGAGGGCCCTCGGCTATCTTGAGCGCCCCGCCGCGGAATAGCCCCCGCGGCCCGTTCGTTGAGAGGAACCTGATCGCAGGCGCTTAGCTCAGTTGGTAGAGCATCACCTTCACACGGTGGGGGTCAACGGTTCGAGTCCGTTAGCGCCTACCAGCGATCAGCAACCATAGTCCCCTAGCTCAGCTGGTTAGAGCGCTACCTTGACACGGTAGAGGTCAGCGGTTCGAGTCCGCTGGGGACTACCATCCGATCCCACTTCCGACGCCGTCCCCGAAACCGGGAACGGCGTTTTTGTTTTGGCCAGCGTCCTGCAACGACCGCGGACCGGAACCTTTCACGTGCAACATGCAGCGACCGGATGCGGCGGACCATCGCAGCTGCCGCTGAAACTACAACAGGGAGCCGAACATGCGTCCACGGGTCATTGCGCTTGTAGTCATGTTCATCGCGGTCTCCGTCCCTCTGTTCGCCGCCGCCAAGGCCGATCGAACAAACGCGGAACCGCCCGGTCGCCCGGCTTGGAAGTGGACGTTCGAGGAACGACTGGCGCAACGGTTTGACCCTGTCAAGATCCGCGAACGAGCCATTGCTTATCAAGCCGAGCACCCACATCTCCTCGCCCAACAATCGGTACGAACCCGAGCTGACATCGCCGTTGACGATCGCGCCGTAGTGTCGTACGTCATTGACGGTCGCCGGAATCCCGAACTGTTCATGCCTCACGAGCTGTTCGCAACACTCCTCACGGTCGTTCTCCCGCAGGAACCCTTACGAAGCCGGCAACGTGACTACTACCGCGAGGATATTCGTCGGTTCGGCTTCGACGATAGCGCTTTCTGGACGAATCTGGAGCATGCGGTGTCAACGGCCGCTCCGCTCGCTCAGTGGAGCGCCCAGCCTGGCGAGGAGTTGTGCCGCATGCGCCATCGAGCTCTCCAATCAGCGCGAGCATTCTTCGGTGACCGGCTCGATGCGTTCTTGTATGAAGTCATTGCGCCGTCACAACAGCACGCTGTGACCACCAATCTCACCGATCCTGCGGCTGCACTGAAGCGCGCGGCACAGGGGTGCCCACAGTGAACTGGACCTTCCGCCGTATGTTGCTGGTACTGGCGGTTTGAGCCGCGGCGCATGCCGATAGGATCGGGTTCACCATCGAGATCACCATCGGGGGATTTTCGATGATTTCCGAAGGCTCCGCCGAACACGTGAAAAGCTCGATTTTCGGGAATCACGGGATGTCGGGTACGCACGTCATCAACGACGGCGGCGCTGGAACCGTCGCCTCGGAGAGCTTTGCAGATTCCGAGACCACCTACATGCAGGAGTATCGTGGCTCCGTCACGGCGGGTACGCAATACGAACACTGCTACCGCGCCGCGCTCGAAGCATCATGTCCGAGATACTCCAACGGGGTGCAAAGCACCATGGTTTGCGCGCCGCCACAACAGCCACCGCCGCCGAGGGAGCCCATCACCCTCTGCGACGATGGATCCAATACCGGACAATGCAGCCCGATCATCATTAACTTTGGCTCAGGTACCTACACCCTCTCCGGATCGAATGATCCGGTTCTGTTCGACATCGATGCGGACGGCGTCACCAACCGCATTACCTGGACCGCAGTCGGCTCTCGACTTGCGTTCCTCGCCTTTGACCGTAATCAGAACGGGATGATCGATAATGGCTCGGAACTGTTCGGTGATTCAACACGGCTCCTTTCTGGTGTACGCGCGACGCACGGGTTCCATGCGCTGAATGAGCTCGACACAAACGGCGACGGGCTGGTGTCGGCATTGGATCGAGACTGGCCCTCCCTCCTCGTTTGGACTGATCTCAATCACGACGGGATTTCACAGCGTACCGAGATCCAAAAAGCGCGTGAAAGTGCATTGTCCTCCATCACCACGACCTGTCATTGGACCGGCCGCCGCGATCGACACGGCAACTTATTCCGATACCAGGGGACGGCGATTGTGGGTGGCCATCATGAGCCCGTATACGACGTATTCTTTCGAACGATCGTGGAGACACCGTCGGAGGACTGACGCTCACTACGAGGTACCTCCCGCGCGCTCCCGCCGCAACGCTGATACCCTCCCCTCGTGAGCGTTCCCGCCGTCGCGTACCGCGACGGCACCGTCACGGTGCCGTCGGGCGCGGCGATCCTCGATCGCATCACGCTCACCATCGCCGCCGGCGAGCGCATCGCCTTCCTCGGACGCAGCGGCGCGGGCAAGACCACCGCCCTCAAGACCACCAACGGACTGGTCACGCCGTCCGCGGGCGTCGTAGAAGTGGAAGGAACGCCGCTCGCGCAACAGGACCTGGTCACGCTGCGCCGCCGCATAGGTTACGTCATGCAGCAGCCGGCGCTCTTTCCGCATCGCACCGTCTTCGACAACGTTGCCACCGCGCAGAAACTCGAAGGCGCGGGCTGCAAAGTGGAGCGCCGACTGAACATGGGCGGCACGTTCGTCTGCGACTCCGCGATCCGCTCCGGCGCCATCGACGCCTACGTCGAATACTCCGGCACCGCCCTCTCCGCGATCCTAAAGAATCCTTCCGCCGACGTGCGGTCGGAGTACGCAAAGCCCGGCCTGCGCTGGTCTCCGCGCCTCGGCTTCAACAACACGTTCGCAATGATCGTCCGCAAGGCCGACGCGGAGCGGGATCGCCTGCGCAAAGTCTCCGACCTCGCACGCGTCGCCTCGAAGATCCGCCCCGGCTTCGGCTACGAATTCACCGAGCGCCCCGACGGCTGGCCCGGCCTGCAGAAAGCGTACGGCCTCGCCGTGACCACCACCCCGCGCACGATGGACCTCGGCCTCACCTACAAAGCCCTCGCCGCCGGCGAAGTCGACCTCATCGCCGGCAACTCCATCGACGGTGTCAGCGAACCGCTGCAACTGACCATCCTCGAAGACCACCGCCACGACTTCCCCCAATACGACGCCGTCGTCGTCACTCGCACCGACCTCGATCAACGCTGCCAGCGCGCGACGATTGCCCTCGAATCTCTCCGCGGAACCATCGACGACGCAAAGATGCGCCGCCTCGACTACGAGGTGGACGGGAAGAAGCACGAGGCGGCGGAAGTCGTGCGCGAAGGACTGCGGTGACGCCAGCCGCGGACCGCCGCCCGTCCCGGCGGCTGTAGGGGCAGGCGTCTCGCCTGCCCCCGCCGAGAGCGCGGGCGGGACGCCCGCGCCTACAGCCGGCGGGACGCCAGCTTTCCACGGCCGTCGCTATACTCAGCGCATGAGATCGCGAGTGGCCGAAGAACTGCGCAAGGAGCAGCGCGAAGCGGTGATCAAGCTTCCGCCCGAGGAGCGGATTGCGCTAGCTCACCGGTTGGGAGCCGAAGCTGCCGCCATGTTCGCCTCGGCACGCCGCATCGACCTGGCCTCGGCCGAGCGGCACCTCAAGCAACAACGGCGCGCCGGACGGAGACCTTCTCGTTGCATGGAGGATCTCGATCCTTGACGCTCCTGAATGACGTCTACCGCTACTGCAGTGAGCGCGGCGTGCGCGTCGCGCTCATCGGCGCTGCAGCAATGTCCATCCACGGCGTCGCTCGTGCGACATCCGACAACGATTTCATGACGACCGATCGCACGGTCCTGGCGCAGCATTTCTGGCAGGAGCTCGCGCGAGCAACGGTCGACGTACGCAAGGGCGATTTCGATGACCCGCTTGCCGGCGTCGTTCGCGTCAATCGTGAGAACGAAATCCCTCTCGACGTTGTCGTCGGCCGATACAAAGTGCAGGCAGCAATCGTGGCGCGAGCTGATATGCATCCCGTCGGCGACGGCGAGATCGCTGTAGTCAATGCGGTGGACCTCATCCTCTTGAAGCTCTACGCCGGTGGTCCGGTCGACATGTGGGACATCCACGCCCTGCTCGAATCAGACAGCAGCCTCTCCGCGAAAGTCGAAGAGCACATTCAAGACCTCCCCGACGACGCTCGCGCTCTCTGGCAAAAGACGCGGTGATCTCTGGAGAGGGAACTTTCCTCCGCAATCCGCGATCTACAATGAACGCGTTTCCATGGAGGCTACCCGGATCTATCTCGTCCGCCACGGTGCGACGAATCTGACGGCGGAGAACCGGTTTTCCGGGGCCGTCGGCGTGGACCTGTCGGAAGATGGGCGGTGGCAGGCGGCGCGGCTCGGGGAGCGGCTGCAGCGGCACGGCGTCGACGCGATCTACTGCAGTCCGCTTTCGCGCACGGTCGAGACGGCGACCATCATCGGCGGACGGTGCGGACTGACGCCGATCCCGATGCCGGGACTGGAAGAGATCAGCCACGGGCGGTGGGAAGGGCTGACGCGGCAGGAAGTCGAAGAGCGCTTCCCCGGTGAGTACGAGACCTGGGAGGAAGACCCGTTCACCTTCGCGCCGGAAGGGGCCGAGTCGGGCGTGGCGGTGCTCGCCCGCGCGCTGCCGGCGATCCGCACCATCGTCACCAATCATCCGCGGCAACGCGTGCTCGTGGTCTCGCACAAAGCCACCATCCGCATCCTCATCAGCAGCCTCCTCGGCTTCGACGCGCGCGGTTACCGCGACCGTCTCGACCAGGCGCCGGCGTGCCTGAACGTCCTCGACTTCCGCGACCCGGTGCACGTGCGGCTCACTCTCTTCAACGACACGTCGCATTACTCCGAGCGCCCGCGCGTGCCGACGCAGAACCTGTCGAAGTGGTGGGACGAAGAGAAAAGCTGACGCATGCCTCTGGCCACCGGCTCACGACTGGGTCCCTACCGCATCGACGCCGAGATCGGCGCCGGCGGAATGGGCCACGTCTTCCGCGCCACCGACACGCGCCTCGAGCGGGCCGTGGCCATCAAAGTCCTGCCGCAGCATCGCTGGATCGACCCGCAGATGCGCCTCCGCTTCGAGCGTGAGGCGCGCGCGCTGTCGTCGCTCAGCCATCCCAACCTCTGCGCGCTCTACGACGTCGGCGAGCTGACGCAGTCCGGCGCCAGCACGCCGTATCTGGTCATGGAGCTGCTCGAAGGGGAGACGCTCCGCGAGCGCATCGACACAAGCCGCCTCAGCGTCCGCCGCGCCCTGACCTGGGCCGCGCAGATCGCCTCCGGACTCGCGGCCGCGCACGCCAAAGGCGTCATCCACCGCGACCTCAAGCCGGAGAACGTCTTCATCACCGAGGGCGAGCTGCTGAAGATCCTCGACTTCGGACTGGCCACGACCAAACCGAGCGAAACGGACTCGAACACGCTGGTGCGCACCGATCCGGGTACAGTGATGGGCACCGCGCACTACATGTCGCCCGAGCAGGTCCGCGGCACCCCCCTCGACGCCCGCAGCGACATCTTCTCCCTCGGCATCGTGCTGTACGAGATGCTCACCGGCCGCGTCCCGTTCCACGCCAAGTCGGCGGTGGAGACGATGAACTCCATCCTCGTCGACGATCCGCCCGAGCTGACCAACATCCCCGACGCGGTTGAAGGACTGGTGCTGCGCTGCCTGGAGAAAGATCCGGCGCAGCGTTTCTCGTCCGCGAAAGACCTCGCCTTTGCGCTCGACAGCGCGGCGAAGAGTGTGACCACGTCCGCAAAGTCGCCGGCGCCGGTCAAACGCGACGAGGCTCCGGCGCAACCACTGAAGCTCAGCACGCGCATCATCCTGCTGACGCTCATCGCCGCCGGCATCGCCACCGCCGCGTTTCTCTCGCGCGAGTCGGCGGAGCCCGAGCCGCCGCGGCTGCGCACGTTGACGTGGTCCGGCCGCGACAGCTCCCCCGCCGCGTCGCCGGACGGCAAGCTGATCGCGTTCGTCTCCGCGCGCGACGGCGCCAATCGCATCTGGCTCAAGCAGCTCGCCGACGGCACCGAAGCGCCCGTGACCTCCGGCCCCGACGACACCGCACCGCGTTTCACGCGCGACGGTTCTGCGCTGCTGTTCACGCGAACGACGAACGGCGCGAATGCGATCTACCGCGTCGGCGTCGTGGGAGGCGATCCGCGCAAGCTGATCGACAACGCGTTCGACGGCGACTGGTCGCCGCACGGCAATCGCGTGGCGTTCATCCGCGACCGCGCCGCGGGCGGACGCGTGTCGACGCTCTGCGTCGCGCCGCTGGACGGCGGTCCGGTGCGCGAGCTCGCGTCGTCGACCGAGGCGGAGCTGAGCGCGCCGCGCTGGTCCCCGGACGAGCGCTGGATCGCCGTCAACATGCGTCCGCGCGGCACGACGGCCGGCTCGATGATGCTCGTCGACACACGGTCCGGCGCGCGGCGCACGCTCTCGCGCAAGGCGGCGCACGGACTCCTCTCCGGCGCGGCCTGGACGAAGAGCGGCGACGCGCTGGTGTACGCGGAGCTCGAAGGGCTGGCGTCGGTCGGCCTGCCGCGGCGCCGCGGCAGCAGCGTGATCGTGCTGCACGAGATCGACGGCAACCGCTCGCGCGTGCTGCTGCGCAATCCGCACAGCGCCGCCGACACGGTCGACATCGCGCCGGGCGGACGGATCGTGTTCACCGAGGACGTGACGCGCCAGAGCCTGCAGGAAGTGACGCTGCGCGGCAACACCACGCGCTGGCTGTCGCGCGGCATGAGCGTCGATCGCCAGCCCGCGTACGCGAACGGCGGCACGAGCATCGTCTTCGCGTCGGACCGCGGCGGCAACGTGGACCTCTGGGAAGTCACGCTCGACAGCGGCCGCCTGCGCCGCGTCACCGATCACGGCGGGGTGGATTGGGATCCGCAGCCCGCACCGGATGGCAAGGCATTGTTCTGGAGCTCGAATCGCGGCGGACACTTTGAGATCTGGACCGCGGCCATGGACGGAGCGAATCCGCATCCGGTCACGCGCGACGGCGTCGACGCGGAGAATCCGTCGATGCCGATCGCCGGCGACTGGATCTACTACGACTCCACCAACCCGAAGCACGACGGCCTCTGGCGCATCGCGCGAAACGGCGGCGACGCGGAGCTGGTCGTCGCCGGCGAGACCGTGCATCCGGTGGTCTCGGCCGACGGGCAGTACGTCGTCTATCAGCGCCCGGAGGCCGGGGCGAGCACGCTGCACGTGGTGCGCGTCAGCGACCGCAACGTGTTCACCGTCGCCAGCGGATTGACGGGCGTGATCGCGCTGCGCGCGCAGTGGCTCGGGACGACGCACACGATCGCCTTCCGTGCAGTCGACGCAAGTGGACGCGTGGTCGTCGTGGCGCAGGACTTTCGTCCCGGCGAAGACACGACCGCGACGCGACGCCCGCTGATCGTGGCCGAGGCCGAGACGTACGCGATCTCCCCCGACGGCACCCGCGCCGTGCTCTCACTCATCGACGAGGCCTCCGGGTTGATGATGGCCGAGGATGTCGAAGGCTTGGAGTAACCAGTCCCCTCTCCCCGCGAAGAGCGGGGAGAGGGTTAGGGTGAGGGGTTGTGGCGCTTGGGAAAAGGGAGCCCCTCACCCTAACCCTCTCCCCACTGCGGTGGGGAGAGGGGACTGAGGCGCGCACGCGTGCGGCGACAGGCTCAAAGCAGCTTCTCGATCGTGATCGGCAGATCGCGAATCCGTTTTCCCGTGGCGTGATAAACAGCGTTGGCAATCGCCGGCGCGACGCCGACGATGCCCACCTCGCCGATGCCCTTCACGCCGATCGGGTTGATATGTGCGTCGTGCTCCTCGACGAAGATGATGTCCAGATTGCGGATGTCGGCGTTGACCGGCACAAGGTACTCGCCGAGGTTCACGTTCGTGAATGAGGCGATCGAGGGGCGCGCGTCGAAGTGGGTCTGTTCCATCAGCGCGGCGCTGATGCCCTGGACGATGCCGCCGATGTACTGGCTGCGCGCCGTCTTGGCATTGAGCACGCGTCCGGCGGCGAACGCGCTGACCATGCGGCGCACGCGGGCGATGCCGAGGTCCGCGTCGACGCCGACTTCGACAAAGTGGGCGCCGAAGGCGTGCATCGAATACTGCTGCGAGCTCTCCTGCGGCCGCGAGTCGACGCGTACTTCGATCGGGCGCGGCGCGCCTTCGCCGATCTTCTTCTTCAGCTCCGTCGCCGCTTCGAACACGGCCGCGCCGACGCTGGACGCGGTCATCGAGCCGGCCGAGATCGGCGCGGTCGGCAGCGTCGTGTCGCCGTAGAGGAAGCGCACGCGATCCGGCAAAATGCCGAGGACGTCCGCCGCGACCTGCGCCATCACGGTCGCGGTGCCGCAGCCCATCTCGTGCGAGCCGCTGGAGATCGTGACCGTGCCGTCCGCGTTCGCCACCGCGCGCGCCGAGCAGGGAGCGCGGTGCGCGCCGTACGTGGCGGAAGCCATGCCGTAGCCGATCAGCGTGCGGCCGTCGCGCATCGAGCGGGGCTCGCGTTTGCGCTGCGTCCAGCCGAAGCGCTCCGCGGCGCGCGCGTAGCACTCCTTGAGCGACTTGCTCGACCACGGCTTGCCGTCCGACGGATTCACGTCGGCGTGATTGATGAGGCGCAGTTCCAGCGGGTCGACGTTCACCGCGTACGCGAGCTCGTCGAGCGCCGACTCCAGCGCGAACGCGCCGGGGTTCTCGCCGGGCGCGCGCATGTACGTGCCGCTGGAGACGTTCAGCTCCACGACCTTGTTCGCCGCGTACATGTTGGGCGTCGCGTAGAGCGTGCGCGTCGGACGCGTGGAGCGCTCGTTGTAGTCGTTGACGGCGTTGCCCTGGCAGATCGTGTCGTGAATGATCGAGACCAGCTTGCCGTCGCGAGTCGCGCCGAGGGCCACGCGCTGCTCCGTCTCCGGGCGATGGCCGTTCGTGAAGAAGAGCTGCCGCCGCGGGATCCACAACTTCACCGGACGCTTCACCGCGCGCGCGGCCATGACGCCGATCAGCACGTGCGGCCACGCCGAGCCCTTCGCGCCGAACGCGCCGCCGACGTACGGCGAGAGCACGCGCACGTTCGGCAGCGGCACTTCGAACGCGCGCGACAGCGTCTGCCGCGTGGCGAAGATGTTCTGCGCCGAATCGTGCAGCGTCAGCTTGTCGCCGTCCCACGCCGCGACCAGCGAGTGCGCCTCCAGCGGATTGTGATGTTGATACGGCGTCGTGTACATGCGGTCGATCTTCACCGGCGCGCTGTCGAACGCGGCGTGCGGATCGCCCTTCCTGAACGGCTGGCTCTGCGGCCCCGGCGGCTTGTCCACCGCCTCGGCGCGCAGCGCGCGCATGTCCGTGCGCGGCGCGGTGGTGTTGTACGTGACCTTCACCAGCGCCGCGGCATGCGTCGCATGCTCGAGCGTGTCGGCGACCACCACCGCGATCTGCTGCCCCGTGTAATGAATGGCGTCGCTCTGAAACGGGATCAGTTTCGGCTCGGCGTAATTGCCCGCCGGCGGTCCGCCCGGTGCCGCGCCGCCGCCGCTCGGACTGCGCGGCTGCCCGCCGGTCTCGTTGCGGCCGCCGCCAGCGCTGCCGGGGAAGTTCAGCTTCGGCGCGTTGAGGTGCGACATCACGGTGATGACGCCCTGCGCCTTCTTCGCCGCGGCCGTGTCGATCGACTTGATCGTGCCGGCGGGGACGGTCGACATCACCAGCACCGCGTGCACGAGATCGGGGAGATTGTTTTCCGCCGCGTAGCGCGCCTCGCCCGTGACTTTCGGGCGGCCGTCCACGCGATCGCGCGCGTCGCCGATCATGCCGCACCGCCCGCCAGGTCGGTCAGCGCGCGGACCAGCGTCCGCTTCCCGAGCTCGATCTTGAAGTCGTTGTGACCCTGCCCCTTCGCATCGCGCATCGCCGCCTCCGCGGCGGCGCGGAACGTCGCTTCATTCGCGGCCTTGCCGGCCAGCGCCGACTCCGCGTCACGCGAGCGCCACGGCTTCGTGCCGACGCCGCCCATGGCCACGCGCGCCGAGCGAATGACGCCGCCGCTGACGTCGAGTCCGACCGCGGCGGAGGTGAGCGCGAACTCGTACGACGAGCGGTCGCGCACTTTGAGATACGCGGATCTGCGCGAGTGCGGCGCGTCGGGGATGTAGATCGACGTGATCAGTTCTCCCGGTTTGAGGTCGTGCTCGAGGTGCGGCGTCTTACCCGGCAGGAGGTGAAAGTCGGTCGCCGCGACCTGCCGTTCCCCGCGCGCGCCACGAATGGTCAGCACGCCGTCGAGTGCCGCCAGCGCCACCGCAAAGTCGGAGGGATGCGTGGCGATGCAGGCTTCGGACGTGCCGAGGATGGCCTGCATGCGGTTGTCGCCGTCCTTCGCCGAACAGCCGCTGCCGGGATCGCGCTTGTTGCAGGGCGTCCAGGTCAGCTCGCGAAAGTACGGGCAGCGCACGCGCTGCATGAGGTTGCCGCCCAGCGACGCGGCGTTGCGTAACTGCGGCGATGCGGAGAGGAGCAGGGCCTGTGCGATGGCCGGAAAGTTCCGCGCGACCTCGGGATGTTCCGCCGCGTCGCTCATGCGCACCAGCGCGCCGATGCGGACGCCGCCGCCGGTGCGCTCGATCCGGTTCAGCCCCAGGCCGTTGATGTCGACGACGTGCGCGGGCTGCTCGACCTCGTTCTTCATCAGGTCGACGAGGTTCGTGCCGCCGGCGATGAACTTCGTCTTGGCCATCGCGCTCGACCTCATCGCGGCGGCTTCGCTGGAGGCGCGTGCGTAGTCAAACGGTCGCATTGCGGGCTGCCTCCTTCACCGCTTCGACGATGTTCACGTAGGCGCCGCAGCGGCAGATGTTGCCGCTCATCCACTCGCGGATCTCGTCGTCGGATTTCGCGTGTCCCTCGCGAATCAGCGCGACCGCGGAGCAGATCTGCCCCGGCGTGCAGTAGCCGCACTGGAAGCCGTCGTGTTTCACGAACGCCGCCTGCACGGGGTGCAGCGCACCGTTCGCGGCCAGGCCTTCGATGGTGGTGATCTTCTTGCCGCTGTGCATCACCGCCAGCGTGAGACACGAGTTCACGCGGCGGCCGTCGACCAGCACCGTGCACGCGCCGCAGGCCCCCTGGTCGCACCCTTTCTTCGCGCCGGTGAGGTCGAGATGCTCGCGCAGCGCGTCGAGCAGCGTCGTGCGCGGATCGAGCTCGAGCTCGTGCACTTTGCCGTTCACGTTCAGCGCGAACTTCGTCGCGTTCGCATCCTTGACCGGCTTCACGTCCTCGGCCAAAAGCGGGCCGACGAACGCGCTCGCGGTCACGACCGCGGAGCCGATCAGGAACCCGCGCCGTGTCGGCTCGAACGGCGCGTCTTCATCATCGAGAGGGACGTAGCATGGAGGCAGCGTCATGAACCGCCAAGGGCGTGCAGACCTCGGGCCATTCTCAGGCATGAGGTATGAGGGATGAGGGATGAGGGATGAGGGATGAGTGGGTAGCCGGCGCGGCCTCTGCCTCATACCTCATCCCTCATCCCTCATACCTCATCCCTCATACCTCATGCCTCATCCCTCGTACCTGAGGCGTGATAGTTTCCCCCCATGCCTACGCTGCTCGACGTGCTCCAGGAGCGCTTCCCCGACTCCTCGAAGACGACGCTGCGCACGATGCTCAAAGAGGATCGCGTGCGGGTGAACGGGGAGCCGGAGCGCAACGCCAAACGGGAGATCACCGGCGACGACCGCGTGGACGTCGGCACGCAGGGGCCGCGCATCGACCCGCGCGTGCGCATCATCTACGAAGACGCGGACGTGATCGTCATCGACAAAGCCGAGCACCTGCTCAGCGTCCCCACCGACGAAGTGCGGCACGAGAACGCGGAGTCGTTCCTCACCACGTACGCGCGCACGCCCGTCCATCACGTGCACCGCCTCGACCGCGACACCTCCGGCGTGCTGGTCTTCGCCAAGAACACGCACGTGCGCGACAAGCTGTCGGAATACTTTGCCAAGCACGACATCGACCGCGTCTACGTGGCCATCGTGTTCGGCAAACTGAAGGAGCCGTCCGGCACGATGCGCTCGTTTCTCGTCGAAGACCGCGACCTGCGCGTGCGCATCGTCGCCGACGCCACGAAGGGGAAGGAAGCGGTCACGCACTACCGCACCATCGCCTCCGGCCGCCGCTACTCGATGCTCGAGGTGACGCTGGAGACGGGGCGCCGCAACCAGATCCGCGTGCAGCTCTCCGCGGCCGGACATCCGATCGTCGGCGACACGATGTATGGCAAGGGACGCGACGAAGAACTGCGCCGTCTTGCGCTGCACGCAAAAACGCTGGCCTTCATCCATCCGCGTACCGGAAAAAAGGTCGAGTTCACCGCCGACATCCCCCGCTCTTTCCGAGAGCTGAAGCTGTGATGCAGGGCGCAGGCAGCAGGGCGCGGGGCGCAGGAATTGGTTGCCGCCCGCGCCCCCACATATGCGCGAACTTTGGGCGAGCGCCGGCCCCTCATCCGCCTTCGTCACCTTCTCCCCGCCTCGCGGGGCGAAGGGCAACAAAGTTCATTTCTCGCGAGATTCTCTGTTTGTTGCCCTTCTCCCCTCGTGAGGGGAGAAGGTGCCCAAAGGGCGGATGAGGGGTTGTCTTCACCAAAAGTGAGCGCCCTGCCCCTGCCCCCTAAATTTTTTCCATCATTCGTGACCCAGGTCACATTTGTGACGCGGACACAGGCATATCCGTAGCGTGTGGTCCTCTCCAGTGCGCTCGCCCCCGCCGGGACTCTTCGCCTCCTGATCGTCGAAGACGACGCACGCTCGGCACGCTCGCTGCGCGAGCTGCTGTCGGCGTCCGACGATCCGCACTTTGAGATCCGGCACGTGACCACCGCCGCCGCGGCCTGTGACACGGTCGAGCGCGGCGACGTCGACGTGGTCCTCCTCGACCTCGGCCTCCCCGACGCCAACGACCTGCAGGCGCTGGAGCGTCTCGAAAAGTGCGTGCACGAGATCCCGGTGATCGTCCTGACCGGCCGCGGCGACGTCGCGCTGGCCAGCGACGCGCTGCATCAGGGCGCCGAGGATTACCTGCTCAAAGGAGAGATCGACTTTCAGTCTTTGCTGCGGTCGATCCGTTACGCGGTCGAGCGGCATCGCAGCGTTCGCGATCTGGCGCGGATGAAGAAGGAGCTCGAGAGCGCGAACAAACATCTGGAGCGGCTGACGC
This sequence comes from Thermoanaerobaculia bacterium, assembly GCA_036387915.1. Classification (GTDB taxonomy): domain Bacteria; phylum Acidobacteriota; class Thermoanaerobaculia; order Gp7-AA8; family Gp7-AA8; genus QHVT01. The sequence goes on from DASVSV010000022.1 coordinate 25,865, forward strand.
TCATCGAGCCGCTGACGGAGCTGCTCAACCGCCGCGGCCTGCAGCAGGCCCTCACCCGCGAAGTGCAGCATCTCGCACGCGACGGGAACCCCGCGGCGGTGCTGGTCGCGGACCTCGACGATTTCAAGTCGGTCAACGAAAACCTCGGCCACGCGGTCGGCGACGTCGTGCTGAAAGAGATCGGCCGCCGCCTCCGCGCCTCGGTCCGCGCCGTCGATTACGTCGGCCGCCTCGGCGGTGACGAGTTCATGCTCATCCTCCCCGAGACCGACCCGACCGAGGTGACCCGTGTCGCCGAGCGCATCCGGCTGGCGGTGTCGACGGCCATCATCCAGCACAGCCGCGGGACGACCACCGTCACCGCGTCGATCGCGGCGATGCTGCTCACCGCGGAGATGCCCGCCGTCGACCAGGTGCTGTCGCGCGCGCAACTGCTGCTGTCGCGGGCGAAGCACGACGGCAAGAACCGCGTGCTGTTCGAGTCGCGCGACTTCGACGACACCGCGCAGCGGCTGCGCGCGCAGACCGACATGTGCTCGAACCTGACCGAGGGGAAACACATCCTGACGGTGAAGCAGCCGATCTACCGGCTGCACGACGAGAGTCCGGTCGGGTACGAGCTGTTGAGCCGCTACTCGAACGGCGCGTTCGAGATGCCGGACAACTTCTTCCGCCTCTGCTCCGAGCGCAACGTGCTGACGCTCGTCGATCACGCGTGCCTGCGCTCCGCGGTGACCGCGGCCATGAAGCTGCCGCCCTACGCGCGCTTTCACCTGAACATCTTCCCGACCACGCTGCTGGCCATCCCGCCGGAGCACCTGCTCGATCTCTTTCCGCGGCCGATGCCGGCGGAGACGTTCTGCCTGGAGATCAGCGAGCAGCAGATCATCGGCGACCCGTCCTATCTCGTCCCGGCGGTGCAGGCACTGCGCGCGGCCGGCATCATGATCGCGATCGACGACGTCGGCTTCGGCAGCAGCTGCCTGGAGTCGCTGATCATGCTCGAGCCGGACATCATGAAGATCGACAAGCGCTGCGTGATCGGCATCGAGCACGACCCCACCCGCATCGAGCACCTCCGCCGCTACACCCGCATCGCCCGCACCCTCGGCTGCACCGTCGTCGCCGAAGGCATCGAAACCACCGGCGACCTCAACGTCGTCCGCAGCCTCGGCATCGAGTTCGGGCAGGGGTATTTGTGGGGCAAGCCGGCGTAGACTCGCGATCGCAGGGGGAAAACGATGACTTGCGTCTTTCCAACCTGATGAATCGAGGATCAAACGATGGGCACCGACACCGGCAACAGCATTCTCATGACGCGGGGCGCGCTCGACGCCGTGCCCGAGCAACTGCGAAAGGAGTTCTGGTCCGACACGCCGCCGATGACCGGCGACGACGTGCTCCAGCTCCCCGATGGCACGCGGCTCATCCACGTGCCCCGACCCGCGGAGGTCCTGCGCGAGCGTCTCGGCGGTTTGATCCACTTCGACGGCGACAGTCGCGTCGTCGTCGAACCGGACCGGCGGCTGTTTCGCGTCGCGCCGATGTTCACGGAGGCGCGGGAAGCGGACCGCCGTGATCTGCCGTGGAATCTTAGGGCGGTCGGTGTCGGTGGCGGGAAGCGACAGCCGACCGGCAAGGGAGCGGTCGTAGCCGTTCTCGACAGCGGTCTCGATTTCGGGCATCCCGATTTCCCGCAGGCGGAGGCCAAGCCGCCGATCGTCCTGGACGGTCCGGACGCCATCGACAGGAACGGACACGGCACCCACTGCGCCGGGATTGTGGCCGGACCGGTCCGGCCGGCACAGTTGCCGCGCTACGGCGTCGCACCCGACGCGACCCTGCTGGTCGTGAACGTCTACGACGGCGACGGCGAAAGCAGCGACTGGAAGCTGCTCCGCGGTCTCCTCGCTGCGCACGGCGAGGGCGCACACGTCATCTCGCTGTCGATCGGCGACGTACCATCCGCGCAATGCCCGGAACCCTCCTTCATCTTCGAGCTCGTCGCGCGCGTCCTGATGGAGTACGGCACGGTCATCGTCGCGGCCGCGGGAAACGAGAGCGATCGAATGGAGCCGTACATCGGAGCGATCGTCCATCCCGCGGACTGCCCGTCGATCATCGCCGTGGCATCGATCACGGAGGACCTGCGCCCGTCGCGGAGCTCGTCCGGCGGGATCTGCAAGCAGCGCATGCCCGCGCTTTGCGCGCCCGGCGTCGGTATTCGCTCGTCCTTCCTTACCGCCGGAGCCGGCGCAGACGGACCGTACTTTACGCTCAGCGGAACGAGCGCCGCGGCGCCGCATGTGGCCGGGGTGGCAGCGCTCTGGGTCGAAGCGGGCTACACGGGGGAGCGCCTGTACAAACAACTGCTCGGGAGCGTGAGAGCATTGTCTCCCAAACCAGAGCGCGACTTCGGCGCCGGTCTGGTCCAGGCACCCAACTGAGACGGCGCTCGACGTGACGAGGGACCGCAAGCTCGCTCGCGGTTCCTCGTCACGTCGCCGGGCAGCCTTTCCGACTCAGGGGTACGTGCTGTTGGTGCACTCCACGCCGATGTTCTTGAAGTCGTCTTTGCCACAGGAGGGATAGGCGTAATCTTCGGTGGCCGTGGGAAGCAGGCAGCGCTCCGGCGGATTGGTCCGCTGCGGCTCGACGATCGCTTCGGCGGGCAGGAAGATCTTGCCGTACTCCTTGAAGTGCGGCACGTTGCTCGGGGCCGGTTCGAGGTTGGTGATGGTGATGACCGCGGTTGGCCGCAGGGGCACCATACCGCCCGGCAAGCCGAGCAGGTCGATCTGCGTCGTGCCCGCCGGTACGGTGACGTTGTAGATCACCGTCCGCGGCACGCACACCGTGCCGCCCGGAAGAATGCCTTTGTAGTAGAAATGATCTTCGATCCCGTACGTGCCGGCCGGCAGCGTCACGAACGACTCCAGGCTGTCGTTGATGTCGGTGGCGTCTTTCACCGGAACGCGCGGGTGAAGGATCGAGTTTGCAGTGGCACCCATGTCCATCAGCCGGGGAACGCCGGTCAGTCCGGCGCGATTCGCGACGCCGGCGCCGAGGCTGAACTGGATCGAGTGATTGTTCAGGGCGAAGCAGCGCGTATCCGTCTCGGTCTCGCCAACGATGTGTCGCTTGGGGATACGCAGACGTGGAAGGTGCGCAGCCGCTTTCACGAGCACGGCAATGTCGTGATTGCCGGTCCTCGCCCGGTCGATATGACAAATCAGGCCCATGAAGCGGATTCTCATTGCTTTCTCCTCCTCCATTTAGAAGGACACACCATGTCGTTTCTCATGTACCCGCACCGATAAGAACAAATCCGCTCCACGCGCGCAGCGGCCGAGTCACGAGCATCTGCCGCTGCACCCTGCGCATGGCCTCGGCGGGCGAAATCCCGCGGACGAGCTCCGCATGGAAGAGTCGTGAGAACTCCGCGGCGTGGTCGTCGTCGACGTTCCACAACGTGCCCACCACGTTGCGTGCGCCGGCCGCGAGAAACGCGAGCGAAATGGTGCCGATGTCCGACGGCGTGTCGGCCGGCATGGCGGTGCGGCACGCCGCCAGCACGACCACGTGCGCAAAACACGGCGTCTGCGCGATTTCGCGCGCTGTTACCGTACCGGACCGCTCCACGTCGGACGCAAGCAGGAGCATCGACTGCATCGGATCGGACCGGCTAGTAACAGCATGACTGGCGATGTGCACGACGCGGGCGGACGATAACGAATCGAGGAACCGTCGAGCCGTCGCCTCCTCGCCGATCCATACTCGCGCCGACCCGTACGTGCGAGTGATGCTTCTGGCTTCGCTCTCCGCCGCTGCCAGCCGCGCCAGCCGGGGGAAGCGCTGACGATCGAAGTCGGGATCCGCGACGATTACGATGTCCGCCGGCTTCTCATTGCGCCGCTCGACAGTCGACGTGAAGACGCTCGCGCTTGGCGAGCGAAGAAGCGCGAACTGCGTGGCTAAATGCCGGCCGGTCCGGCGATCTCGCAACGCGCCGAACGGCACGAGCTCGGTCGTAGCGTCAGGAATGAGCACGAGCGTATCAGCGCCGGCGATGGACAGCTCGACGGGCCGCAGGAGCTCGTCATAGAGCTCCTCGGCCAATCCGTACGCGCGATCGTCGTCCTCGCGCTGAATGGCATTCGTAAGCTGGCGCACTTTTTTCTGCAGTTCGGCAACACCGAGGGGAAGCGCCGCGACAGTCAAGCCGCGGTGCGGATCGACGGTGAAGACCAGCAACCGCTCCGGTAGCGAGACGAACGACACGACGGCGGTCCGCGCGGGAAGGCGCGTCCGGATCTCCTCTGCCGTTCGCGGATCCAAGCGCGTCCGGCGCGAGATCGCCAATCGCTCGAGGAACGTCCGCCCGCGTCCGCGTTCGGACACGGCGAAGGCGTCGGCCGTGCGTCCCTGACGTTCGAGCAGGTCGGTCAACTCGTTCGCCGCCGAGGTAGCGGTCGCAAAATACGCATTCGCCGCACCGCGGTTGGCGGCGTCATGCCGGACTTCATCGGCCGAGTCGATAGCCGATCGATACGACTTCTCCGCAGCGGCGCGATCGCCCGCCGCTCGCGCCGCTCGCGCACGCAGCAGTTGAGCCTCGGCAAGAAGAAATGTGCGATCGCGACTCTGCGCGGTGGCGATGTAGCGGTCGAGGATCGCCGCGGCGCGATTCGGATTGTCGCTGACGAGCACCGCCGCGTCCGCGAACGTCAGATCATCGAGCGCGGTCCGACGAAGCCCGTCATCCGCGATTCCCCACGCCGATCGCCGCGCGGCTGCGAGCTGATGCCGCGCCTCCTCGACGAATCCCTCCCGCTGCAGTGCGAGCGCATGCCACAGCATCGCGCTCACGTGCGTCCGCGGATTGATACGAAGCGGCTCCTCGACGGCAAGCGCAAATAATGACGACGCGGCGCCCCAATGACCTTCGGCCGCTTCGGTGCGTGCGGCCAGTTCCAGCGCGCGCTGCATGTCTCCACGGTGATTCGAGTAGTCCGCAAAGGTCATGCGCCGGAGCCGCCACGCCTCTGCGGGATCACCGAGGACGGATCGCAATGCGGCGACGGCATCGCGGATGCGATTCATGTTCGCCCGCTCCCCCAGTCGCGTGACATCGACTAGAGCGCGCTCGGCCAACTCCAACGCCTCTGCTGTCTTTCCCGCGCGTGCGCGGCTGGACGACATCGTCCAGATCACCTGGCCCCGAAGCGCCAGGTAGGACGGCGGCGTGCGCGCGAGCAGGTCCTGCAGCAGTGCGAAGACAGAGTCGTCACTGTGGTCCTCGAGACAGCTGGCGACGTAGTATTCGGCCACCAGCGCCATCGGACTCCCTTCGCGGCGAAACAGTTCGACCGCTGCGCGAAAGTCGTCGAACGAGAGCGCGACCCGCCGATTACCGTATGCGCGCCGGGCATCGTCGTAGCGCTGATGCGCTTCCGCCAGATGTTTACGACAGGCATCACTGGAGCAGCGATCGATGGCCGCGACGGTATCCGCCAACAGCCGTTCTCCGTTGCGCGCGCGCAGAGCCGCACCGATGACGCGTGCATTGGCGAGCCATGCCTGCGCGCGCTCCGTCTGTCCACTCGTTCGTGCACGTCCCCAGTTCGCAAGCAACACAGTTTCGCCAACCCGGCGCGCCGTTTCCGGATCGCTCGCCACCAGCGACTGCATAGCGGCATCTTCGCTAGGTTTCTCGAACGAAGGCCGGATCGAATCTGCGGGGTTCTGGCCGTCGAGACGGTGCAGTCGCTGTTGCGCCTCGGCGGCCCAGTCAGATCCGTGGTCGGCGGCGAGAACTGCCGACCAGGCGGCGACCGCCTGAGGCCGCAGGTTCATCGCGTCCAGGATCAACGCGCGGTTGAAGAGCGCGTCGGCACGTCGCGGTTCGAGGCGCAGAGCCCGGTCCACGGCGGCTAGCGCATCGCACAGCTCGTGAACGTCGTCCTCGACGCGTGCGCGCGTGTAGAGCGCGGCCGCGAGATCGTTCCAATATTCCGGGCGTTCGGAATCGGCTTGGACGGCGTCAGACAATTTTTCGGCAGCATTCGGGCTTCCCGCGATCAACTCCGCGATTCCGGCAGCATGCAGGGACGCCGGCGTCTCGGCGCCTGCCGTTTGTCGGAGGAGTTTGCTCCCTGCCGCGGCAAGCACCACATCCGGAGGGTCGGGCGCACTCGCACGCTGATGCTGCGGCGACGGCCGATATGCGAACTTCGCCAGCCGCGCCTCGAGCGGGCGTCGCCTTGCCTGTGACGCAGCCGCGATTACGGCCGACAGCGGGTCGCGGGCCGCAAGCCAAATGCCCCCCGTCACCGCGGTGGCCATCACGATGACAAGAAACGACCGCAACAGTGTGCGGCGTCGCAGCTGTTGCCCTCCAGAAGACATGATGGATGGCCACTACCTTACCAAATTCACTCATCGTTCCTCCGCTGCGCTCCGCATTAGAATGCGCGCGCACGGAGGTAGCAACGCATGGAATGGTTATCAGATCCCCAGGCGTGGGTCGCGCTGTTGACGCTGACGGTCCTGGAGATCGTGCTCGGCATCGACAACGTCATCTTCATCTCCATCCTCGCGGGCAAGTTGCCGGCAAAGGATCAGGGCCGCGCGCGCAACATCGGCCTGATGGGGGCGATGGTCATGCGCCTGCTGCTGCTGCTTTCGCTGGCGTGGATCATCAAGCTCACGGCGCCGCTCTTCACGGTCTTCGGTGCGGAGATCTCCGGCCGCGACCTGATCCTGATCGCGGGCGGCCTGTTCCTGATCGCCAAGGCCACGCACGAGGTGCACGACAAGCTGGAAGGGGAAGAAGGGACGACGGTCAAGAAGGTCACGCCGTCACTGGCCTCGGTGATCACGCAGATCATGCTGCTCGACATCGTCTTCTCGCTCGACTCGGTCATCACCGCCGTCGGGATGGCCAAAGATCTCGGGGTCATGATCACGGCCGTGATCATTTCCGTCGGGATCATGCTCGTCGCGGCCGGGCCGATCAGCCGCTTCGTCGATCGCCATCCGACCGTGAAGATGCTGGCCCTGAGCTTCCTGCTGCTGATCGGCATGTCGCTGGTGGCGGAAGGGCTCGAGTTCCACATCCCGAAGGGCTACGTCTACTTCGCGATGGGCTTCTCGGTGTTCGTCGAAGTGCTGAACATCCAGTTCCGCAGGAAATCGAAACCGGTCAAGCTGCACGACGCCTATCACGAAGAGAAGGCGTAACGAAAAAAGGGCGGGCCCGAAAGCCCGCCCTTTTCGTTTGCAGCGATTGGCTGATCAGTCGAGCAGGTCGACGTCGTACGCGGTGAAGACGCCGGAGCGGGTCCAGTCGCCCGACACCTCGACGTAGTCGCCGGCGCGGACGTCGCGGCGGCGGTCGCGCATGACCACGGTCACGAAGCTGCCCGTCGCGTCATTGCGGACCACGAACGTGTCGCGGCGGTAGTCGACGCTCTCCACGACGCCGCGCAGCTCGCCGCGCGAGGCCGAGCGGTTGTAGCCGTCGTAATAACCGTCGTAGTAATCGTAGTAGCCGCCGGGGTTGTAGTAGCCGCCGATGCCGATGGTCAGGCCGATGCGGAACCGGTCACGGTGCCAGTGCGACAGCGGGACGTAGAACGGATACGGCGCGCCGATGACCCACACGCGATAGCCGTTGCCGTAGCGCGTGTAGTTCGAGATGCGTCCGCGATGCTGGTAGTGCTGGCGATTGCCGTACGAGCGATGCTGCGACTCGTAACGTCCGCCGCGCGAGTCGCCGCCACGGTGATAGGTGTCGTTGCCGCCGCGCGACGAGCCGCGGCGATTCCGATCCCAGGAGCCATTTCCGCGACTGTTGCCGCTGCTGCGATTTCCGTCGCCGCGGCGATAGGTCTCGCTGCCGCGATTCGCGTCTCCGCGGCGATACGTCTCATTGCTGCCCCGATTCGCGTCGCCGCGGCGATACGTCTCGGTGCTGCCGCTGCCGCTGCGGCTGCGATCGCTGCGCTCGCTGCGGCTGCGATCGTACGTCTGGCCCGAACGATTGCGTTCGGTGCTGCCGCTGCCGCGTCCCACTTCGCCGCGAGCTTCGACCCGTCCCGCCGGGACACGGCCGCTGTCGCGCGACACGGACGCGCCGGACGCATCACCGCGACGGGCCTCCGTCGAGCGCTCGCGCCGCACCGTGCTGCTGGCGTCGCCACGGCGTCGCGTCTCATTTGAAGGACGCGATTCCGCAAAAGCGGACGTTCCCAGCATCGCCGCGAGAGCCAGCGATGTTGCGATTAACTTCTTGTCTTTCTGCACATTAGCCTCCAGGGTTCGATGAACAGCCGCCCTCGCCACTCGCAAACGGGCCGCCAGAACTCTCCCGATCGCGATTCCGGGGAGAAGAGTTTCTATACTGCGTCGCCATGGACTTCGAGCCGTCGCCGCGCTCCGCCGATTTTCTGCAGCGCGTCCGTACTTTCATCGCCGAGCGCGTGGCACCGGTCGAGGCGGACGTCGTCCGCGAATCGCGCGGCGATGCGGACTGGCGTACGTGGCGCGAGTCGCCCGTCATCGAGGAGTTGAAGCAGCAGGCACGGGCGGAGGGACTCTGGAACCTCTTCCTCCCCGACGCGAAGCTCGGCGCCGGCCTCTCGACGCTCGAGTACGCGCCGCTGGCCGAGGCCATGGGGCACAGCGTCATCGGGCCGGAGATCTTCAACTGCAACGCGCCCGACACCGGCAACATGGAAGTGCTCTACCACTACGGCACCGGCGAGCAGAAGGAACGCTGGCTCACGCCGCTGCTCGCGGGCGAGATCCGCTCGGTGTTCTGCATGACCGAGCCCGAGGTGGCGTCGAGCGATGCGACGAACATCAGCGCGTCGATCGTGGAAGACGGCGATGAGCTCGTGCTGAGCGGGCGCAAATGGTGGTCGACCGGTGTCGGACATCCACGCGCGAAAGTGGCCATCTTCATGGGCCGCTCGAATCCCGACGCCGACCGCCATCATCAGCACAGCATGGTCCTCGTGCCGCTCGACGCGCCGGGCGTGACCATCGAGCGCATGCTGCCCGCGTTCGGCGAGTACGACGCGCCGTACGGGCACGGGCAGGTGTACTTCGACGACGTGCGCGTGCCGAAGTCCAACCTGATCTCCGGCCTCGGCCGCGGCTTCGAGATCGCGCAGGGCCGTCTCGGGCCGGGACGCATCCATCACTGCATGCGCTCGATCGGCGCCGCGGAGCGCGCACTGCAACTGATGATCACGCGCGGGCTCTCCCGCGTCGCATTCGGCAAACCGATCCTCGACCTCGGCGGCAACCGCGAGCGCGTCGCCGGGCACCGTATCGCCATCGACCAGGCCCGCCTGCTGACGCTCTACGCCGCCTGGCGCATCGACAACGGCGGCGCGGTCGCGGCGATGACGGAGATCTCGGCGATCAAGGTCGTCGCACCGAACGTGCTGCAGCGCGTCGTCGACGATGCCATCCAGTTGTTCGGCGGCGCGGGCGTGTCGCAGGACCTGCCGCTGACCAATCTCTTCTCGATCGCCCGCTCCCTGCGCATCGCCGACGGACCGGACGCCGTGCACCTCGGCGTCATCGCGCGCCGGGAGATCGGGAAGTACAAGCGATGAAGGCAGAACGTGCTGAACGTAGGGCGTGGCTTCAGCCCGCCCCCCCGGCGGTGGG
>DASVSV010000023.1:0-3131 GCA_036387915.1 Thermoanaerobaculia bacterium
CCCGGGTCCCTCGACTCACGCTCGGGATGACAGGTGGAGCACTTGACGCGGTCCGGGTTTCCGGGAACAATCCGCGTCCCTGACCGGTTCACAGTCAGTCGTTACCGGAGAGTCAATAGTTCATGATCGTATTGCTCGTCATCATCCACGTCCTCATCAGCATCTTCCTGATCCTCGTCGTCCTCGTCCAGCAGGGCAAGGGTGCGGATCTGGCGGGCGCGTTCGGGGGCGGCGGCTCGCAGACGGCGTTCGGCGCGCGCGGCGCGACCACGCTCCTGCACAAGCTCACGACGGGTTTCTTCATCGCCTTCGTCATCACCTCACTGTCGTTGGCGGTATTGCAGGCTCGCCCTCGCGCTTCGGTCATGTCCGGTGACGCACCCGCGACGTCGACGGCTCCGGCCCCGGCGCCCGCGAAAAAGTAAGCAGCAAGCTCTTTGAATCGCCAGCCCAAGTGGCGGAATTGGTAGACGCGCACGTTTGAGGGGCGTGTGGAGTAATCCGTGCCGGTTCGAGTCCGGCCTTGGGCACCATCTTTCCAGTACGCTCAAAGGGCTCGCCATTCGGCGAGCCTTTTTCGCTTGCAGGGGGGGGAGAAGCAGTCACATAGGCTCAGAGTCTCACAGTCTCATAGAGGTCCCGCCGTCGAACGCCTGTGAGCCTATGAGGCTATGCGACTATGAGACTTCCCCCTCACGCTGCGAGGGCGCAGGAGCAAAGCCGGCTATTTGTCGGCGATCCGCCGGTCGTACTCAGCGGCCCGGTCGAGGAACGACTCGATCGACCTTCCCAGCCCCAGCTTCTCGGCCAGCTCGCCCGTCTTGTCAAAGTCGGCGCGCAGGCGCTCGGCCTCGGCCAGGTAGTAGTCGCGCAGGCCGATCTCGATCTTGAACTCGGGGTATTTCTCGGCCAGCGTGCGCATCCACTCTTCCACCTGGCGGCGGCGGTCCTTGTCGCCGGTGCCGCTCTTCAGGTCTTCGAGGAGCGTGGTCACCACGCCGGAGAGGATCTGCATTCGCTGTTCTTGTACGGCGTCGCTCATGGCGGGGCATGGTACAGCGATTACAATGCGCGCCGCGCATGAAAGTCCTCATCGCCAACCGCGGAGAGATCGCCGTCCGCATCATCCGCGCCTGCCGCGAGATGGGGTATCCGACCGTCGCGGTTTACTCCGAGCCGGACCGCGCCGCGCTGCACGTCGTCTACGCCGATCAGGCCATGCCCGTCGGTCCCGCGCCGTCGCGTGAGAGCTATCTGCGCATCGACCGCATCCTCGACGCGGCGAAGAAATCCGGCGCCGAGGCCGTCCATCCCGGCTACGGCTTCCTCGCCGAGAACGCGGAGTTCGCGCGCGCCGTCCGCGACGCGGGGCTGCTCTTCATCGGCCCGTCGCCCGAGTCGATCGACGCCATGGGATCGAAGACCGAGGCGCGGTCGCGGATGCAGGCCGCGGGAGTGCCGGTGGTGCCGGGACTGGTCGAGCCGGTGAAGTCGTTCGACGAGATCGCCGCGTTCGCGAAGGAAGCCGGTTTCCCGATCATGATCAAAGCCGCGGCGGGCGGCGGCGGCAAAGGCATGCGCCGCATCGACCGCGAGGAAGAGCTGTTCCCTTCCTTCGAGCGCGTGACCAGCGAGGCGGAATCGTTCTTCGGCGACGGCGCCGTCTACGCGGAGAAGTTCATCGAGTCGCCGCGCCACATCGAGGTGCAGGTCCTCGGCGACCAGCACGGGAACATCGTCCATGTCGGCGAGCGCGAATGCACGCTGCAGCGCCGCCATCAGAAGGTGGTCGAGGAAGCGCCCTCTCCCGTCGTCGACGACGAGCTCCGCGAGCGCCTCGGCGCGATGGCCGTGAAGGCCGCCGCGGCAGTGAACTATTACTCCACCGGCACCATCGAGTGCCTGATGGGGCCGGACAAGCAGTTCTACTTTCTCGAGATGAACACGCGCCTGCAGGTCGAGCACCCCGTCACCGAAATGGTGTGGGGCGTCGACCTGGTGAAGGAGCAGCTCCGCATCGCGCAGGGGGAGAAACTCTCCTTCACGCAGCAGGACCTCAAGCGCCTCGGACACGCAATCGAGTGCCGCATCTACGCCGAGGACCCGGCGCGCAAGTTCGCGCCGTCGCCGGGCCTGATCCGCTACATCAACCTGCCGCAGGGGCCGGGCGTGCGCAACGACCAGGGCGTCTACGCCGGCTACACGGTGCCGGTCTATTACGACCCGATGCTCTCGAAGCTGATCGTGCACGGCACGACGCGCGAGGAAGCGATCGCGCGCATGCGCCGCGCGCTGGCCGAGTACCGCGTCGAGGGGATCGAGACCACCATCCCGTTCTTCAACTTCATCATGAACAACGAGGACTTTGCGGCGGCGCGGTTCGACACCGGCTACATCGACCGCATCCTGCCGACCATCGACTTCGCGCAGCGTCCCGCCGAAGAGAGCCACGTCGACGCGGCCATCGCCGCCGCGGCCATCATCGCGTTCGAGGAATCGCAGAACGTGAAGCTCCCCGAGGACACGGCCAGCGCGTGGCGTGCCGCGGGACGGCGGGAGGCGCTGCGATGAAGTTCATCGCCCGCGAGAACGAGCGCGAGCTCGACGTCGAAGTGCAGCGCCACGGCACCGGCTACCGCGTGCGCATCGGCGACCGCTGGATGGAGGCGGACTTCATCAACATCGGCCGCTACGTGCGTTCGCTGCGGCTGGAGGACGGCACGCAGCTCTCGCTCGTCCACCATCGCGAAGGCAACACGCACGAGATCTCCGTCGGCGGCTCGACGGTGAAGGTCGAGATCATCGACCCCATCGCCGCGAAGCGCCGCCGCCGCGACGAGGAGATGGGCGCCACCGGCGTCGTCAAAGCGCTGATGCCGGGCCGGGTTGTGCGCGTGCTCGTGGAGAAAGGGGAGAGCGTGAAAAAAGGCGCGAGCCTGCTCATCCTCGAGGCCATGAAGATGGAGAACGACATCGTCGCCCCCGCCGACGGCACGGTCGACGAGTTGTACGTGACGCCCGGCCAGACGGTGGAAGCGGGCGCGGACCTGGTGCACATCACGTAACTTTTGGGCGCAGGCGCGTCTAGGGACAACCAGTCCCCTCTCCCCGCGAAGAGCGGGGAGAGGGTT
>DASVSV010000024.1:0-2152 GCA_036387915.1 Thermoanaerobaculia bacterium
CGACTCACGCTCGGGATGACAAACCGGGAATGGCTCATGGTGCAACTCCCGCGACGGCGACGGGCGGCGCTCCTGCGACCTGCGTCCTGCTGCCTGCGCCCTCGACGAGCACGATGGTCTTCGCATCCGTGGGAGCGAAGCCGAGCGTCGTGACCTTGTCCTGGACGGCGTCGAAGGAGGTCAGGCGGTCGAGCTCGGCCTGCAGGGCCTTGTGCTCGGCGTCGACGCTCTTGAGGTCTTTCTGCAGCTTGGTGGCCTCGCGCCCGAGGCGGATGACCTCGAGGTTCTGCCAGGTGAAGAGGAGCAGAAAGAGGCCGATCGGGATGCCCAGCGAGAGGACGGCGAACAACTCACGGTTGCGCTGGCGGTCGCGCTCGCGAACCACGTGAGTGTTGTCGATGGGCTTCTTCTGTGTGTACATGACGGGGCACCGCGGAACGCGACGAAATCAATGAACAAGGGTGAAGATTTTGCCTATTGGCGCGGTCCGAGAAAGCCATCCACACACACCCACGCCCCACGCTCCACCCCTCCCGAGCTCCCCGTCCCACACCCACACCCAACCCTTCCCCAACCTTCACCCTTGCTCTTTGACTTCGACTGCCAACTACACCCTCTCCGCGACTCGCAGCTTGGCGCTGCGCGATCGCGGATTCCGTTCTTCTTCGTCTTCTGAAGCAGTCACCGGCCGGCCGGTCAACACCTTGACCACCTGCGTCGCGCCACACCCGCACACGGGCATGTTCGGCGGACAGGTGCACTCCCCTTCCAGCCTCCGGAACGCCCGTTTGACGATGCGGTCCTCGAGGGAGTGAAAGGAGATGACGGCCAGGCGCGCGCCGCTCTCGAGGACGCTCGCCGCGTCGTCGCAGAAGCGATCGAGCCCGACCAGCTCCTCGTTCGTGGCGATGCGGAGCGCCTGGAACGTGAGCGTCGACGGGTCGATTTCCTTGAATCGCGGTTTCTTCACTCCGCGAATCACTTCGGCCAGCCGCGCCGTCGTTTCGATGGGCGCTTCCGTGCGCGCTTCGACGATGGCCCGCGAGATCCGCCGCGCCATCGGCTCCTCGCCGTATGTGCGGATGATGCGCGTGAGCTCGTACTCGTCGAGCGTGTTCACCAGGTCCGCGGCGCTGGTGCCCTCCGATCCCATGCGCATGTCGAGCGGCCCCTCGAAACGGAAGGAGAAACCGCGCGACGCGTCGTCGAGTTGCATCGACGAGACGCCGAGATCGGCGAGCAGGCCGCTGACGGTCGCGACGCCGGACTGCTTCAGGATGTCAATGAGCGATTCGTGACGTCCGCGAACGAACGTCACCCGGTCGCCGAAGCGGCTCAGCCGCGACCGCGACCGTTCGAGCGCCTCGGGATCGCGATCGATCGCGATCAGGCGAACATCCGGATGCCGCTCCAGCAGCCCTTCCGCATGTCCACCCAGCCCCACCGTCGCGTCGACGAGCACGCCGTCGCTGCGATTGGGCTCGAGGTACTCGAGGATCTCCGTAAAAAGAACAGGTTCGTGTTTCACCAGTTGCCTCTGGGGCAACTCACACGCCGTGGAGCTCCAGCTCCTTGTAATCCTCTGCCGTCAGCGGCGTCTCGTTCAGCCGCTTCTTCATCTTCTGTTCGTTCCAGACGATGAGGTGGTCCTGGCTGCCGAGGACGACCACGTCGTCGGCGATGCCCGCCACTTCCCGCAACACGGCCGGGACGAGCACGCGCCCCTGCGCGTCGATCGTGCCGACCTGCCCGAAGTAGTTCACCCGCTCCAGGAGCTTGGCTTTGGCCATCGAGGTCGACGGGACCTTGGCCAGACGCGCCTGGAACTCGAACCAGACCGACAGCGGGTAGACCAGCGCCCGCTCTCCGTCCTCCGAGGTGATGAAGCATTCGTTGCCGTAGCGCTCCTCGATGATTTTGCGGAAGTTCGCCGGGACCTTGAGCCGGCCCTTCTCGTCGATCTTCGCGGGGCTGTGCCCCATCAGTACGCTGAGTTCCACGGTTTTGATGACTTTTGTACCACTGACGACCACTGGAGTCCACAAATATCCACGAGCGGGAGATAAAAATGGCGCGGCCATGTGGCCGCGCCTGCCATTACTGCTGGATCTTTCATGCTGTCATCCCGAGCGTCGAGTCGAGGGACCTGGGC
>DASVSV010000025.1:0-5397 GCA_036387915.1 Thermoanaerobaculia bacterium
CCGGAAGACGGCGGGCTGAAGCCCGCCGCTCCACTGCCTGCCGAGGAAGACGAGCGCGACGCGGCCGCGTACCAGCTCGACCTCCCGACCTTCCAGGGGCCGCTCGACCTCCTGCTGCATCTGATCCGCAAGCACGAGGTCGACATCCACGACATCCCCATCCTGCTCATCACCGAGCAGTACAACGCCTACCTCGAGGCCATGACCGAGCTCGATCTCGACATCGCCGCCGACTACATCTACATGGCGGCGCTGCTGATCAACATCAAGTCGCGCATGCTGCTGCCGCGTGACGAGAGCGCGGACGGCGCCGCCGGCGACGACCCGCGGCGCGAGCTGGTCGACCGCCTGCTCGAGTACCAGCGCTTCAAGGCCGTGGCCGAGTCGTTCGCGGAGCTCGACGTCGTGCGCATGGGCATGTGGACGCGGCCGCGCGTCCCGCCGCCCGGCACCGACGAGCCGAACGACGTCGACATGACCGACGTCGGCCTGTTCGACCTCATCGACGCGTTCCGCACCGCGCTGGTGCGCTACCGCCAGAATCATCCGCAGGCCATCGAGCTGCACCGGGTCGTACACAAGGTCTCGGACAAGATGCGCGAGATCTACGGCAAGCTGCAGGAAGTGGCGCCGATCCGGCTGCAGTGGTTTCTCGAAGGCCGCGACCGCAACGAGCTGATCGCCGTCTTCCTCGGCATGCTGGAGCTGGTCCGCCTCGGCGGCATCGCGCTGCAGCAGAGCCAGAACTTCGGCGAGATCCTCATCAACCGTTCCGAGAAGGAGATCGACGAGGCGACGTTCGCGCTCTTCGATAATTCGTAGTCATGCCGATGGAAGCCAACGAGCTCCGAGCCGCGCTCGAAGCGATTCTTTTCCTCTCCTCCGATCCGACGCGCGTCGACGATCTCGCCGAGTCGCTCGACGAGACGCGCGAGGCCGTCACCACGCAGCTCGAAGAGATCAAGCGCGTGCTCGACGACCACGTCGGCGGCTTCACGCTCGAGCAGGCCGCGGGCGGCTGGCGCTTCACCACGCGCGCCGAGCACGACTCCGTCCTGAAAAAGTACTTCGCCAAGAAAGGCGAGAACCGCCTGTCGCTGGCAGCGCTCGAAACGCTGGCCATCGTGGCGTATCGCCAGCCCATCACCGCGCCGGAGATCGGCGAGATCCGCGGCGTGAACTCCGGCAGTGCGATCCGCACGCTGCTCGAGCGGCGCATGATCCGCGTGGCCGGACGGAAGAACGTCGTCGGCAGCCCGTTCCTCTATCGCACGACCAAAGACTTTCTCGTGCACTTTGGACTGAACGACATCCGCGACCTGCCGCGCCTCGAAGAATTCGGAGACCTGATCGGCGAGAACATCAACGACGATCTCGTGGCCGCGATCAACGCCGCGCCCGAACACACGGACGAGGGCATCATCGAGTTGCCGGCTGATGCCGAGAGTGATTCGCCGGCGGACGTCGAGAGCGATTTGCCGGCCGATTCGCCGGCCGATTCGCCGATTGATTCATCGGCTGATGAACCGTCCGACGCACCTGCTGAATCGGACGGCACGACTTTCGAAGGACAAGCCGAGGTTGCGCCCGGGGAAAGTCAGTTAGAATCCCCGGCGAGCGAGCCGACAGAAGAGTGATGCAACTCGAGCGACTGCAGAAGATCATCGCGCACGCCGGCTTCGCTTCCCGCCGCGAGGCGGAGACGATGATCCGCGAAGGGCGCGTCACGGTGAACGGGAAAGTCGTCACCGAGCTCGGAACGCGGGCCGACGCCGACAAGGATCACGTCAAAGTCGACGGCAAGCTGATCACGCATGCCGAGGCGCATCGTTACATCCTGCTCTACAAGCCGAAAGAAGTGATGACCACGGTCGAAGACCCGCAGGGGCGGCGCACCGTGATTGACCTGATCAAAGGAGTGCGCGAGCGCATCTATCCCGTCGGCCGGCTCGATTTTCATTCCGAGGGCTTGATCCTGCTGACCAACGACGGCCCGTGGGCGTTCAAGATCGCGCATCCCACGCACGGCACGGTGAAGACGTATCACGTGAAGGTGCGCGGCGTGCCAGAGGAACGGCTCGTGGCGAAGCTCGAGCGCGGCATCACCATCGACGGCAAGCGCACGCTCCCGTGCGAGATCTCGAAGATCAAGACCACCGGCCGCGGCGAAGAGGCAGGCAACTCCTGGTACGAGGTCAAGCTGCGCGAAGGGCGCACGCAGCAGATCCGCAAGATGTTCCAGGCAGTCGGGCATCCGGTGTCGAAGCTGCGCCGCGTGGCCATCGGACCGTTGTCCGATCCGCGACTCACGCCGGGCGACTATCGCGAGCTGACCACGAAAGAAGTGAAGATGCTCGCCACGATGCAGGAGCCGGCCAAGCCGAAGACTCCGCGCCGTACGGCGACGACGGCGGCAACGTCTTCGAAGAAAACGAAACCGGCTCCATCGGCGAAGAAGGGCCGCAAAGCGGCCGCGCCGTCGAAGCGCGCCGCGAGTCCGTCCAAACGCGCCGGCGGATCGTCGAAACGCGCTACCGCGCCAGCGAAGCGCGCCGCCGGATCGTCGAAACGCGCTACCGCGCCGTCGAAACGCGCATCCGCGTCTGCGAACCGCACTGCCTCACGCCGAGGGCGTGGGTGAGATGCCGTCGATCGTCGCGCCATTGATCGTGGCCATTGACGGTCCGTCCGGCGTCGGCAAGTCCACGACCAGCAAGCTCGTCGCGCGCACGCTCGACATCCCTCACATCGACACCGGCGCGATGTACCGCGCCATCGGCCTCGCCGCGGTTCGCGGAGACATCGATCTGCGCGACGAAGTCGCGCTGGAACGACTCGCGGCGAATACGAACATCGAATTCGAGCCGGGCGACCCGCCGCGCGTGCTGCTGGCAGGGGAGGACATCACGCACCTCATCCGCACGCCGGAGATCAGCATGGCCGCCAGTCACGTCTCCGCGGTGTCGGCCGTGCGGCGCGTGCTGGTGCGGCTGCAGCAGGAGCTCGGACGCCGTAACGGCGGCGTGCTCGAGGGGCGCGACATCGGGACGAAAGTCTTCCCCGAGACCCCGCACAAATTCTTCCTCACCGCCAGACCCGAGGTGCGCGCGCAGCGGCGCTACGCGGAGCTCGTCCAGAAAGGACAGGCCGCCAACTTCGACACCGTGCTCGCCGAGTCGGTCCTGCGCGACGAACAGGATTCGACACGCGCCGACTCGCCGCTGTCGTTCGACGACACGTACCACGTCGTCGACACCTCGGATCTGACGATTGCGGAAGTGGTCGACGCGATCGTCGACGCGGTTCGCGCGAGCCGCTAACTAACGGCGGTTCTTGTCGAGGATCGCGATCAGGATGATCACGTACGCGGCCAGGCGGAGCAGGTAGAAGACCGTCTGGTCCTCCATGCTCCCGCGCGTGAGCGTCAGCGCGACGCGCTGCACGGCGAGCACGCCGAACGCGAGCGAGAAGAGGACGAAGAGGCGATCGCGCGAAGTCGTCCAGAACCGCAGGAAGAACAGTCCCGCGATGACGTAGCACGCGGCGAGTGCGCCGGCGGCGAGTCCGTTCATCGCGTCTCCCAGATCAGGCCGTACAGCAGCAGCAGCATGCCCGCGAGTGCAGGCACCAGCCGCCAGGTCAGCAGATCGACGGTGGCCGTGCGCACGTCGATGAGCAGCACGATGTTGTTCAGCGCCAGCCCGACGAAACAGAGCGTGCTCCAGAACAGCAGGCGCGCGCCCGATTGGCGGTATCCACGCAGGAGCAGGATCGCGCAAAGCACGCTGGTGACGGCGCAGAGGATGTAAACGGCGTTCGCGAACATAGTCACTTCTTCAATTTGAAAGCATCGGCAAAACTGCGGATGGGATCGACCGGCGCACCGACCAGTGCCGCGATCGCGCCGCGGTTCCTCTGGTACACCTCTGCCAGTTCGACGACCATGGCATGCACGGCCGGGTCGCTGTCCGTATATCGATAGCGCGGGATCGCCGCCGGCTCGAACATGATCAAGCCGCCGGAGGCGAGCAGGAACAACCGCATCGCCGCCGACTCCGTCGCCGTCCCCACCGCTCCCGCCACCTCCGGCGCCGTCCACGACCGCCCCGGATCGCGCATCAACAGCAGCACGATCTCGATCTGATCGAGAGACGACAGCCGCTGCTGAATGAATTGTCGTAACGGTTCGGACGGCACTGTTGTTTTGCGGATGCAAGGACGGAACCGGGTGTCAGGTAAAAGGAAAAAGGTGAAAGGTGAAAGTGGCTTCGCCAGACACGCACACGCGCGCCGGCATGAGCGCGAAGCGCGCCGTCCCAGTCCTTTCTCCCCGTGCGCGGGGAGAGGGGACTGGTCCACCGAGATTGACGCTTCTCACGTAAATCACGCAAAGACGCGACGCGGACCTTTCACCTTTCACCTTTTTCCTTTCACCTGAGCGCAACGCGCGAAATCCGTTGATTTCTTGACGGAGTTAGATGCGCCCGCTACACTCCCGTTCTCGGCGTGTATCAACAACTTAGCGCTGATTGGGCCTGCCGGCATCGCCGTGCAGGCCGTCGAAGAATTTCGTAGGGGGTTCCCCAGTACATGGCGTCCAATGACGAGTCGAACAAGCCTTCCCAGCCGCGGCAGGCGGACTCCAGTAACCTGGAGAACCTCGGCATGGAGGAATTGCTCGATCTCTACAGCAAGCCCTCATTGACCGAGGGCGAGATCATCCGCGGGCGCGTCATCAAAGTGACCCCCTCCGACGTCGTCGTCGACATCGGCTACAAGAGCGAAGGCCTCCTCCCGGTCGGCGAAGTCACAGGCTTCGACGGCGTGGTGAAGGTCAAGCGCGGCGACGAGATTGAAGTCTTCATCGAGCGTCTCGAAGACTCCTCCGGCTACGTGGCCCTGTCGCGCGAAAAAGCGGCTCGTATGCGCGTCTGGGACGACATCGAAGCCGCGTACAAAGCCGACCAGGCCATCGACGGCCGCGTGGTGGACCGCGTCAAAGGCGGCCTGGCCGTCGACGTCGGCGGCGTGAAGGCGTTCCTTCCGGGATCGCTCATCGACACGAAACCGGTCAAGAATCTCGATGCCCTGCGCGGCCACGAGATGAAGTTCAAGATCGTCTCGTTCGACAAGAAGCGCAGCAACATCGTGCTCTCGCGCAAGGCCATCGTCGAAGTCGAGCAGGTCGCCGCGAAAGCCGCGACCTTCGGCCGCCTCAAAGAAGGCGAGATCACACACGGCATCGTCAAGAACATCACCGACTACGGCGTCTTCGTCGACCTCGGCGGCGTGGACGGTCTGCTGCACATCACCGACATTTCCTGGGGCCGCGTCACGCATCCGTCCGAGTACTTCAACGTCGGCGACGAGATCGAAGTGATCGTCCTCAAATTCGAC
>DASVSV010000026.1:0-1957 GCA_036387915.1 Thermoanaerobaculia bacterium
CCACGCCCTGCGTTTGGCAGCCGTGCCGTCGCATGCCCGCTGCCTCTGGACGACGCCGTTCCATTCGTTGGCGGTATGAGTGTGTCCTGCTTTAGCCGGCGTCTCGCCGGCCGCTTCGGAAGCCCGGCGGCGCGTCCGTTCCGCGATAGAGTGCGGGCGTGCGGACCGCGGCGCGATACTCGCTCGCCCTGCTGACGATCGCCGTCGCGTTCGCGCTGACGTTCGTCCTGGCCGACCTCGTGGCGCCGATGCGCCTCCTGTTCCTCTGGGCCGCGGTGTTGCTCACGGCCATTCTCGGGGGGAGGCGCGCCGCGCTGGTGGCGACGGTGCTGGCGACGTTCTGCGCCATGTTCTTCTTCGAGCCGGTCGGCGCGTTCGTGGTGGACTCCTGGATCAATGTCGTGCGGCTGGCGCTCTTCGCCGTCTTCGCCGGCAGCATCAGCGTGGCCGTGGGGCACGCGCAGGAACTGAAGGTCCGCCTCCGCGCCAGCGAGCTGCGCTACCGCACCATCGTCGAATCGACGCCGGTCGCGCAGGCAGTCTGGACGGCGACGCCCGACGGGAAGGTGAGCTGGGCCTCGAAATGGGCCGAGATCACCGGACAGTCGCCGCAGGATCTCGAGACCGGCGGCGGCATGAAGACCGTGCATCCGGAGGACGCGCCGCGGACGTGGCAGCGCTGGACCGACGCGGTCGCGGAAGGAACGCTGTACGAGGACGAGATCCGCGTGCGCGTCGCCGACGGCCGCTATCGCTGGTTCGCCATCAAAGCCTCACCGGTGCGGGATGACGATGCGATCGTCGAATGGGTCGGCATCATCGCGGACATTCACGAACGCAAGCGGCACGAGGAGAACGCGGCCTTCATCAACCGGGCCAGCGAGCTGCTCTCGTCGACGCTGGCCTCGGACGAGGCCATGCGCAATCTGGCCCGCCTCTGCATCCCGCGGCTCGGCGACTGGTGCGCGATCCACCTCGGCCACGACGAGCATTACGAGCGACTGGTGGCCGAGCACTCCGATCCGTCGCGCATGGCCCTCCTGCAGAAGTTCGGCGCGATCAAGCGTCCGCCGCCCGACCAGGATGCGGTCGTGAAGGTGCTGACCAGCGGCAAGCCGTTGCTCGTCGATTACATGCCGGACGACCAGCTCGCGCGGATGATGACGCCCGAGCAGTACGAGGTCGTGCACCAGCTCGGCCTCAACTCCTGGATCATCGCGCCGATGATCGCGCACGGCCGCACGCTCGGTGCGCTGACGGTCGTCTGCGGCGACTCCGGCCGCCGCTATTCGGAGGAAGACGTCCCGCTGATCGCCGACCTGGCCCGCCGCGCCGCGATCGCACTCGACAATGCGCGGCTCTATGAACAGGCCGAGGAGGCGAATCGTGCGAAGGACGAGTTTCTGGCCACGCTGTCGCACGAGCTGCGCACGCCGCTGACCGCGATCTCCGGCTGGGCGCACATGCTCGACCTCGGCATCGCGGACGAGGAAACGCGCCGCCTGGCCATCGACACGATCGTGCGCAGCGCGCGCACGCAGGGAGAGCTCATCGACGACCTGCTCGACCTGTCGCGCGTCGTGGCGGGCACGCTGCGTCTGCAGGTGACGTCGCTCGACATCGTGCAGCTCGCCGAGGAAGTGCTGGTCGCGGCGCGGCCGGCGGCGGACGCGAGGGAGCTCGCGCTGACGCTCGAACGTCCGGCCGAGAAGGTCGTCGTGCGCGGCGACGAGCGCCGCCTGCGGCAGATCGTCTGGAACCTGGTCACGAATGCGGTGAAGTTCACGGACGCCGGCGGAACCGTGACCATCATCGTATCGGCCTCCGGTGCGATGGCCTGCGTCGAAGTGCGCGACACCGGGCGCGGCATCGATCCGGAGTTCCTCCCGTATGTGTGGGACCGTTTCCGCCAGGCCGACAGCAGCACCTCGCGCCAGCACGGCGGCCTCGGCCTCGG